>CAMCYK010000092.1 GCA_945883695.1 Akkermansia muciniphila | reverse complement strand
ACACTCCACTCATCCCGCCGCGCTGCCGTTCCCGCGACGGGACCGCAGGCAGGCGAAACCCGCGAGTCCCAGCAAGACCAGTGCCCCGCCGACGGCCGGCCACGGCAACCGCCTTCCCTCTTCGGCCCCGACGCCCCCTGTTCTGTTTCTTGCAGACCCGACATTCGCGGCCTTGTCGCAAGGGCCACGTCCGGAAGCGGGCCATCCATCAATGGGGTCATCAATGGGGTCAGGTCTATCCGATTCACATCAATGGGGTCAGGTCTATCCGATTCACATCAAGCTCCATTTTCCGGGACTCTATCGCCTGATCTGGAAATCAATGGGGTCAAAGCTCTCGAATTCACATTTCCAGCACTCGATTTCCGAAACCTGGTCGCTTTTTCGGTTCATCTGCGTTCATCCCGTCCATCTGCGGTTGGCGATTCCCCGGGTGCAGGAACCCTGCGTCCCGCCAACCCCGTGATTGTCAGGGCCCGGATGACGGGTATAGTCCCCCCGTGGACGACGGCTACACCTGGCGCGAAATGCGCGAATCGACCCCGCTGCGCCTGCCCGGGCCGGACAACCTGGGCTGGTGGGCCGCGGTGGCGTTTTTCATTGCCGTCCTCCTCCACGTCGCCGCCTTTTTCGCGCTCGGGCACATCAAGATCGCGCTGGGCTTTGAAGATCTCGGGGAGATCCAGACCGCGGCGATCCGGGTCGAGCAGGTCGAGGTGATGCCGCCGGACTACGAAACGCAGGCCCCGCCGGAAGAGGTCGAGCCCGCCCCGCCGGAAGCTGCGAGCCTGTTGGAAGAGATCGATATCCTGGCAAAACTGCCGGAAAACACCGAGATCGATCTCCGCCCCGACCTCAATGATCCGGAATTCGCGATCCACCTGAACAACCCGGCGCTGGAAGGCGACCCGGCAGGCCTGCAGCCCGATCCCTCGGCCGGCTTCGATCTCGATACCACCTTGCCGGAAATCGGCCGCACCGAGGAACCGCTGCCCTTGGCGGCGGAGGCCCAGACCATCGTCGATCCCGGCGCGGCGATGGCCGACGACACCAATCTCGACAAGTTCGCCGAGGATCTCCTGAAAAAAGGCGCGGGCGGCAAGGTCGAGGCGGGGACTCTCGACGGGGTGGTCACGCTGGACGACATGGTCGGACTGCCGGCCGACGTGCTGGTGGGCAAGAAGACCATGCTGCCGAGCGACTTGCTGTTCGACTACAACAGCGCCGAACTCCGCGAAAGCGCGCGGCTGGGCCTGATGAAGCTGGCGCTCATCATCAACCTGAACCCGGACCTCCACTGCTGGATCGAGGGGTATTCCGACCTTTACGGCACCGACGTTTACAACCTCGACCTCTCGCGCCGGCGGGCCGCCGCGGTGAAGGAATACCTCACCGGCACGCTCAGCCTGGGGGCCGACAAGATCGCGACCCGCGGCTTCGGCAAATCCAATCCGCTGGTGCTGGCCGGCACCGCCGACGAGCAAGCACCGAACCGCCGGGTTGAAATCCGCATGCGCCCCGGTCCGCCACCGCCCGAGGAAGCGGTGGTGACACCCCCGGCAACGCCGCCCGCGCCGGTTCCCGCCGCTGCCACACCGACTCCGGCCGCGCCGCCGCCCGCCGCTCCCGCTCCCCGCCCCAAGGCCGTGTTGGTCAAGCCGATGCGGGCGCTGCCGGTGATCGAAGACCCGCCGCCGCCCCGCGCCACCACGGTGCCCGAGGAAGCGCCGCCCATGAAGGCCCTGCCGGTGGAAGACCCGCCCCGCGCGGCCGAAGTCGAGGAGCCGCCACGCGCCGCCGAGGTGGAGCCGCCGCCGCTGCGCGCCGAACCGGTCGAGTGACACCCGGACTTGACCCCGGCCCGCCGGCCGCTATCCCCCACCCCGTGAAGCCGCTCGATCCGCTCGCCCTGCCGGGACACATCCTTTCCTTCGACTTCGACGGAACCCTCCACAACCCGGCCGACGAGGATCCGGTCAGCCCGCGCCTGTTCGCGACCCTCGAACGGCTGCGCCGCGAGAAGGGCGCGCTGTGGGGGATCAATACCGGGCGCTCGATCGCCCACGTGGTCGAGGGCCTCGTGGAAAGCCGCTTCCCCTTCGCCCCCGACTGGGTGGTCGCCCGCGAGCGCGAGATCTGGCTGCCCGACGCGGTCGGCCGCTGGACCGCCCACCAGCCGTGGAACCGCGATTGCGAAAAGGAACAGCACCGATTTTTCAAAGACGTCCGCGCGACGCTCGACGCGATCCGCGACGAGGTCGAGGAGCACACCGGCGCGACCTGGATCGACCAGCCCGGCGACCCCGCCGGCCTGATCGCCCGCACCGAGGCTGAAATGGCGTGGATCATCGGCCGGGTGGAAGCGCTTTCGGCCGACGTCCCCTTGCTCGGCTGGCAACGGAACTCGATCTGGCTGCGCTTCGGTCACCGGAAATACCAAAAAGGTAGTAGTTTGACCGAAGTCGCCCGCCACTTCGGCCTGGTGCCCGCCCACACCTTCGCGATCGGCGACAGCCACAACGACTTCGAGATGCTCCATCCCTCGGTCTCCGCGATGTTCGCCTGCCCGGGCAACGCCGTGGCGGATATCCGCGCCCACGTCGTCGCCCACGGCGGCTTCACCTGCCGGTCCGGCTACAGCGAGGGCTGCGTCGAGGCGCTGGAGCACTACTTCGGGGCGCCATCTTGAACGAGCCGGGCGGCGTGTCCCCACCCGAGGGTAATGGGAAGCCATCGGCGAAAAATGGACCGAGCAGTGGATAGGATGGATACGATCTTGAAAAAAGAGGGGTGTGGGCGGCTCGCCCGCATTCCCATAACCGCGCCATCGCTGCTCCTCTTCAGCCCTCCCAACGCCAGTTTCATCCAGCAGACTTCCTTCTTGCCCCTATTTTCTGCCGCGCTAAAAGGTCACCATGATCGGAAGCAGCTCAATCATCGACCCGATTGCCGCATCTGCAGGCATTATGCGGCACGCCGCAGAAGCAGTGCAAATGCAGCGTGCGGCATAATAACACTGTTAGTCCAAAAAAACTCCCACTGAATATGGCCGAAAGAATCAAAACAGGCGACATCAGCACGAAGATAATCCCGCCTGCTGCCAAGATCGGAATAGCTATTATCTTCGCCGCGATTGGCGTGTTTGGATCTTTCAAGCTGATCACATCCGAATCATCAACCGTGGGTGCCGGCGTTGTCACCGGAGTTTCGCTTTGTGGATTGCTCATAATATTTTTTGCGGATGTGATTGATTGGTTTGACCTGAAGAACCTTAAGGTCCAAATGCGGAAGGTTGAGGAGTCGAAAAAAGAGATTGAGGAGTTGGCTTATTTGACGGTTCGTCTAGCCATGCTGTCTCAGAACGGCGTTCTCACCTTTGGCAGAACAGCAAAGACCAGAGATGAGATTTACGCCGTCTCGAAGAAAATTCTCGCCGCTGCCGGAATCCCGAAGTCTGACGAAGTTTTCCAGCAAATCCTTGCCAATGACGACAAAGACAACAATCCCGACTAACAAGGCGTGAGACAGCGATGCGACCCTGCCGTTCTTTCGTCGGGGCGTCCTTCATGGCTCGCCTCCTTCCCGGTGCGTCGGAGTGGCGGCTTCCTGGTCGCCCGCGTCCACTTGATCGTTCTGCAAAGAAAGGAGAACTCATGCGAGACTACAATGCATACCGAATCCAGACCATTCTGGTTCTCATACAGTCGGGCATTATAGTCGTTGGCTCTCTTCTTACGGGAGTGATTCTCAAGGCGATGGGGTACCCCGATCGATTTCAGCAGATTCCACTGAAGCTCCTGTTTGTCCGAAACTGGGGATTCCTACTCATCCTGATCCCGCTCGTCTGGGCTGGTGGAACAATCTGGATGGAACGGAGCCAGCCATGGCATACGAAGCGCTGGACCATGGTGAGCGGCTTGTGCTTGGCGGCCTGGCTCGTACTGTTCATGGCCAAGGTCGTTGGCCGCGCAGGGTCTTCTATCATCACCGTTGCCCAATACAATGAACCAGCCGAAGTCATGGCTGGCAACCCCGCGGGCTGTCAAAGTTCCGTGGTGGATGTCGGCCTCACCCCAGCCCGCCGGTTGCCAGCGCATCTAACGTTCGACAGAAACTTTGAATGAACTACCGGATGCCATTTCGAGCTCCCTTTCTACCGAAGGTTCTGATGGCGGCGTTCGCAGGCGGCATCTCGATATGGATTGTCAATCTCTTCACGTCCGATAGGATTCTCGAGACACAAACGCATTTCGCAATCAGACAGGTAATTGAGAAGATCGAGCAGATCGATGAGGCAGACTTTCCGCTGACCGCTGCTGACCTGATCGACTTTCTGAGATCATCGAGAATTGATTGGAATAGCTGCGGAATTCGGAGAGGTCAAATTTTGGACGGTTGGGGGCACCCCATCAGGACAAGCTTCGACAGCGCGAACAAGATTTGGTCATTCCACTCGTCTGGGAGGGATGGCAAGAGTGGAACTGCCGACGATATCCGTGCCGCGACGACCACAAACAGACGAGACGAAGAGGCTAGTGGGAACCGGCAATAACTTCTTTCTTGCCCCCCGCCCTGGTGATCCTGTCCGGCGGGAAGCGGCCATGCGATCCGTCCGATGGCTGCCGCCCGGGAAGTTCCCTCAAGGATCCAGCAGGTCGACCATCCCCTTGCCCATCGAGTCGCCGATGAGGAAATAGGTTTCGCCGTTGCGATTCCAGTGGAAGCCCTCGTTGGCCGGCGATGCCGCCGGGTCGCGCCACAGCACGGGAGCGCGGGTGTCGACGGTGAGGACCTTGCCGCCGAAGGCCGGATAGAGCGCCGGGTTGGCCACCGCGAGCTGGGCCAGTTCCACGGGGGTGCGGGTGGTGCCGGAATCCATGCCGGAGGTGGCGATGGAAACCGGCAGGCCGGGGCGGCCGAACTCGGCGCGCACGTCGCGGATGAGATCCGCCAGATTCGCCTGGTAGTCGCCGCTCATCACGGCGTTGAGCCGGTCGTTCCAGCCCTGGTGCCAGCCGAAGCCGGTGATTTGGTAGCCCTGCCCGGCCCACCCGGGAAACTCGGTCCCCAGGTTGTCCAGCACCTCGTGGACCTGCTCCATCATCTCGACGTAGTAGCGGCCCACTTTGCCGCCGCGGGCCGCCACGGCGGAGGGCGGGCGGAAGTCGGTGAAGAGGTCCTTGCCGCCCCAGCTGGTTTTGATCAGCAGGATTGGTTCGGCGAAACGGTCGCCGACCACCCAGCCGAAGCCGTATTCGGGACCGATGCGCGCGGTGTTGGAGCCGAAGCCGACCGTCAGGTCGCCCTTCACGATGTTCGGTCCGGCACCGACATCGGCCTTGTTCCACCAGACCTTGACGTCGGGGCGGCTCAGCCAGCCACCGCTGCCGTTGACGAGGTGGCCGTAGTTGGCGGGGTCGGTGTTCACCTTGTGGCGCAGGCTGCCGGTCGCGCCGGCGACGCTGCCGGTACCCAGCTCGCTCTCGCCGTAGCCCACCATGTTCGATTGGCCGGCGAGGATGAAGACCTTGATCCCGCCCGGGTCGTCGTCCCAGGTGCGGAAATTCGCCGCGACGGGATTGGCAAGCGGCCGCGCCGCGAGGTCGGTGAGGCCGCTCATCGTCACGGTGTAGGCCGTGCCGGGCTCGAGCGGCGCGGCGGTGGTCAGCACGACGGTGTCGTTGGCCGGGTGGAAGGCGGCGGAAGAGATGGCGACCGCGCCGCCACCGCTTTTCACGACGGCGTAACGGGCGGGGTTGGTGGCGAGGGCCGGCAGCATCGGTTCGGTGAAATCGACGCTGATCGTGGAGTTGATCCCCCAGACGCGCTCGATCGCGGGAGGCGCGAGGTCGGGCAGCCCGACTTGTAGGAAGAAGCGCCCTGCTCCGGGATTCGGGTTCGCCACCGGGCCCAGCGTGGTTTGCCTGGCGGTCGGATGGGCGTTCACCGCCGGTGCCACATAGGGCCGGAATTCTTTCAAGTCCTCCGATCCGTAGACGCCGTAGGTTTCCCCCGGATTGGATTTCCAGGTCAGGGTGAGCTCGTCGCTGGTCTTGTTGTAATCGAAACCGGTGATCTCGAGCGCCTGGCGCGGGTCGACGGTCCCGCTGATCACGTCGTTGAAAGTCGTCCCGATGCGGAATTCATCCACCGCGTTCCCCGCGCGGATCGTCGAGAACGCCAGGGTGGTCAGGGTGCTTTCGTCGATGGTGGCAGTGACCGATTTCGCGTTGGTGTTGAACAGCGCTTCCGTCATCGTCTGGCCTTCGGTGAAGTACCATGCCCTGACGGTGTCGGTGGCACCGAACTCGAACTTGAGGAGGATGATGTTATCCTGGGTCGTGCTGATATTGGTGCCGGTGGTCTTCGCGGACTGGTTGCCGCCGGAGAAGAAAATCGGGTTCAGGTCCTTGGTCAGGGTTTCACTGTTGAAGTCGTTTCCGGCGGCAACGCCGATGCCGATTCCGGAATTGACCAGGTTCCGCGCGCGCTCGGTGAAGTAACTGCCGTTGGCCGTCAGCGCGATCCCCACCGGGGCGAAGAATCCGCTGTCCTGGAAGTGCCAGACCGCGCTGAGCCACAGCACGCCACCGTTGGCGGCCGCCATCGCGCCGGCGCCGCGTGCGAGCGGCCGGTGGGAATTCAGCCGGTCCTCGCCCGCTCCCTGGTTGGACCAGTCCGACAGTCCGGCGTAGCCGCCGAGGGTCGGGAAACCGGTGACCACGCCATTCCACGTGGGCAGTCCCGCGCCCCACACGCCGTCGTAGAGCGATTGCGGATTGGCCCGCGCATCGAACACGAAAGCCTCGCCGCCATTGCTGCCGATGGTGCTATCCTGCCATGCCCCGCCGAAGCCGAGTCCGCCGTTGCGGCCGGCCACCCGGCCGAAGGACGGGTCGTTGACCGTCGCGTAGTCGAAAGGTTCGTAAACCAGCAGTTCGGCATGGGAGGACAGGGTCGCGGCGAGTCCCGCGAAGGCGATGGCTTTGAATCGTGGAATGTGCATTGCGATAAACGTCGGCTGTCGGTTGGAAGTGGCGGGTTCTACAGCCCGTGCGGAAATTGACCAGCCAAGCAAGTGGTTGCAGGTGGATCTCGGACGCGAGTATCCGGTCGACCAGATCCGCCTGCTGCCGGTGGAGCCGGATAACTTCGAGATTCTGGGTTTGAAGTCCTTTCCACGGGCTTGGACGCTCGAGCTGGCGAAGGATCCGGCATTCACGGAGATCAGCTGGCGTTTTCAAATGCCGAAGACCAATCTGGTCGGCTATCCGGGCCGCTGCGCGGTGGTCATTCCGAGCTTTGGTCACCGCGGGCGCTACCTCCGGCTCACCACGCAGGAGCTGTGGGGACGGGCGGACCGGATTGGTTTCGCGCTGGCGGAGCTGCAGGCGTATTCGGGTGACGAGAACGTGGCCGGCGGCAAAGTGGTGACCGCGAGCGACGTGGCCGCCGATGCGGATCCGGCCGAATGGTCCCCCGCGTGTCTGGTGGACGGATTCACCAGCCGCCATCGCCTGGTCGAGCTGCCGGAATACCTGGATCTCATCGATAAACGGGGGCGCTTGGAAGCGGAGTCGCAGTTCCTGACGCAACACAAGGCCGGCATCCTGGATCAGGCAAGCCGGGTCCTGATCGTCGGCGGCGTCACTTTCGGCACCGTCCTGGTGTTCGGCTGGGCCTGGCTGCTGGTGCGGCAGCGGACCGTCCGGCAGCGGGCGGTGACCGAACTGCGGGATCAGATCGCGCGCGACCTCCACGATGACATCGGCAGCAACCTGGGGGGCATCGTGCTGCTCAGCGAGATCGGCAGCCGCCACAGTTCCGATCCGCGGACCAGGGCTGATTTCAGCGCGATCAAGGAGGCGGCCGACGAGACCTCGGCATCGATGAGGGACATCGTCTGGCTGATCCAGCGCGGCAACACCGGGCTCCGCGATCTGGTGACCAAGATGCGCCAATCGACCCAGGCCATTCTCGGCGACAAGGAGATCTCGCTGGTCGTCGAGCCGCCCGGATTTCGCGACCGGCAGCTCTCGCTGCTGTTCCGCCGTCACGTGTTTTTCGCGTTCAAGGAGACGCTCAACAACGTCCGCCGGCATGCCGCGGCGACTTCGGTCGAGGTGCGCATCACGATCGGGCCGCGGCATCTCGACTTCTCGGTGCGGGACAATGGTGCGGGATTTGATCTTCAACCTGCCGTGGAACCGGGACACGGTTTGGGCAACCTGATGAGGCGCGCGTCACGGCTCCATGGAAATTGCCAACTGGAATCCCGCCCCGGCCAAGGCACGCTCGTGCTTTTCAAGGCACCCATGAAATCCCGATCCCGATGAAAGCAACCAGCGACCGAACCATCCAGGTCTGGCTGGTGGAAGACAACGCCCTGTTCTCGATGGGCGTGCAACGGGTGGTCGACAGCCTCGACGGGATGACCTGCACCGGGCGCTTCGTCTCCGTGGAGAAGGCCTTCGCCGCTCTCGACCAGGGGACCCCGCCGGACGTGATCCTGCTCGACGTGCAGTTGCCGGGCTTGGACGGGATCGCGGCGCTGGCGACCTTCAAGCGCCGGGTGCCGCAGGCCCGCGTGATCATCCTGACCGTTTTTGACGACGCCGATAAGATCTTCCGCGCGGTCTGCTCGGGAGCCTCGGGTTACATCTTGAAATCCTCGGGGATCGATCAGATCGGCGAGGCGATCCGGCAGGTGATGGATGGCGGCGCGCCGATGACTCCGGAGATCGCGCGGAAGGTGCTCGACGCCTTCGCCATGATCGAACCGGCCCAGGCCGGAACCGATGACTACCACCTCACGGAGCGGGAACGCGAGATCCTGCGCCTGCTGGCGGACGGCCTGGTGAAAAAGGAGATCGCGACGGCCCTCGGCATCAGCGTCCACACCGTCTCGACCCACATGCAGCGCGTCTACGACAAGCTGCATGTGAGCACCAACACCGGCGCGGTCGCCAAGGCGCTGCGGGAACGGCTGATCTAACGGCGGAGCCGCTTCACTTCATCTCCGCCAGGGCATCGGCGAAGGCCTTGCCGATCTGGCCGAGGATCTTGGCGCTGCCGAGATAGTGATAGGCCTGGTTGGAAGCGCCCTTGACGATCTCCTCCTCCTCGGCGGTCCGCTCTTTCTTTTCGCGGGCGGCTTCGAGCTTCTTGTCCCAGAAGCGCTCGGTCAGGACGGCCGCCACGTTGCCCTTGAACTCGGGCAGTGCGGCGGGAGCGGCCATGGCGTCGCGGAAGTTCTGGTGGACGCCCTTGTAGCGGGGAGAGTCATAGAGCGCCGTCGGGCCGCCCACCCCCAGCACGCCGATCACGACGGGCAGCTCCGGCGCGTCGAGATCCTTGCGCACGTCGCGGATCAGCTGCGCCATGTATTCGGCATAGCGGTCGTAGCCGCCGGGCTTGTCGCGTGCCGGATAGGCCTTGCCGTCGACCAGGTCGTTCCATCCCTGGAACCAGACGAAGCCGGCCAGCTCGACCCCGTCGCCGGCCTTGTGGCCCGGGACGACCTTCCCGGGGTCGGCGAGCACCTTTTTCACGTGATCGATCATCAGTTGATAGTATTTCCCCGCCTCTTCGGAACCGGCGGCGCCGGGCGGACGGAAGTCGGTGTGGAGGCTTTTGCCGCCCCAAGCGGTCTTGATCAGGAGGATGGGCTCCTTGACGTGCTTCTCCATCGCGAGGCCGAAGGTGAATTCGGGGCCGATCGCTTCCTCGCGCGCGCCGAAGCCGGTGGTGAGTTTGCCCTCCTTGACGGCGGGTTCGCCGCCGCGGCCTTCGGAGAGGTAGCTGATCCAGACCCGGTCGGAGACCTTGGGCTTGCCATCCTTGCCGCGCATCTCCTGCAGCAGCGGAGCGGTTTGCGGGTCTTTCGCCAGGTAGTCGAAGGTGCTGACGTTGGCGTGGCCTTGCATGTTCGACTGGCCGGCGAGGATGTAGACTTTGAGCGGAGCGGCCTGCAAGGGCACGGCGAGACAGAGGGCGGCGAGGAGTTTTTTCATGGAATGTGGCACTTTGCGGGTGTTATCGGCCGCGGATGGCGAGGTTCTTGACGGGCACCCCCGTCACTACGAAGCTCTTCCCGCGATCTTCCGGACCCGGTGTCATACGAACGTGGGACTATCATGCGGGAAAGGTTAGGGAAATGATGATTTCCTGAATTCGGGATGCAAGCGGTCTTCGGCCTTCCTCGGCCCGGAATCCCTCGCCGCCATCCACCACGCGATGGACGAGGCGGCCCGCCTCGGCCTCGAGCTCGGGATGGTGGCGTCCAGCAGCTGGAACGCCGGCGGACCGTGGATCACCCCGCCGGACAGCGGGAAAGAATTGCGCTGGAGCGAGCGCAAGGTGACCGGCCCCGCGGAGTTTTCCGAAGTCCTGCCGCTGCCGGAAAAAGCGCGCGATCCCTACGAGGAGGTGGCGCTGCTGGCGGTGCCGCTGGCCAAGGGCCGGACCCTCGCCGACGCCGGCTCCGCGGTCCGGCTCGAGGATCACCTCGCCCCGGACGGGCGGCTCACCTGGTCGGTCCCCGCGGGCGAGTGGAGCATCCTGCGCTTCGTCGGCAACCGCAGCGGGGAAGAGCTCAAGATCCCCAGCCCGAATTCGAACGGCCTGCTGGTCGACCACTTGAGCCGGCGCGCCTCCGACGCCCATTTCAACCATATCCTCGACACGCTCTCCCGCGGCCGCGACGGCTTCGGGCCGCTCAAGGTGTTGATGCTGGACAGCTATGAGGTCGGCCCGACCGTCGATTGGACCGACGGGTTCCAGCGGGAATTCCTCAAACGGAATGGCTACGATCCGGTACCCTGGCTGCCGGTTTTGGCCGGCTGGAAGGCCGCCGACGAGGATCTCGCCGCGCGGTTCCGGCACGATTACCGGAAGATGGTCAGCGACCTCATGGTCGAAAACCACTTTGCAAGGGGCCGCGACCTCCTCAACCGGCGCGGACTGAAATTGCTGGCGGAGGCCGGCCATGGCGGATGGCCGCGGGTCGAACCGCTCAAGGCGCTCGGCGCTTCCGACATCCCGATGGGGGAATTCTGGAACCAGAACAAGAACTGGGTGACCAAGGAGGCCGCCAGCGCCGCCCACATCTATGGCAAGCCACTCGTCAACGCGGAATCCCTGACCGGCTGGCGCCACTGGCAGGACGGGCCGGCGGGCTACAAGCGACTGTTCGATATCGCCCTCTGCGCCGGCCTCAACCAGGCGACCTTCCACACCTTCGCCCACAACCCGCCGGAAGCGGGCCTCCCCGGTTTCGCCTATCACGCCGGCGAGCACTTCAATGTCAACTCGACCTGGTGGCACCAGGCCGGCCCGATGATCGCCGACATGTCCCGCAGCTGCTACCTGCTGCAATAGGGACTCTTCGTGGCGGACGTCTGCGTGTATTACGGGGACGAGGCACCCAACCTCGTCCCTTCGCGGCGCATCCCGCCGGGCGTGAAATCCCGCTGGCCCGACGACATGTGCCCGCATTGCGGCAGGCCCAATCCGGTCGACCTCGGGTCGCTCGGCCATGGCCACGACTACGATTATATCAACGAGGAGGTGATCCTGACCCGCCTGCAAGTGAAGGACGGCAAGCTGGCCCTGCCCGACGGCCTGGCTTACCGCCTGCTGGTCCTGCCCGACCGCGAGTCGATCTCTCCCGCCGTGCTGCGCCGGATCGGCGATTTCATCGCGGCCGGCGCGACGGTGGCCGGCCCCAAGCCGCTGCGCTCGAACAGCCTGCGCGGCTATCCCGATTGCGACCGCGAGGTCCGCGAACTCGCGGACCGGATCTGGGGCCCCTGCGATGGCAAGACCGTCCGCTCGCACCGCTTCGGGACCGGCAAGGTGGTCTGGAACATCCCGCTGCGCGAGGTCCTCGCCGAGATGGGCGTGGTGCCCGACTTCCAGGTGGAAAATGGGGCGAACGACGAGCGGCAGATCGACTACATCCACCGCGCCACGGCGACCGAAGACATCTACTTTGTCTAGAACAGTTCGACGGAGCATCGTTCGGCGACCTGCCGCTTCCGGGTCGCTGCCGGACGGGTTCCCAGCTTTTGGCACCCCGGCGATGGCAGCATCCGGCCCTGCCCGGTCTATCAGACGGGCGACGGCTTCGTCCGGGTGACCGTCGACCTTCCGCCCGCTTCCTCGGTCTTCGTCGTGTTCCGCGCGGAGGAACGCGAGGACCACCTGGTCGCGGTGAACGAAGCTCCGGCCGAACAAGGCGGCCGCGCGATCGAGGTCGCCAGCCTCCAGGGCGACAGCGTGCCGGTCCGGGTGTCACGGCCCGGCACCTACCGGGTCGAGTCCGCTCGCGGCCGCCGGGGCGAGATCGCGGTCGCGGAGGTTCCCGCCGACCAGCCGGTCGAGGGGCCGTGGCGGGTGACCTTCCCCAAGAACCTCGGCGCGCCGGACGAGATCGTCATGGAAACCCTCGCGGACTGGACCGGACACACCGATCCCGGGGTCCGGTATTTCTCCGGCACGGCCCGCTACCACACGCGTTTCATGCTCCCGGAGGCGCTTGCGGCCGCCGGAAGTCCGGTGATCCTCGATCTAGGCGTCGCCAAGGAGGTCGCCGAGGTCACGGTCAACGGCCGGAAAGCCGGGGTGCTGTGGCAAGCGCCGGCCCAGCTCGACCTCTCCGGCTTCGTTCAAGCCGGGGAAAACCAGCTCGAGATCTCGGTCACCAACCTCTGGAACAACCGGCTGGTCGGGGCCTTGCAGGATCCCTCGCAAGCCGCCATCACCCGGACCAACCTGAAGGACCGGTTCACGGCCGCCTCGCCGCTGCTGCCCTCCGGGCTGCTCGGCCCGGTCACCTTGCGCTTCCCCGTGGCGGCCACCATCCCCCTGGAGAGTCCCTCCGGCACGGACGTCGCCGCGCCGCCGGCTCCGGACCGGCCCAAAGACTGATCGCTCACGCTTGACCCGTCGGATCGCGTTCTCACGGATGGAGGAGGCTGGCCTGCTACCCAGGATTCCTCGACTCGGGAGTCATCGGGGACCGTGGCCGGAAAATGGACCAGGATGGATGGGATGGATGGGATATTTGAGCCTCCGGAACGCGAATTTTTTTATTTCCATCCTATTTATCCCATCCATTCTGCTCCAACAAATCCATTCCGTTCCGGAATCAGTCCGGTAGCTCCCTTAGCGTGAGCGCTTTGGCCCGCCACCCAGAATATTCAGCTTTCCTGCTAACTAAAAATTTTTTATAATTCGGGAAAGTGAAACGTTCCTCCCTTCCTTTGATCCTTCTGCTCGCGGTTTTCGCGGCCGTGTGGATGGCAACGTCCCGCAATCCCACGGCCGAGGTGGCGCCGGCGCCGGGCACCTCGCGAGGGAGCGATGGCTCCCCGTCCATCCGGCCTGGCAGCTCGCCGGAATCGATGCCGTCCGATCCGGCCGCGCTCGCCGCCCGCTCCGTCGGCCACGCCAGCGGAAAGGCCTCTTCCCGCTTGGCGGAACCGCCGCCGGCAAGCGTCGCCGACTTGGCGACCCCGGAGCTTCGGCAGGCTCGGAAACTCAAGGCGCTCGAGGAGATCCTCGCCGATGCCGGCTCCTTCGCCGACCTGCCGGAAGAGGAACGCACCCGCCTCGCCCTCTACGCCGGACAGTTCGCCCTCTCCGACACCCCGTTCACCAGTTGCTGGGCCCCCGGCACCTCGCCGGACCTGGTGCAAGCCTACCTCCGCGTCGAACAACGGATCACCGCCGCCGGCGGTTTCAACTCGATGGCCCTGCGGGTCGCCGACCGCTGGACCCGCACCGCCACCAACAGCAGCGGCCAAGGCACCCAGGGACTGCCGGTCACCTTAACCTGGAGCATCGTCCCCGATGGCACCCCGATCACCCCGGCCAACTCGGGCGAATCCACTGCGACCAGCAGCTTGCGCGCCCGGATGGCCGCCATCTACGGCGGCAGCCCGACCGGCCTGCCCTCCGCCCAACCGTGGTTTGCCGTCTACCAAGCCGTCTTCGACAACCTCGCGGCGATCTCCGGCCTGCGCTTCGTCTACGAGCCGAACGATGACGGCATCGTCATCGACAGTTCGAGCGGCACCACCGACTGGGGCCAACTCGGCGTCCGCGGCGACATCCGCATCAGCGGGCACCTGATCGACGGCGACAACGGGGTCCTCGCCTACGCCTACTATCCGGACAACGGCGACGTGGTGATCGACACCGGTGACAATTATTTCACCGACATCGGCAACAACTCGATCCGCCTGCGCAATATCATGGAGCACGAGATCGGCCACTCGCTGGGTCTCGCCCACGTCTGCCCGGTGAACCAGACCAAGCTGATGGAGCCTTTCATCAACACCGGCTTCCGCGGCTCCCAGTTCGACGACATCTACTCCCACCAGCGCAACTACGGCGATCCGCTCGAGGTCCACGGTTCGCTCCGCAACAACGACACGCCCGCCAACGCCACGCCGCTCACCTTGTCCACGGGCACCGCCGCGGCCTGGGAGTGGCTGAGCCAGGATGGCGACAGCGACACCGACCACTTCTCGTTCGCCGGCACCAGCAGCCAGCAGGTGACCGTGAAAATCATCCCGTCGGGCCCGAACATCGGCACCTATCAGGAAGGCCCGCAGAACTCGGACGGCAGCTGCACCGCCGGCACCCCCTTCGATCCGAGCCTGCAGCGGGATCTGATCCTCGATTTGCTCGCGAGCAATGGAACCACCGTGGTCGCCTCCGCCCCCGTGCAAGCGGCCGGACTCACCGAACAAATCACCTCGTTCCAGCTGCCGTCGAACGGCACCTATTACATCCGCGTCCGCGGCAATGATTTGGTCGACACCCAGGAGCGGGCCCAGCTCTACCGGATGGAAATCCTGCGCATCGACGCCGCGCCAGCCCCGCAAGTGGTCATCGCATCGACCCGTCTCGACGCCGAGTCCAACAGCGGCGGCAACGGCAAGGCGGACCCCGGAGAAACCATCCGGCTCGGCATCACTCTCGCCAACAACGGCGGACTGGCCGCGTCCAACCTCACCGCCACCCTGGCCGCGCCGGCGGGATCGACGGTTTTCACTCCACTTGTGAGTTATGGCAACCTCGCCGCCGGCAACTCCGCCGAGCAGCTCTTCACCTTCGCGCTCGCGGGCGCGGCGGGCGACGTTTCCAATCTCCAGCTGACGGTGACCGCGACCGGCTACTCGGCGGTCTTGCCCTTCACTGTTTCCTTGGGGTCGAGCGGCGTCAACTCGGTGCTCCAGGCGAATTTCGACGGTTCGTCGTCCCTCCCGGCCGGCTGGACGCAGTCGGTCTCCGGCGGGGGCAGCCCGTGGGCCATTTCCACCGCCCAGACCGCCAGCGCACCGAACGCCGCTTTTTCCGCGGCGGTGGCCTTGGCCGGCGAGTCGATCCTCACCTCGCCTTCCGCGGTCATCGGGCCGGACGGCGCGACCTTGCAATTCCAACATCGCTACAACCTGGAATCCGGCCTTGATGGAGCGGTGCTCGAGGCCTCGCGCGACGGCGGCAGCTGGTTCGACCTCCTCACCGGCGGCGGCACGGTGGTGGAAGGCGGTTATTCCACGAACATTCGCCCGAACTCGGGAACCTCGATTTCCAGAAGCCCGGCGTGGTCCGGCAATTCGGGGACTTTCATCACCACCCGGATCGCCCTTCCCACGGCATGGTCCGGGAACAGCATCCGGTTCCGCTGGCGTCTCGTGCACGACAGCAGCAGTGCCGTGACCGGCTGGTATGTCGACAGCGTGGCATTGACCTCCGCCGCGGCGCTCAGCGATCCGTTCCGCCCCTTCGTGTCATTGACCACCTCGGCCAGCTCCCTTTCCGAAGGAGCGGCTGGGCAGCTCACGCTATCAACCCCGCTGCCCCTCGCGCGGGCGGTGACGGTCACGCCTCAACTCTCCGGCACCGCGACCGCCGCCGATCTGGCCACGGCACCCTCGTTCTTGTTGCCCGTGGGCCAGACCAGCGTCCAGGTCCCGCTCACCGTGGTTTCCGACGGACTGACGGAAGGCGCGGAGACCTTGCAGATCTCGATTCCCTCCGGCTCCCCGGATTATGCGCCGGCAGCGCCTTCTTCCGTTTCGATCAACATCACGGATGGCATTGGTCAGCCGGCGTCTATCACCTTGTCGGACCTCGGTCCCACTTACACCGGGTCGCCTCAAGCCGTCACGGTTTCCACCACACCCGCCGGGCTCTCCCACACCATCACCTATGACGGCGCCAGCCAGGAACCGACCAACGCCGGCAGTTACGCGGTCATCGCCACGATTACAGAAGCGGGTTTCACCGGCAGCACCAGCGGCACCCTGGTGATCGGCAAGGCCAACGCGGTCATCACCCTCGGCAGCCTCACCCCGACCTTCGACGACACCCCGAAAGCCGCTTCCGCCACCACCAGTCCGGCAGGGTTGCCAGTAACCTTCACCTACGACGGCGCCACCGAAGCCCCGACCAACGCCGGCAGTTATGCCGTCGTCGCCACCGTCGATGCCCCGAACCACACCGGCTCCGCCAGCGGCACCCTGGTGATCGTCTCGGCTTACACCGCCTGGATCGCAGCCTTCGCCGACTCCGGCGACCCCGATGCCCTCCCCTCCGGAGACCTCGACGACGACGGCTGGGACAACGCGGGCGAATACGCCTTCGGAACCCTTCCCGACGACCCTTCTTCGCGGCCCCTGCTCCAGCCCGTGCTCACTACCACCACCCTGCGGCTGATGCTGCCGCCAGCGCCGCCGGGTATCGTCCGTTCCGCGGAGACCTCCGCCGGCCTCGGTTCCTGGACCACCGAAGGCGTCGTGGAAATCCCCGGCGGCTTCGAAGTGCCGCGCGACACCCCCCAGCGCTTCCTGCGAATCACCTACGAAGTGGTGAACTGACACTCCGGCGCGGCGCTCCGACAGACCGCGGCCGAACCTCGCCGGGTCCGGGGCAAGCCATTCGCCTCGCCATCCCGCGGGGCATGCTTCAGAACCTCGGGCGGATGATTTCCCTGCAACGCCTCACCAAGCGCTTCGGCCTCCAGACCGCGGTCGACGGCCTGACCCTCGAGATTCCAGCCGGGCAGATCGTCGGACTGCTCGGACCGAACGGCGCGGGAAAATCCACCACCCTGAAAATGCTCACCGGATTGCTCGCCCCGACGTCCGGCACCGCGACGATCTGCGGCCACGACTTGCTGACCCACCCGATGGACGTGAAGCGCAGCGTCGGCTTCGTGCCGGACTCCGGCGCGGTGTTCGAGTCGCTCAGCGGGCTGGAATACCTGGAAATGGTCGCCGCGCTTTACGGCATCCCCGCCGAAGCGGCGCGCGAGCGGATCCGCCAGTTCATCGCGTTCTTCGACCTGAGCTTCGACACCCTCACCGACAAGCTGCTCGGCGCGTACTCGAAAGGCATGCGACGCAAGGTGGTCATCACCGCGGCGCTGCTCCACAACCCGCCCGTCGTGTTTTTCGACGAGCCGCTCGACGGCCTCGACGCCAACGCCGCGGTCGGCTTCAAGGCGCTGATCCAAACCCTGGCGCGGGAAGGCAAGGCGATCATCTACAGTTCGCATATCCTCGACGTGGTCGAACGGGTCTGCGACCGGGTCATCATCATCGACCAGGGCGTGGTGAAAGTCGACGGAGCGCCGGCGGAACTGGTGGCGCGCCACGAGGCGCGGTCCCTCGAGCAGCTTTTCACCCGGCTGACCGGCGGCGACGATCTCGAGCGCAAGGCGGCGGATTTCGCGAAGACCTTCCGGCCGTGAACGATCCCCTGCCAGCGCGGACCCTCCAACGGCTCTACCTTACGCTGTTCCTGCGCGGCCGCAGCTCGCGGGGGCTGAACAAGGATCGCGCGCCGAAGTCCGTGGGATCGAAGTTATGGGGGACCCTCGCCCTCTACGCGCTGGTCGGCCTCATCGCGCTGACCTTCCGCGGCCAGCCGTCTTTCGTCCTGTCGTTCTACCTGCACGGGATGTCGCTGCTGTTCCTCGGCATGTTCATCGCGGCCTCCGCCGGCGAGATCCTGTTCAACAAGGACGAAGCCGAGATCCTGCTCCACCGCCCGGTCTCGTCGCGCACCCTGCTATGGGCGAAGGTGACGGTGCTGGTGCGGGTCTCGCTGTGGCTGGCGTGCGCCTTCAATCTCGTCGGGCTGGTGATGGGCTCGGCCGGCGCCAACGGCAGCTGGCTGTTCCTCCCGGCCCACCTCGTCTCGACCTGTCTCGCGGCGTTGTTCTGCTCGGGCAGCGTGGTTTTACTCTATCAACTGTGCCTGCGCTGGTTCGGCCGCGAGCGACTGGACAACCTGATGACCGGTGCCCAGGTCCTGCTCGCCGTCGCGATGATGGCGGTCAGCCAGATGGTGCCGCACGTCATGCGCCTGATGAATCCGGCGTCGGACCCGCTGTCCGGAAAATGGTGGCTCTACTTCCTGCCGCCGGCCTGGTTCGCGGGCTTCGACGAGGTCTTCACCGGCCGCGCCGCCGGCTCGTCGTGGGCCCTCGCGGGCATCGGTGTGGCGGTCACCACCGGCGTGCTCTGGCTGGCACTCGGCCGCATGGCGGGAGCCTACGAGGAGGGCCTGCAGACGCTGGCCGAATCGCGGCCGGCGAAGCCCCGCGATCCCGCGCGACGGCGGCTGCTCGACCGCCTGATGGACGCGCCGCCGCTGTCCTGGATGCTGCGCGATCCGGTGGTCCGCGCCTCGTTCCGCCTGACCGCCGCCTACCTGGTCCGCGACCGCGACGTGAAATTGCGGCTCTACCCCGGTCTCGCGCCGATCCTCGTGATGCCGGCGGTGTTCCTGATCCAGGGTGCCTCAAAGGACGGCGGCGACTTCGGCATCGCCTTCGCCGGCGGTTATCTCGGGCTGATCCCGCTGATGGCGATGAACCTCCTCCAATACTCGCAGAATTACCAAGCCGCCGATCTCTACCGGCTCGCGCCGGTTCCCGGCCCCGGCCCCTTCATCCACGGCGCGGTGCGCGCGGTCGCGGCGCTGCTGGTCGTCCCCGGGCTGATCGTGATGGGCATCGTCGTCTGCCTGCTGCCCAACGGTCCGCAAAACGCCGCGATGCTGCTGCCCGGCCTGATCGCGATGCCGGTCTTCGCCCTCGCCCCCGGCGCGCTGGAGAAGACCGTGCCGCTTTCCAAGCCGGCCGAGGAGGCGAAGTCGGCGATGCGCGGCGTGGTGATGTTCATTCTGATGATGAGCGCGCTGCTGATCCCCGGACTGGCCATGGGCGCGAAACATCTCGGCGCCTTCTGGATCTTCGTGACCGTCGAAGCCCTCCTCGCCGCCGCCGCCTGCCTCGCGATGGGTAGCGCCATTTCGCGCAAGACCTGGGACCCGCTGGAGTGAGGCGGCCGCAGGCCATGCCGCCATGGACTGCGTGCAGCCCGCTGCCGCTCTCCCTCCGCCAGCCTGCTGGCGAGTCCATGACTATCGACATTACCCCACCCTTTTCGATGATCGACAAGCGCCATCCAAACTCCCGATCATCCGCCTATGACACGAGTTGCCTTGATCGCTGCGGCCTGCCATGCCGTCCTCTTCACATCATGCAACCGCGACCCGTTAACCGAATCGAAGAAACACATCAAAGAGGCTTATCGGGATGAGCAGGCCTACTTGTTGGTCCCTCAGAATTCGATCAAACGGACGATTCCGGCATCGAGCGGCGGCCCAAGCGACCGTGTCGCGGTGGAAGGCGGCGGGATCATTCTCCCGAAGTGGAATTCCATTCAAGACATGAAGCAGGGCAAAGAGGTCAAGATCGGCGCGATTTCCGTATTCGTGGTCACAAAAGCGCACGCGCCGTCGTTCTCCAAACTTCCCGCCATCTGGGGTGACGACGACATCGCGAAGGTCTTGTCCGTTTCCCGAGCCTCGGCCCACGACGTCGACGCGGCTGCGAGCACGGATGACTTGAAGGATGTCACCGCACGCCTTGCGGCGAAAGCCATCATGGTTCCGCCCCTGGCGGACAAAGGATTGACAGAGATTGATACGCCAACATTCACCGGCCTGCTGAGTGGCGGTATCGAAACAGGTCGGGCCGAGCTTGTTCTGCGGCCGAAGTCGCCACCGGAAATCTACTACAGCATGATCTTCAAAGGTGACGGCAATGCCGCGGCGATGGACCTCGAGAGGATCCTCTCCGTCATGGAATTCGTTCCGACTCCATAGGGCATGCCCCTCACTCCCGGCACCTCTCGAAATCCAAGCCGAACTTCGCCAGGTACTTCTTCAGCCGGTCCGCGTCGTTGGTCACCGCCCGCTTGGTCCGCGACACCGCGAACAACTCCCGCCCGGCCTCCGACAAGCTCCGCGACCGCCGGCACACCGCGACCACGTGCGAGAGCTGCACCCGGTCGAACGGATCGAGCTCCTCCTCCACCAGCCCGCCAAGATCCGCCGATTCCACGGGATCCACCGTACTTCCCGGCCGCTGCCAGCTTTCCCGCAGCCGTCCGATCTCCTCCTCCACTTCCTCCACCCGGATCCGCCCGCGCGGTGCCAGCGTCGCCATCCGGGTGATGGCCGCGTTGAGGTCGCGGAAATTCCCGCTCCACGGCGTGTCCGGCGCCTCCGCGAACTTGAGGAAGGCCTGCCGCGCTTCCTTGTTGAAGGTGGCACGGACCCCGTGCGTGCGACTGAAACGCTCCAGTTCAAAGTCGAGATTCGGCGCGATGTCCTCCCGCCGCTCCCCGAGCGACGGCAACGAAAAGGTCCACAGGTGAATCCGGGCCAGCAGGTCCTCGCGGAAGCGCCCGGTGGCCACCGTCTCTCGTAAATTGCGGTTGGTGCCGGCGATCAACTGGAAGTCGCTGGTAACCGGCTGGTCCGCTCCGACCGGCAGGAAAACCTTGTCCTCCAAGGCCCGCAACAACCGTGCTTGCTCGTCCACGCCCAGCTCGCCGATTTCATCGAGAAACAGCAAGCCTCCGTCCGCCTCGCGCAGCAGCCCCGGCCGATCCTTCTGTGCCCCGGTGAAGGATCCGCGAAGATGTCCGAACAAGGCGGAAGCCGCGGTGTCGCCGGTCAAGGTCGCGCAGTTCACTTCGACGAAACCGCCCCGCAGCCTGCCGCGCTGCTTGCGCAGCTCGTAGATCTTCCGGGCTAACAACGACTTCCCCGCGCCGGTCGGCCCGGTCAGCAGCACCGGCGCTTGCGAACGCAACGCGACCTGCTCGATGCGGCCGATCATCCGGTTGAAGCGCGGACTCCGCGTGGCGATCCCGCTCTTCAGGAACTCAGTCGTTTCCACGGCGTCCTTGGCAAACCTCGTACTAAGAGCATCGTACTTCGAGCGATCGAGGTCGATCACCGCGTAGCGCCCCGCCGGATCCGCCACCCGCCACGGCGTCCGCGGCGAGGTCTGCACCAGCTTCCCCGGCAGAAAGCCCGCCTCGACCAGCAGGAACATCGAGATCTGCGCGATGTGCGTGCCGGTGGTGATGTGGATCCAGTATTCCTCCTTCTCGGGATCGAAGGGATAGAACTTCGCCCAGTCATGCAGCGCCCCGTAAACCGTCGCCAGATCCCAGGGATCGCGGCCGAAATCGACGAAGTGCTCCTCCACGACAGTCTCCGGCGAAACCAGCCGGATGTCCTCCGCCACCCGCTTCTGCAAGACATCGAACTGCCGCTCGGCCAGCAGCTCGAAGCGGTCGAACAGCAGTTCCTCGTGCTGGAACAACGACACACTCGGTCGCCAACCGTCCCAACGCCGGGCATCGAACCCGCTGTCCAGCTTGCTCCCCAGCAGTCCGATCGCCACGCGCTTCACGGCGGCAACCCAAGCCTATCCATTTGGATAAATCACGCGCATTTTATAGATTTTATTGGAATTTCTCACCCCACCAAAATTGCCGAAAAATTTCCAAAGAAAATTTTCATCTCACTCACCTCCAACGTTTTCCATCTCCCATCCACCATCCACCATCTCCACTTGGCACACCCCGTGCCAATAGATCCCCGTCCGCCGCAACCGACGGACGCACCACCATGGCCAACAAGAACCTGTTCCAAACGATCCGCGGCGCCCTGCTCCCCGCGGCGACCGTCCGCAACGACGCGGGAGCCCCGGCCTACGAGCTTTCGCCCAAGGCGACGCTCGCCCGGCTGGCCGCCACCGGCTGCCTCACCCGGACCTTCTACGCCACCGCCGAGACGCAGCTCGACCGCGTGCTCGACCTGGCCAAGCAGGTGGATGTCGATTTCCTCGCGCAGACCGCCCTCTACGCCCGGCGCAAGGGCCACATGAAGGACATGCCGGCCTTGCTCTGCGCGGTGCTTGCCACCCGCGACCTCGACCGGCTGATCGAGATCTTCCCGCAGGTCATCGACAACGGGAAGATGCTCCGGAACTTCGTCCAGATCCTGCGCTCCGGCGTCACCGGGCGGAAGTCGCTCGGCTCCGCGCCAAAGCGGCTGGTCCGCCAGTGGCTCGAGCGGGCCGACGAGCGGCAACTGCTCAACGCGGCGATCGGCAACGATCCCTCGCTGGCGGATGTCGTGAAGATGGTCCACCCGCGTCCGGCCGATGCCACCCGGCAGGCCTTCTACGCCTGGCTGGTCGGCAA
>CAMCYK010000091.1 GCA_945883695.1 Akkermansia muciniphila | reverse complement strand
GACTTCCACGGGTGCGACTTCCACGGGTGCGACTTCCACGGATGCGTCGTCTTCCGCGGCGGAAGACTCCCCGGGGATCGGTTCGACGGTGGCCACCGGAGTCGCCGCCAGCGGGATTGCGGCAGCGGTTGCAGCCGCAGCCGCGGCTGTTGCCGCAGCGGCGGCGGCCGCTTGGCGGGCGGCGACTTCCTCGCGGGCGTCGTCGTCCTTGCCTTCGTCCTCGTGATCCTTGGTCTTGGCTCCGCTCACCACCAGCTTCCGGCCCATGAAGAACTGGTCGTGAAGGACTTCCACCGAGCGGCGGGCTTCGTCGACGTTGAGCATGTCAACGAAACCGTAGCCCTTCGACTTGTGGGTGCGGCGGTTGTAGACAATCTCGACGTTGCGAACCGTGCCGACGCCTTTGAAGAGATCCTTGAGGTCATCTTCGGAGGCGTCGTAGGACAGGTTGCCCAGATAGATGCGGGTGCTGGCGACTTCGCCGCGCTCGCTTCTTTCGGGGCGTTCGGAACGTTCGGAACGTTCGGAACGCTCTTGGGAACGCTCTTGGGAACGCTCTTGGGAACGGCGCGGCGGGGCTTCGGAGTCCGCTTGGCGCGCGATACGGGTATTGGACTTCACCTCCCGCGGCGGACCTTCCTCAAAGCGGATGCTCTCCTGCTTTTCGGGACGGGCCGGGCGGACGGGCTCCTTGTAGAGGCCGATCGCCTTGAGCAGTTTCTGCCACCAGGTGAGTGGCACGGGTTTGGCTTCGCGACGTGGCGGACGGGGTCCGCGTTCGCCGCGGTCACCCCCGCGATCACCGCGATCACCGCGATCACCGCGTTGGCGGTCGCCCTGGTGCTGGGAACGGTTCGGGTTATCGCCGGGTTCGTTGCCTTGCCGGTTGCGATTCCGGCCTTTGCCGCCGCGGGAGCGCTGGCGGCGGCGTTCGCCTCCGGGGCCTCCGGCGCCTCTGGTATCAGGTGTGGCGTTGGACATGTTGTGCGTTTCGGTTGGCGGGTCCTGGGTTGCGACGGCGGGCAGCCGCCCGCGGGTCGGGCGGGGCTGCGGGCTCGACCTGCCGGTCCGGGTCGCCGGCTTTCTGGTGCCGGGGAAGGTCCGCCGCTCGATGCGGGACGGGCGGAATTCCATGGACCCGGGAGGTGGCGGTTATCGCGCGTTTGGACCCGGTGTGGCAGGCATTTCCGCGAATCCGCGTCCGCCGGTGTCCGATTGCGGTCCGCCCGAGCGGAACGCTGCTGCCAAAATCTGCGTTTGGCCGGCGGCGGGCAGCGGGATGGAACCGGAACTGCCTGACGGACGTAACTTACGTGCTTGGTTTCCGAAGGCAAGGCGCGAATGGCCGGGCGAGGTCCTTGGATTTGGGGTTGAGTGCCACCGTCACCCCGGTAGAGTCCGCGCCGGTCCAATGAAACGCGCGTTTTTCCTTTCTTTCATCACCCCCTTGCTCTTCGCCAGCGGCCTCTCCGGCCAGCAGGCGGAGGCCTTCATGGTCGTCGAGGCGCATTCGGGGAAAGTGCTGCTGGCGTCGAATTCCGTCGTGAAGCGACCGATCGCCAGCCTGACCAAGATCGCCACCGCGGTGATCGCGGTCGACTGGGCGGATGCGACCGGGGTCGATCTCAACCAGACCCTGGCAACGGTGCCGGCCTCGGCCCTGACGATCGGCGGGCCGAATCCGATGAACCTCCAGCCGGGCGAACGCCTGACGCTGCGCGACGCGCTGTATTCTTCGATGCTCGGTTCCGACAACCTCGCGGCGATGACGGTGGCCCATCACGTCGGCGGGGAAATCCTGCGCGCGCGGGGACGGGGCGGCGACTCCGTGGCGGCCTTCGTCGCCGAAATGAACGAGCTGGCAAAAGCGATCCAACTCACCAAGACGCGCTTTATGAATCCGCATGGCCTCGAATTGCCGCGCCAGACCGGCGAGTCGACCGCGGCCGATGTCGCGAAACTTTCGATCTACGCGATGCGCAAGCCCGGCTTTACGTTCATCGTCCGCCAGAAGGAGCGCCAGGTGACGGTGCAGGGGGCGGAGGGGCCGCGCGGCTTCAAGGTGAAGAACACCAACGAGCTGGTCGGCGAGCCGATGATCCTCGGGGTGAAGACGGGCACCACCCAGGCGGCCGGTCCGTGCCTCAGCGTGGCGGTGGATCGCGAACCGCTGGTGCGGATCAAGCCCGACGGTGAGAAGGGGGTCACCCCGCGGCGTTTGATCGTGGTGGTGCTCAATAGTCCGGACCGCTTCAACCGTGCCCGCGGCCTGATCCGCCAAGGGTGGGAAGCCTATGACCGCTGGGTGGCGGTCGGCGCTCCGGGCGGCAGCCGCGGCAAGGAAATCCTCGACGTTCCGAACCCGCGCTGACGATGGCGCGTTTTTGACTTATCAATCCCGTTTTCAACTCCCACTCCCACTCCCGTTCACGATGCGCATCGGAATTCTCAACAGCGGCGGCGACTGCCCCGGACTCAACGCGGTGATCCACGGCGTCGTGGGCGCGGCCAGCCAGCTCGGCTGGGAGGTCATCGGCTTCAAGGACGGCTTCGAAGGCCTGCTGCCGCCGGGCGATTACAAGGTGCTCAAGCCGCTCGACACGCTGGGGATCCTCAAGCTCGGCGGGACGATTCTCGGCACCACCAACAAGGGCCACTTCGCCGCCAAGGTCGGCAAGGGCGACATCGCCGAAGTGCCGCCGGAGATCGTGGCCAAGGCCAAGCGCACGATGGACCAGCTGGAGATCCGCGCCTTGATCATCGTCGGCGGCGACGGCTCGCTGACCACCGGCCTGCAACTCTACCGCGAAGGCTGGCCGATCATCGGGGTGCCGAAGACCATCGACAACGACCTGATGGCGACCGCCATGACCTTCGGTTTCGACAGCGCGGTCAGCACGGTGGTCGACGCGCTCGACCGCCTGCACACCACGGCGGAAAGCCACAAGCGGATCATGGTGCTGGAGGTGATGGGTCGCCACGCCGGATGGATCGCGCTGTGGGGCGGGATCGCCGGCGGGGCCGACGTGATCCTGTTGCCCGAGATTCCCTTCAACACCGAGAAGGTCGCCGAGTTCATCAAGCAGCGCGACGCCCAGGGCCACCACAGCACGCTGGTGGTGGTGGCGGAAGGCGCGCACCTGCCGGACGGCGACCTGGCGACCATCGCCAGGAACGAAGGCGGGGAAGTCCGGCTCGGCGGGATCGGCGATATCGTCGCGCGCCGCTTGGAGGCGCTGACCGGCAAGGAAACCCGGGCCTGCACGCTGGGTCACCTGCAGCGGGGCGGCGCGCCGACCGCGCTCGACCGGATCCTCGGGACCCGTTTCGGGGTAATGGCGGTGAAGCTGGCGGAGGAGGGCCGCTTCGGGCGGATGGTCAGCTATCAGGCCTATCACGTCGATTCCGTGCTGATCGAGGAAGCGGTGAACAAGCTGCGTCTGGTGGAACCGGAAGGTGAGATGGTCAAAGCCGCGAAGGCGGTCGGGATTTGCCTGGGGGATTGAGTTCTGGCTTTCGTGGTCCGGAAGAATTCCAGCGGGTGCCGGAAGCGGCACTTGATGTGGAAGTCCTGCTTTCTCCTCAAGGAGTCGATGTTGATTTCAGATACCGGGAGGAGCCGTCGGGGGAATAGGTTGTATCGGACCCATAGGACCTATCGCCTTTCCCTCCATCGCCTTTGCCTCGCCCCTCCGCGGGCCTTGCCCTGTCCGGATTCAGCCGCTAGAAACCCGCCGCCATGTCGATCGACCCGCTTTTGCAATTGCTCCGCCGCCAGGCGCGCCACAGCCATCAGGAACTCGCCGAACTGCTTGCGCTGAGCGAGGGCGAGGTCCGCGAACGGCTGGCGGCCTGGGAAGAAAACGGCACGATTCTCGGCTATCAGGCGGTGATCAATCCGGAGCGGGCCGGCGACGACGACGTGTCGGCCTTCATCGAGGTCAAGGTGACGCCGGAGCGCGGCGGCGGCTTCGACCGGCTGGCGATGCGGATCGCGCGCTTCGACCAGGTGGTGAGCTGCTATCTGGCCAGCGGCGGCTACGACCTGATGGTGGTGGTGGAAGGCAGCGACCTGCGCGAGGTGGCCCGCTTCGTTTCGGAGAAGCTCAGTTCGATGGAGGGCGTGATCTCGACGGCCACGCACTTCCGGCTGAAGACCTACAAGGAGAACGGGTTCATTTTCGGCGAGACCTCGGGGCCGGAGCGGCTGGCGGTGGCACCGTGACCCGGACCGGAGGAAATCGATGATTCTCCGTTTCCCGCTTGTTTCCGGTCTCCGGCCGCCGGTTTCTTCCCCCCGTGATCCGCACCCTGCGCGCCGTTGATTTCCGCTGCTTCTCCAGCCTCTCGCTGGAAATGCCGGCGGCGGGCGGGGTATTCACCGGGGACAATGCCCAGGGCAAGACCTCGATCCTGGAAGCGGTGTGCCTGCTGGTTCGCTTGCAATCGCCGCGGACCCGCAAGTTGCCGGCGATGCTGAGGATCGGCGGGACGGGCGGCTTCGGGATCGCCGGCGAGGCCTGGGGGATGGAGCGTCGGGTGCGCTGGCAGCGCGGGCTGGAGCTGGCGGTGGAAGGCGAGCCGCGCGACGGGCCGGGGAGCTATCTGGCCGATGGCGGGCTGATCGTCTGGATGGGGAACGAGGACCTGGAGCTGGTCCGCGGCTCGGCGGAAACCCGGCGGCGTTACCTCGATTTCGTCGGATCGCAGATCGAGCCGGGCTACCGGATCGCGCTTGCCCGCTACCGCCGCGCGCTGAAGGCGAAGAACCTGCTGTTGAAAGACCCGCGTCCGCGGGAGGAGGAGATCCGCTCCTATGAAGAGGTGATGATCCATTCCGGTGACGCGCTGGTGGCGGCGCGGGCGAGAATGGTCGAGTTGCTTTCGCCACGGGCCCGTTCCGCCCAGCGGGAAGTCAGCGGGCGCGATGAAATGCTCGGCGTGGAATACCGGCCGGCCGGCGGCCAGGAGCTACGGGCCGCGCTGGAGCAGGCGCGCGAGCGGGAGCGCCGCCAGCGGCAGAGTATGGTCGGCCCGCATCGCGATGACCTGCTGCTGACGATCAACGGCTTGCCCGCCGCGGAGTTCGCCAGCGAGGGCCAGCAACGGACGGTGGCGTTGGCCTTGAAGCTGGCGCAGGGCGAGGCGCTGGCCGCGGTCCGCGGCCGCTTGCCGGTCTATTTGATCGACGATATCTTCGGTGAGCTCGACCCGGGCCGGCGGAATGCCGTGCTGCGGGCGCTGCCGGCGGAGGCGCAGAAATGGATCACCACCACCCACCTCGGCTGGCTGGACAGCTCGCGCGGGCTCGACGGATTGGCGGGTTTCGCGGTCAAAGGCGGGCAGGTCGACCGCCCGGGTGGCTGACTTGCCACGGGCGCGCGCCTTTCCGCTGGCTCTCTTCCGGAGGCTATGATGAAATTCGGGGCCGGAGATCCCGTTCCGATTCCATGCAGTCCATTCATACCACCGCGGCTCCTCCGAAGGACGCCAGCTTGCGCCTTGAGTTCCTCGTCCGCGAGCAGCGCAAGCGCGATGCCATCCAGTCGGGTGTGGCGGCATTGATCGTGATCTTCCTGCTGGGAGTCATTTTGTGGCTGATCGCGATCCTTCCGACCCTTGTCGAGTCACCCACGATCGTCACCTACCAGGCTCCTCCCAAAGCCGAAGAGAAGCCGGTGGACCGGCCCGACCTGGCGAAGGGGATGAAGCCCAAGCCGGCAAGTTCGAGTTCCTCGATGGCGCGGGTCATTGCTTCGTCGGTCGAATCGCCGGTGGCGGTGCCGATGCCCGAGGAGACCGCGCAGCCGGTGCCGTTTGGCGTGGATGACGATTTCAACGCGGGCTTCGGGGCGGGGGATGGCGATGGCGACGGCGGCGGCGGCTCCTCGTTCTTCGGGACGCCGCGCAAGGGCAAGCGGGTGGTTTACCTGGTGGATTTCTCGCTTTCGATGGAATCCGATGCCGCCGGCGGAACACGGATCGCCGCGCTGAAGAAGGAATTGATCCGCTCGATCAAGGCGCTCGATCCGAAGATGAACTTCAACGTCATCTATTTCTCCCACAACGCATGGACCAACCAGACGGAGGGACCGGAATACGCCAACAAGGGTTGGAACGGCCTGAACCAGACGCCGATGGCACCCTGGTATCCGGCGTCGGGAACCGTGAAGGAGACCTTCGAAAAGGAGATCACCGCGATGCCGGTGCAGGGCAACACCGGCTGGTATCCGCCCTTGAAGATGGCCTTCGCGATGTCCCCGCCCCCCGATATCATCTACTTGCTATCCGACGGGGAGCCGCGGGATTTCGACACCGTGCTGGACGAGATGGAACAGATGAATCCGACCGCCATCCCGGTGGATACCATCGCCTTCGAATTGCCGGGCACTCCCGCCCGCTACATGCTCGACATCGCCCAGGAGACCGGCGGCAAATTCTCGCTGGTCTACAAGGGCAAGCTGACCTCCGGCACGGCTGCCGAGCGTTACACCACCATGGAGTGGGACGACAAGGAGTGACGGGACGGGACGGGAAGCGGGTCAGCTGCAAGCGGCGGCTCGGGGACGCCGGGCCGGCCGCGGCCGTCAGCGGGAGATCACCAGCGACTGGCCGGGCCGGATCATCGCGCCTTTGATTCCGTTCGCCTTCTGGATCGAGCCAACGGTGGTGCCGTGACGCTTGGCGATGGCGTAGAGCGAATCTCCCGAGCGCACCGTGTAGCGGTTGGTCTTGGGTTTCGGCTTGACCACCGGCTTCTTGGCCACGGTCTTCGGCTTGGTGGAGCTGCTGGCGGTCTGGGTCGGCCGCGTCGCCGGCTTCTTGTGGATGACCGTGGTGCTCGACGGAGCCGGCTTCGCCGCGGAGTTGGATACCAGGACCGGCGCGGTCACGGCCGGCGGGGTCACCGGGACCTCGGCGGCAGGGCGATCCGGGGCCGCTTCCACCGTCTGGGTCGAGCCCTTGCGCCACTGCGACGGATTGTCCGCCCAAGCCTCGACATAATTGCCGCGGCTATCAAAAGGTCCGGTTCCGGTCGGGTTGTTGGAGGCAAAGCCCCCGCCGCTGTTCACGCAGGCGGTGAGAGCCAGGGAAAGTAAAGCGGCAGGAATGGTGAGCCAATGCGGTCGCATGGAGGAAATTAAAGGAATCACGCGGCATTTGGCAAATCCTGATTGTTCACAAGGCGAATTCTCCTCGCGGGAGGTGCCCACCCGGATTGGAGGGTCCGCTGGATTTCCCCTTGATTCCGCCTGCCATTGCTGTCAACCCGTTGCGCGTCCTAGGGAAAAAGGGGCATTAGCTCAGTTGGTAGAGCGCTTCGTTCGCAATGAAGAGGTCAGGAGTTCGAATCTCCTATGCTCCACGCCCCGGAATGCCTTGGAATCAGCCCCGCTCTAGGGGATTTTTTTGTGCCGGGGTGAAACTGGCCGCTCCGCCGGTGACCGGGGAAATCCGCCGAAATCCGGAAAAACGGTGCATTTTTGGCAACCGCTCTGGCAACTATTTAGGAAATCTTAAGTAATTGCCGCCGGCTTCCTCGGTGACGAGCGGGAGTGTCAGGGGGATGAGACCGGGCGGGTCGGCGCGCGGACCGACCAGCGGCAGCGATATATTGAAGGGGGCGTTGCGCAATGTTCGTGCCCGCCGGGACCGGACCGGTTATGGCGGCGCCATAGCTTCAAAATCCACCAAGGAGGCACCCGTCGCTTGCCCGGAGTTCGTCGTGCGGCGCGAGACGATCAGCGCCTACTTCCATCCGCCGCTTCCGAGCAGCACCTTCCACGACTTCGTTGGCAAGGGGAAGATCATCCCCATGAAAGGCATCCGCGGGTTCTACCTGCTCAATGCGTCGCTGCGCCGGCTTGGCCTGCGGGAGGTGGCCGAACTACCGGCCGGTCCCACGGAGCGCTCGCTGGAGGACATCATCCGGCTGGGCTTCAGCCTGATCGATCCGCTCGCGTTTCCGCCGCCATCCTGGCTGCTGACGGTTGAGACGATCGACATGAAGGACGCCGATCACGCGCGGCGGATTGCCGACCAGCACCGGGAGGCGGTCGACGCGCTCGACAATGTCTACCTCAAGATTGCCTACCAAGGTGGCGTGCTTGATGCCCAGGTCATGGCGGAGGGAGAGCAGGCTTGGTTGGAGTGATCGGGGCAAGGGGAGTCGTGCCTCGGACCGGCTGGGGACGGGTGGTGGCAGTATCGAAGTGACAACGAACATCCGAAACATGCAGCGAATAGCTGCAAGACTGCAGTGAGGATTGCAGTATTCCTGGCATGAGTTCGAAGCGCGCGACGATCCAGATTCCCGGTTCCGCACTCCGTGAATTCGCGGAGGTGGAGCGGATGGACTGGTCACCGGGCGTGTCGTTGACCGACCTGCTCGACTGGATCAACTCGGTGGCGGCGCGGTTCCGACCCGACGAGATCCGCTTGGACTCGCGGGCCGGCATGGAGTTCACCGCGCGCACCTTCCGCCACTACCAGACGCTCGGCTGCATCGACGCGCCGGAGCGGGCCGGCAAGCAGGTGGTGTATCGCTTCCGGCACTACGTTCAGGCGCTGCTCCTCCGCAAGCTGCTGTGGGAGCGGCTGCCGTCGGAGAAGATCGCCACCTTGATGGCCGGCCGCGGCACCGCGGAACTCAAGCGCCTGCTGTTCGACGGCATCGAGGTGGTAGCCCGCCAGCCCGACGGGACGACAGGTGCCGCCACCGACCCGGAGCATGCCGAGTCGTGGAAGCGCGTCGTCGTCGCGCCGGGGGTCGAGCTGCACCTGCGCGCTGACCTGCCGACACCGAAGCCGGCCGAGCTGACCCGATTGCTCGCCCTGCTTGAGACCGCCCTTCGCAGGAATTGCTAACCCACCATCCCCCTGTCCTCCCCATGAACACGATTTCCTTCCGTTCCTCCGTCCGCCAGCTTCGCGACGACGTGGCCGCCATCTGTCTTCCCCGCGGTCGGATGGTCGGCTCGCCGGGCCACCAGAAGGCCCGCCAGTATCTGGCCGCGCGACTGGAGGAGATCGGCTGCGTGCCCTTCGCCGGCGACTCGTTCGAGCTGCCCTACGAGAGCAATGGCGTCTCGTTCTGCAATCTTGCCGGCGTGATCCCCGGCCGCAAGCGACGGCTCGCGCCCTTGCTGGCGGGTGCCCACTACGACAGCGTCATCGCCGCGCCCTGTGCCGACGACAATGCCGCGGCCGTCGCCATCGACCTCGCCGTGGGTGTCTGGGCGGCGGAGCAGGGCGGGCTCGAGCGGGACCTGGTGGTGGCCATCTTCGACGCGGAGGAGCCGCCGTATTTCCAAACGCCGAGCATGGGCAGCGAGCGCTTCTGGCATGATCAACGGGATGGTCGCTCGATCCATGCCGCGGTCATCATGGACCTGGTCGGCCATGACGTGAGCATCCACAGCTCGATGCCGGGAGCCATCCCGCACGTCGGCGGCCTGCTGGGCAAGCTGCCGGGACTGGGCGACCGCGACATCCCGATTCCGATGCTCCACTCGCTGCTGTTCGTCACCGGGACCGAGAGTCACCCCGGGCTGCACGAGGTGCTGGAGACCGCCGGCGTGACCGATGGCCTCAAGCTGGTGCCCACGCTCAACAGCTACATCGGCGACATGAGCGACCACGGGGTGTTCCGCCGCAACGGGGTGCCCTACTTCTTTCTCTCCTGCGGGCACTGGGCGCATTACCACCGGCCGACCGACACCCCGGACCGTCTCAACTACAAAAAAATGGAGCGGATCACCCGTCAAACCGGTGACTTCTTGGCCGGACTGGATGCCCAGCCGCTCAAACGCGGCGGCGGCCAGGAGCGCGTCTGCGACACCCTCGAGCTGGAGGTCGAGTGCATGCGCCGTTCCTTCGGTCCGCTTTGGAGCGTGTTGCTGAAACGCGCCGGCCTCGCCGATATCGAGAGCCGCGAGGACATGGACCGGATGGTGAACAGCCTGCTCAAGACGGGGCTTTGAGTCATCGACGGCGGTTGCTGCATGCGACATCCGCGCCAGCTCAGGCATTGCCGCGGGCGAGGGGATGGGTCCTCAACATGGACGCCGGGATTGCGGACAAGGTTCGAGCCGGTGACGTGATCGGGGCGGGGTGTTCGCACTGACCGATCCGTCGCTGCAGCAGATGGTTGCCGGTGTTCTACCTTCAGGAGGCCGAGCAACCTGTCGCGGTCCGCCCTATCCGGTCCGCTGACAGGCTGGCATTGTCCCCGGGATCGGCAGTTTGAAGGCAGCGGTGTCAGCTTTGTCAGCGGCGTTTTTTGCAACCTTACAGTCTCGGGGGCTCCAAGTTCGTGACAATTTTCAACGCCATCGCCCCCCGAAGCCCCTTATTACAACGATTGTCGTCCTCAGCAGGTCGTGACAGTCCGGCCGCCAGCTTGCACCTAGGTAGCGCCTCGGGCAGGTCACGCCAATCGACGTCACGCACCACCCGGGGCCGCCGACTCAAGCAGCAGTCTGGCCACCCACAATGCCGCGTCACCTCTTCTTCGCAGCCGTCTCCTCCAAGCAGGTGTAGGCCGGCTCCGGGAATTCCTTCCGCGTGTGGAGAGCCCGGACGAACTCGGCCAACGGCACGGCGGTGATCATCTTCGCCTCCAGGTAGACCAGTCCTTCGGTGGCGAGTTGTCCGAGCAGTGCGTCGCGGTTCTTCGCCTTGAGGACGGGGAATTTCCGCTGGAAGTCACGGCGGCTAGTCGGACCAGCCTGCCGGAGGTGTTGCAGCACCTTCACAAGGGCACCGTGTTGATTCCATGGCCCGATGCCCAGCCCGTGATACGCTAACCCGGCGACGCCTATCACGATGCCACGCAGGGCCATCGAGTGGAGGTCCACGTAGATTTTGTGGAGTTCGGGATTCGGCGTGCCGGATGCGGCGAACTGCTGGACGATCCTGACGCAGACGGGTGCCAACTCACGGCCGGCCCGGAGGACCGAGAATTCGTAGTCACCCGGCAGGCGGTACAAACGCAGCCGGAGCTGGTCCTCGTAATGCCCGACCCACGGATCGTCGGGCAGACGGGCCTCCGCGATGATCTGTCCGGGCCCGCCCTGTTGGCGAAAGCCGAACGTGCCTAGTGCTGAGGTCATCGCTTTCAGCTGGAGTGCTTCGGCCCCTACCAGCGGCTTTCTTCCAAAGTGCGGCAGGAAGAACATGGGCAGCCCCAACGTGACCAGGCCGCAGGCGAGTTCGCTGTCCCATTCCGCCTCTGGCAGTGAGCCCGATACCGCCAGCGTCTTGTTGGCAGGATGCAGGTGTTTGCCGGGTCCCTCCGGTAGAAGGAGCCGCTTGGGACGCGTCAGGACATCCGCGCGGAAGGCGGCGTGATCCTCGGGGCGGTCGAGCCGCAGGATGGCGGCGTCGCACGGGTCGGTGAGCCAGCCGAGCTTCTCGTGCCACGCGCTTGAGTAGTGGGCTGCGAGGCCTGAGCCGTAGCCGGTCGTCCGGGCTGCCTGGAAGCGGCCCATCAGGCTCCGGATTTGCGCCTCCTTGTTCGGCCCCGCGTCTCCCAACAGCTTGCGGCGCTCGACCGCATTGACCACGGCCGTGCCAGCCATCTCCGGTGTTCCTTGCGCAAAGGCACCGGCACCGGTTTTCTGCGGCTCCTTGTCGCCCATGCCGGTCGCCAGCGCTTCGGCAAAGGCGTCCACGGGGTCGGCTGCCGCGCCCCCGGCGTTGACCAGCAGCATCGACGGCAGCACCGGGGTCGCGGTTTTTCCCATCCGTTGCCACAGGGTCAGCGCCAGCATCGCCGCGGCCGTCGTGCGGGTGGATGCTTCGGGAGAGCAGCCATGGACAAAGTCCGTCAGCATCCGAGGCTGGCCGCCTGCTATCGCGGCGAGTGCGGTCAGGTTCATGGTCAGGCTTCGAGGGTGAGGTGCCGGGCGCTGGAGGACGCGGAGTTGGTGGATTGCCGCGCCTGCCAGAGGCGGTCGTCGATTCGGAGAAGTTTGCCGGCGGCCTCCATGTCCTCAAGCAACTCCAAGCAGTACGCTGCCGGCAGCCTCGTGATCCTGCGGGTAAGTTCGCGGACAGTGAGGGGATCGCCTCCGAGCCTCATCAGAATCTTCTGTTCCAGCACCAGCTTGCGGGCGGACTGCTCGGAGTGGAGCATCGCCGACCGGGCGTTTGCCATCCGGTGGACCAGGAGGCGGGCGAGCGCCTCGATCTGCGGCATGCTCCAGCTGAAGCCCTTCGGCGTGCGGGTCGATCCAACCATCTGGGTTAACCCGAAGATCAGCGTGGCGAGCAGGTTCCTTGCGGTGCCGGTGATGCCTGGGACAGTTGCGTCCTGCGTCTTCAGGAAGGCGATCCACCGGGCTTGTAGCGAGTGGAAGTCACACTCGAGCATGACCGGGCCCGGCTTGCGGTGGTCGAGCCGGCTGCCCCAGGCCTGTTCCATCGCGCCTTTGTAGCGGCGGCCGGGCGCGTCGAGCGCCACCAGCTTGGTGGGAGCTGCGGGTTCACCCGGCTCCGGGCCAGCGTTGCCATCTACCAGCCACAGCATCCGGGATGCGAGTAGACCCGCAACTCCCTCCGCCCGCATTGCCTCGCCGAGGATGCTCGAGGGGCCGGTCAGGATGACGGTCCCGCGGACGGTCTGCGAGTTGAATCCGCTGCTGCCCCGGCCGTCCATCACGTCGAGACACTGCCGGCCGATGCGGGAAAAGGACGGTGCCTTGTCCAACTCGATGTGGAGCAACGGACGCCCGCGGTGGGCGAGGTCCACGATGTCAGCCAGATTGCCCGTCGCACCCTTGGCCACAAAGACGACGTGCCGGTCGCGCATTTCTTCGAAGTCAGCGGTGGCGGGCTGGCGGAGCATGCCACCCCAAGGCTTGGCAACCCCGTGGCAGTGGAAGTCGCCCGGAGCGTAGAGGCCTTCCAGCGTCCGGTTGTAGTGGTGGTCCATAAACGAGGCTCGCGCCTCCGCTTCAAAGTTCCCCGCTGCCTTGGGCTTGTCCGGCTGATTGCGGACGTGGGTGCGGAGGTGGGTGCGGAGGTGGGAGTTCAGGTTGTTCTGCCGGTCCCCGAGGCCGCTCAGGATCTTTTCGGCGACCAGGCTGGTGCCGTGGCTGCCCGAGACGAGCAGGCTGGCCCCCACGGTCAGCTTCTCACCGTCCGGCGCTTTCAGGCCGCTTCCGGGCGGCGCGATGTTGGCGATGCTGGCGGCCATCGCGGCGAGCAGGTTGGCCCCGGCAACAGCGTCGCCCTCGCCGAGACGCGGGGCTCCGAAGATGTGCAGCAGGTCGTTGAGGTGGCGGTTGTCCTGTGGTGTCATTGGCGTGATCAGGTGGCTGGTTCCATTCCGAACGAGGTCCCGCAGCGCGGTCCGTTGTTACAGAATTGACGGAAGTTTACCTCCATTGATCTAACAGTACGACTTTTACCATGGGTGATTTTCCGGGGATCGGACCCGCTTGTTTTGAGGAACTTGGGGACCGGAGATTTGTTAGATGCCCCGGCTGGAGGCATTTCCGGTCATGCCAGCGCCAGCATCTGCTGCCCTGATGTGCTTGCGTATGGCCGACGGAGTGAGCAGTTGCCGCGATGCCCGAGGCTTGGCTCGCGGTCGAGTGGGCTCGTCTACCGGGTGGAATTCTCTTCATCACGATGCAAGCGCTGTGGCTGTTCCGACGCGAGCAGGATCCGTGTGCACGGCTTACGAACTCGGCAAGCGCGGCGCGGATTCCGCTTTCACATAAAACGTATCGATCGCCCAAGAACTTGAATCGCTGAGGGTGAATCCACATGTTTTTAATTGAGATTCTCTAATCGTGTTGCCGCATGGGAGATGGGTCGCGAAGGTCCTGCCGAATGCTATGTCGGCGACTGTGCAATGACTCCAAGGATCGTGCGCTCTTGTTCGGCTCGGGATTTATGGGTCATATGTCTGTGCTGATGTCGTCCGAATCCTCCCATGCAGCGAATGAGCCATTTCAGGTCTTAGATCAGCGGTGACGACAAAACAAAACGTAAGTAAGGTTATTCTCCAGGTTAGATGTTGTATGAACGACCCCTTGATACTCCCAGCCTTCGCTTGTGATTCGCTGAACGCCAGTTGTAAATGAATCAGGACTTACGTCAAATTGGAGTGCGCCAAGAGGGGCGTCATTGAAACGTCCGACTATAGCGAGCTGAAATGAAAAGACCCGGAATTCCCAATCCCGATTGCTCGCCGAGGCTTCGCTGGCATTATTTTCACCAGCTTCGGAAGGAGTTAATTGGCTTGAGCCTTTGCTACATGCTGGGAGTCCAATAGATAAAAGTGTAGCGGTCAATACGGTAACGAGGATTCGAGGTTCCATGTGCTGTTTTCTTTTTCGGTGATTGTTGGAAGTTGATGTTTGGCGCAGTTAACCCAAACCGTCGAGGGGTGTGGCGCCGGATACCGGGACCGCCACTCCGCAACAAGGAAAGTGTCGCAGCTAAGAGCGTCATGTCAATCTGGGCAGGAAACCGGTTGTTCGCCACCGATCTAATCGGCATTATCACGTGTCAGTCTCTCGAGATTTACCTTGCTAGGCATAAACCAAGAACGAAATAATGAAACGAACCACAAAGGGACCCAAAATACTAGCCACGAAACGAAAAATATTATAGGCGCTCCAACTAAAGTTCCCAGAAGTGTCTCGCCGCCCTCTTTGAAGCCGACGGATAGCGGGATGCACGCTGCTCCGAACTGGCAGATGCGCATGGTCCGCTTTGGAAACAGCGCCTGCCGAATTGAGCCTCTATGGATCTCTGTTTTGTGCGTCTGATGGTTGTAGCCACAAAACGGCAGAAGCCTGCCTGGGGTGTGTATGTAAAGAACTGTCAGTGAGCTCCCTTCCCGGCACGTGAACTCAAAGTCTTTGAAACTGATTGTTATTTCTTCACCGGTATTCGTTTGAAGAAATATCGTTTGATATGTTGTTGTGGAAGATCCGACATATTGTGGCCCACCAGAAACTGTAGTAATGCTTTTAGAATTGGTGGCAAGAACGGTTCCCGTGGTCGAATAGATTCGGAAGGGCTTGCCACCTGCATTGCCTAGGCGGACGAAATGTAAATAGGAAGGGATGACCATGGTATGCCGTGAGGTAATGAAATGTTTTTGCCGAAAACCTTTAATCGAAGCAGGCCGAGGGCGATGTAAATTTTCGGTTATAAAAAGAGCGTGGGCCCGAAATCGTTGCGGGACGGATGGAGGTTTGGCCGTCGGGGCGGATATGAGGAGGAATGACCCGAAGACACCGAATCAAGGCCAAGGGGCGACCTCGACGCGAAAGAAAGCCTTGGGATCGGTTTGGGGGATGTTGAAGCGCAGCCAGTCATTCTGTCCGCCAACCGGGTCCCCGACGGCGTTCCACGAGCCAACCGCAAGCGACTTCGACTTTTTCAATTGATAAGACCGGCCAGCGAGCGCCGGAAGTGAGATCTGCCAGACACCCTCTGCCGGCCTTAGCTCCAGTTGGGGTAGCGGCGAGGAAGGTGGCAGGGTGATTCCGCTCAAGGTCACTCCTCGAACCCCTTGCTGGCTGAGTCTTCCCAAAACGATGCTGCTTCCGCTTCCCTGCGAGATCTCCGACTTTGGCGCAACGTCGTTATCGCTGAAAATGTAGAGGGATGGCGCGTAGAGCATGCTCCCGGTGGAGGACGACTTCAACTCAACCCTGCTGGTGTTGAGCGAACTGCCGTCGGAGGCTTTGGTGATCACCTGGAGCTTGGGAAGAAGAATGCGAGAGCCCGACTCTGCGTCGATGTACAAATATCCCCCACTGGCGATGGTTCCGGTGATGGTGGCCAGTTCAGGAAAAGACAAGACGGTTCCCGCATTCCTCGACCTCCAGTTGACCGCCAGAGGCACGCCCGGGCCCGAATAATTTGTCACGGAGTCGAAGGTTGCCTTTGCGCCATCATCTACAAACAGGTTCCTCAGGGAATTGATCGAGTTCAGCCGGGGAAAGTTCACCCGGATGCCATCGGTGAGATTCAGAACTGTGAATTCCGAAATCGATTCCAGACTGCTGGTCCTCTGTGTCCCTGTGCCGCTGTGAATCGTGAAGCTGGCCACCCCGGGCAGGGAAGTGAAGCGGAAAGGATCCGAACTCTCCCCGAGATAGATCTGGCCCATCCCAACCGGGGCCAGGAGCAATGGGGCAACGATCCTCCCGCTGCTAGCTGAGTAGAGATACGATTCGGGATTCTCTGTCAGGTCCTCGAAGGTTGTGAGTTTCGGTGCGGAAATCACTCCGCTCGACGTCGCATTGAAGCGGACGCCGCCGCCATTCGACACGCCATCGGGAAGGACATGGACGGACGTCAGTTCGGGAAGACTGACCGTGCCGCCCGTCGCCTGGAGGCGAAAGTAGTATCCCGATACGTCGCTTCCGTTCAGTTCGAGGAGGTTCGGGAAGACGAGGCGACTCCCGCTGTCCAGCGATTGCCACCAAACGTTGCTGCTTCCTGGATGGGCATATTGGGCGACCGTTTCCATGGTTAGGGTGGCCCCCCCGTCCGCCGTCAGACCGCAGTCATTGAGGAAAGTCGGCCCCGCGACGATCGCTTGGCCGCCGCTGCCGGTCACCGTGAAGGTCGTCCCGTTGGCCGGCCGGAAGAGCCCGTTGAAGCGCCAGCGCCCGGTCGAAGTGAGGCGCAGGGTGACGTCGGCGATCGGCTCGAAGGGCTTGTTCACGACAACGGTGGCCGCAATCGCGGTGGTCGGAAGCGTGACGGTGCCTTGATTGATGACGGCGGTATCTCCGGCCACCGGGACCCTCCCGAGACTCCAGTTCGATGCGGTCGTGAAGCTTCCGCTGTCGGCAATCCAGTAGGTGATCGATGGAACCGAGGGATTGACCGTGGGATTGGACCCTTGCTGGTATTCGCCGGCGTTGCTGACGCCATCCGCGTCATAGTCCCCGGATGCGGGTTGGTCGAGGTTACCGAAGTAGGTCAACTCCCAGGTGTCAGGCAGCCGGTTGCCGTTGGCGTCGATGTAGAGCAGGGCGGTCGTACTGGTGGTGCTTCCGGTGGCGTTCGTGATCACCACTTGGTAAGCTCCTTCGTCCGCGGCTTGAAGGTTGGGGAAGAACAAACTGTCGCCCGTCGCACCGTTGACGACGGTGCCACTGGGGCTTCGCTTCCATTGATAGGTGACCGGCGAACCGCTCGAAACCACCACCGACAGCCCTGCTCCCTCGTTTGCTGAAGCCCAGGCATCCATCGGCTGAGTAAGGATTACCGGCAAGCCCGCGGCCGCGGCTGAGACGGAAGTGGTGTTGCCGCTGAGATCGTAGGTTAGGACGGATGGCCCCGTTCCGGTCTCCGTGAAAAGTTGCCACTCGTTCAAATGGACGTAGCCATCCCCCGTCAGCCGTTCGAGCTTCAGCCGGACGTGCTTGCAGCTGATCGCCTGGGGGAATTCCCGTTCCCGCCAGCCGCTCTCCGCATCCTCGCTCCAATCCAAGGCGACGCGGAAGCTTCCGCTGCCGGCATCGAGGTCCGTATGAGAATTGGCGGTCTCCACCCGCCAGCGGTTGTTCCCGGCGAGAAACCAAACTCGCGACTTGCTGAGAGTCTGGGCAGTGGTGAAGTTCAAGGTGAGAACCATCGGGTTGATCGCCGGGGTTCGGGCAAGCGTGTCGTTGTCACCGTCGAAGACGTTGATGATCGGACCGATGTCGAGGGAGGTGTGAGATACGGAAGAGTTACCTGAAATGAGAAGATTGATTACGTCAAGCGGTATCGCCTGGCTCATCACCGGGGCAAGACTTCCGAGAATGAATGAGAAAGAGGCGGCGAGGCAAGTCTTTCGAAGAGAAGGCTTCATAGTTTTCGATTTTGAAATGGAACATTTAGGCTAGTAAATTAATCGAGCGACATCAATTTACTGAGTAAAATAAGTGTCACTCTATTGCCCGGATCTGTAACTTGTCAGGCGACTGGACGAGGATGATGGGGAGCGAGGCAGTCGCTGATTGAATGATGGTGAGGTTCCCTGATTGGTCGAATTGAAGGGAGCCTCGGCCAGCGGATAAATCGCATGACAGAAGCCAGATGAGGCAAAACGTGATAGGGTTCCGGTGCATGAGGGGATAACCGAAAAATCGGGGGCTAAAACATAAACTCTAAAACGGGCGCTTTGCAGTTGTGGCATGGGATTAGATGTTGCAGCAGACGGATTGATTGCAAGTCCCTAATAGGATGTGAAAAAATCACAATAACAGGGGATTACAGGGAGCGTCTACCGCCCGCTAAGTTCCTTTAATCCTTTAGAAACTTCCAAAAAGTTCATAATGTTGCTTGCGCTCACATCGGTGGGTTCTGGTAACAAATCGCTCGCTGGTTCGCAAACGGGTTTTGGAGACATAATCTGCTTTGCCGCTTCTTTAGCTCCCGCCTTTAGCCCTCCAATGATACACGCAGGAATAATTAGTATGGTTGCCTTCGCGTTACCCGAAGTAAAAACCGCAGTCGAAAAACACCCAGCCAAGACAACCGAAACGTTTTCATCAACACCAGCGTTTCCGAGGACTGTTTTCGTAGTATTTTTCAGGGCTTTTTTTGACGCTTTTTCTAAAACTATATCAAGCATGGACTTAGGCAAACCCTGCAGTCCCAAGGGATCAACAAGGCCTACAGAATCGTTAAGAACGTAAGTGTAAAGATTTATCCCACCTCCTTCACCGGCTAGATCGCGACTAAGCCACCGGCCTTGGTTCGCGACATACGCCCGAAACGGCGCCAAGTGAAGAGCTGATTGCGAATGCCAAAAGTGACCGGTGAATGCAAAGCTGGTAAGTGGTGTCGTGCTAGAGAATGTCGGCTGGCCGCAAGCGTCATAACCGATACGCTCTGCGATCGTCCCTCCCGGACTCACCAGTTCGCGGATGCTACCCAGATGGTCTCGCGTGTAGAGATATGTCCCTGTTGGACCGCCATTTACTCCGGAGAAACCCTGCGAAAAGTAGCGTTGCTGCACGGCACTGCCTCCGGAATCCCGGCGCTCACCGATCTCAAGGCCGGTCCAGAGGTAACTCTGGTTAGATGTCACGCTGCCGTTAGTCTTCTCCACAATCCGCACACTTCGCCCGAAACCGTCATACGTGAACTCGCTGCGATTGGTGCCTTTATTCACCGCCACCAGTCGGTTCTCGGCGTCCCACTCGTAGGTCGCGGCGGCTTGCAAGCCGGAGGTCTGAACCACTTCGTTGAGCGCATTGTAATTGAAGGTTTTGGTTGAACCGTTGAGCGTTTCCGAGAGCCGGTTACCCGCAGGGTCGTAGTTCCACGACTGATCCTCTATCAGGTTTCCGTTCTGATGGACCTGCACCGTCTTCATCTGGTCCGAGTTGTCATAGCCAATGGTCCACGTCTTCGCGGCGTCAGCGTCCACCTGTTGCTTCCAAGCGGCGATTCGCCCCTGGTCATCGTACGTGTAGTCAAAGATCGAGAGCGGGGTGATGCCGTCCGGCTTGAGGTTCTTGATCTGCGAAAGGCGGCGGTCCTGGTCGTTTCCGAGGTAGCTGAACAGCGTCTTGAAACCCTGGGCGTGTGTCACGCTGGCCAGCCGGGAGGTGTCTCCCTCGTAGGCGTAGGTGAAGGTGCCCAGGGCGTTGGCGATGCTGCCGACCCGTCCCGCGGCGTCGTAGGCAAGCGTTTGAGAATTCACGGCACCATCGATCTGGCGCGTGATCGCCCGGCCCAGTTCGTCGTAGCTGTAGGTGATCGTGTCGTTCGCCCATGGTCCGTCGACTGAAGCCAACTGGCCGGCACCCGGCGAGGGAGCGGCGGTGATCGGGTGATAGGCGTACGAAGTGGTCCCGATCCCGTCGATCATCGTCGCCGGGCGGGGGTAGGCGGGATCGTAGGTGAAGGCCACCTCCGGCGTGGCCATCAGGGCATTCGGGTAGCTGGTCCGCGCCAGCGAGCCGTCGGGGAAGTAGCTGAAGGCCTTGATCTGCCCCTTCTCGTCGGTGATCGAGGCGAGCCTTCCGGAGTGGGGCTGGTACGCATAGCTCACCTGAGAGCCGTCCACGTATTTCTTTGCCACTACGCGCCCGCCGGCGTCGTGAAGCCAGGTGGTGGCCCGGCCCATCTCGTCGATGAGTTGGCGCAGGTCGCCGCACTTGCACCACTGGTAGCGCACCGTGCGGTTGGTGGGATCCGGGGCGGTCACCGAGGTGAGCTTGCGCAGTTTGTTGTAGGTGTAGTTCGTGGTCCGGCCCAGTCGGTCGCGAGCCGTTTTGAGGTCTAGAACCTCGTAGGTGTTCTCGGTGAAGGTCGCATCCGGAAAGGTGACGCGGGTCAGCCGGTCGATGTTGTCGTAGGCCATGGAGAGGCTGTAACCGTCGGCCACGGACAGGATGCTAGCCACGTTTCCGGCGGAGTCGTAGTCGAAGACAACGGAGTCGCCCGTGCCTGGCAGCGGCCCGTCGATGCGCTCGCTCTCTCCCTTGCGACGCTTCGGTTCGGAATCATCCGCGTAGTAGGAGAAGGTCGTGATCTCGCCCTTCGCGTTTTGAACCGAGGTCACTTGGCCGACGGCGTTGTAGACGAGGCGCGTCATTTGGCCAGCGGCGTCCGTGATTTCCCGCGGCTGGTGGCCGACGAAATCCGCGAACTTGGCCACCACATCATAACCCGTGCCCCGCTTCACTTTAATCGCGGTGAGATCAAGACCGGCCACGGCACCGGGAACGGTGCCGCTGTTGTTGTATTCATAGGTGACCTCTCGACCCAGCGAATCGACGCTGCGCTTCAACTTGCCGTAGGTGGGGTCGTATTCGCGTTGTTCCATCGTCCACACCGGGACACCATCGTTACCCTCGACCAGACGCACGATCTTTGCGGGGGAGCGCGAGTCCCCCAGGTCGTCCGCGGAGGACTGGTTGGGGTAGTTGAACCACACCCGGCTTTCGAAGGGCCGGAGGATGCTGCCGGCCACTCCGGTGATGGTGCTGCCGTTCGCCTTCCAGTTGACGATGGTCGCCTTCGAGTAGTCCCGGGGGTGGAGCTTCATCTGCAGCTTGTCCCAGTAGAAGGTGTTCCGATAGTAGAGGTAGGTGTTTTTCGGACGGAAGGTCACCGCTTGTCCCGCCACGGGCACCGAGCTTGGCGCCGGATTGGGGTCCCTGCCGGAGGCGGGGTAACTCGCGTAGTCGTTGCGCTCCACCCGCTCCTTGTCACCATGGGGATCGGTCGCCTCAATCGCCAAGCCAGGCGCGTTGATCCCTTCCAAGGTCTGCCATGAAAAATGAGTTTCTCCGTAGGGTGTCTTCAGCTTTTCGATGAAATCCGATTCGGTCGATGAGTAGAAGAACTCCGAGGTAATGTTGACCGGATCAATGATCTTCTGGAGTTGCCCTGTGCTGGTGTATTTGAATTTTGCGCTACGTCCAAAGGGGTCTGTGATGCTTCGGATCTTCGTGGTGTCCGTAGGCACGGCATCTCCAACCTCGGGTGCGTAGGAAAAGAGCGTCTCGCGGCCGACGGCATCAACCAGAGCTTCCAGAAGGAGGGTGCCTGGTGCATATCGGAGAGTGAGGGAATTACCAAACGAATCCTTGAGAACACGGAGATAGAAGCGGGTGGGGGTGGCGGAATTCGGCTGGGTGTAGAGCCACTCTTGGCCGTCGGAGAAGCGAAGCTGGTATCCAGGCCCCCCGGAAACGGCATTCAGATAGTCCAGTCGCGGCCGGTCGAGAGTGATGCTGCTATATTTCTGGGTGGTAGTGGAGTAAGTGTATCTGTAAAATTCACCGTTGCCGAAGACTGCATCCACTTTGCTAAAGGGCGTGCCAGTTCCCGTGTTGGAGATGTAACCCGCGTAATTATGGGTCCAACGCGGACCGAAATTGCCATGTGCGGCAAGGTCCGTGATTTTAGTGCTGCGCTGGTCGTATTCCAAGCGGATGGCCACGGAAGGGCCATAGGGAGGATTGTATGCGATCGGGGTGTCGAAAATCTCCAGGCCGGGATTCAGGAAACCCAATTGATAGCCCGCCATGGGTGGCGTGCCGCCATTTGAAGTGGATGAAGCGCTGGCCGTGGGCTGGCTGACGCATCCGCCACCACCCGCGACGAAGCCTTGCCCGCCTTCCGGGTCGTCATCGTGCACACAGTGCCGGCCGAAGACCGTTTTCGATTCATTCTCGCTGACATCGGAGTAGCCGTTCGGCAACCCGGCTCCGGCGGGCACCACCGCATAGCCGGAGAACTCTGTGAAGATCGCCTCCGCGGTGACCCAACCGTCAAAATCCAAATGCCTGTCCTTGATCCGATAAAGCCCGTCCGCTTCCTCGGTGACAGCAGAGTAGTGATTGAATTTCCAATGAATGATAGAGGGAACCGGTAGTTTGGCGCTGCTGGCCCCGCGCTTGACGACTTTCATCTCCACTCCCGCCTCCTCGTTGTGAGCTTTCAGTTCGAACAGGGAGAGCCCGTTCGTGACGAACTCCTTGCGCTCATGATCGTCATGCACATCCGGGAAGATCGGCTTCTGGCCGGACGGGACGCGAAGCTCGTTCGAAGCGGAGAAGCCGCAAAAAATGTTATCCTCGGCGCGGTTCTCCAGAAACCAGAGCCTTTCTTTGGCCGTCACCCACGCTTCCTTGGCGAAGCCACCGAGGCTCTTTCCGGTGAATTCGCGGACAAGCTCGCGCAATTCCTCTCGGCGTCCGAGCTGCCCCGTTTTGGCAATCAGGCCAGCCAACGCCTGTTCTGCCAGCCGCTTCTCCTCGGGGGTGGAGTAGGCCTTGCCCGC
>CAMCYK010000090.1 GCA_945883695.1 Akkermansia muciniphila | reverse complement strand
TGCGCGACTACGGCATGGGCGCGCAGATCCTCTACGATCTGGGCGTGCGCAAGATCCGTCTGATGACGAACAACCCGAAGAAGGTGGTCGGGCTGGAGGGCTACGGTCTGGAAATCGTCGAACAGCTCCCGATCAGCCTTCCTTCCAATCCGCACAACGCCCGTTACCTCGACACCAAGCGGGATCGCATGGGCCACCACCTGTGACCGACAAGACGTTGCCTCCCGACAGGTTGCGGCGGAGCCCCGGACATCGGAACGCGAGATGACCCTCACGCCTCCCGGCTGATCACCTTCCCGCCGCGCTTTTGCACGGCTTCCATCAGCTCGCCATTCGGATCCGGCCAGGCGGGATCGTGGTTCTTGGAGTAGTTGAAAAGGTGCTTGTGAAGGTATTCGAAGTAGACTTCCCGTTCCTCGCGCTTCAGCCGGTACCAGACGGCGATGTTCAGGGCGCGGGCGAGCTTTTGCATCATGTGCAGGGTCAGCACGCGGCCGGCGCGGGCGCGCTGGACCTGCTTGTGGGTGAGCTGCTCGGTCGAGGCATCGACCAGGTCGTGGTTGCCGAGACCCCAGGCCGTCATCATCCCGTCCAGCGGCTGCGTGCCGTGCTCGCGTTGTTCGTTCACGCAGCCGGTGTAGCAGGCCCGGGCGGAAGGGAAACCGGGAATTCGAACTTTACTCGTCGCCTTCCCATTCCTCGTTCGCCGCGGTCGAGCTCAGGTTCGGCTTGACCACCAGCGCCGCCGGAGCGGTAGGGCGGGGCGCGTCGGCGGGGACCGGGAGCAGCGCGGGGCCGGGAGTTCGAGCCGCGGGACCCGCCGCGATCTTCTGAATCACGTCGGGCGAGGTGCGGGCGATCAATTTGGCACCGAAGCAGAGGGAAGCGAAGCAGGCGAGGCTGCATACCGTGGTGAAGGCGGTGTTCCACCCGAGCAGGATCCAGCGCTTGGGGAGCAAGGCCCGCAACATCAGCACGCCGGCGACCGCCATGACCCCGCACAATAGGGCCAACGCGGGGACCCAGACCTCGAGTCCGTAGGGGACCCGCGCCCCCAGCAGGCGCCCGACCGAGGCGACCGCCCCGGCCGAACCGACCAGCAGGATCGACAGCCAGACCAGCGAAACCCGCGGCTTGATGAGATTGAGCTGGCCGCCCCGGTTCGAGCGGTTGAGCAAGTCCTGCACGGTCTTGATTCCGAGGCAGGTATTGAGCCGGCGGACTTCCAACGACTGGGCCTTGGCGCGGTGGCGGCGGCGCTGGACGGTCACCTGCTGCATCCGGATCCGCGCGTAGGCGGCCAGGGCTTCCTGACGTTTGCCACCGCTCGCCGCCAGCGCGGTCGCCCAGGCCGATCGCGTTGATGAGATCGACGCCGGATGCCAGGGCGCTGTCGCGGGCGGCCGTCACCTCCGTGGAATTGCCGGTCGGCACCGAGCCCGCGGCGATTTCGACGATTTGGGTGGTGCTTTCAAAGCCGTTCCCCGCGCCGCCCGTCTCAGAGCCAAAGGCGAGGGACGCGGCCGCCAGGGCTGCGGGAACCGAGGGCGTGCCGCCGGTGCCGGTGGGCCGGACCACGCCGCGGGCGAGCGTCGCGAATTGCTCGGCTTCCGCCGCGCTGCCGATCATCATCCAGGGAATGCCGACCGATTGGGTGGTCGCGTTGCCGTCGAACATCAGCGAAACGGCGATCCGGCCGTAGGAGCCGGATTGGATCGAATCGAGGACCTGCGAGCTGGTGAAGGCGGTGGCGTAGCTGTCCATCACCTGTCCGAACTCCGCGGCATTCAGAGCGCGATTCGTGACCTCGACGAGGATGACCAGTTCGCTATCGACGGATTCCGCCTCGGCCGTTGCTTGCGATCCGACCCAAGCGATGCCAAGTGACATCAGCCAAGCGAAGGACAGTTTGTGCAGCGGGCCGCGACGTGGGAAAGTCGCGAAATTCATGGTGGGGTGGGGTGAGCAGCGGCGTGATAGAAACTTAATCTTGCCGTAATATCAATAAATTTTAAAACTCGGACATGCTTAATCCTAAGGATGCCTCAAAGAGTCCGCTCTCATCCCGGATCGCGTTGTCGATCGCGCTCCTGCTCGCGGGCATTTTCGGCCTGGTGGCGGCGATCCTGCTGCCGGCTCCCGCTTTAAAAAATCCGCCGTCCCGGTCGCGGCCGCGCTGGCGTCCGGTCTGGTAGCGGCCCCGGTCATGACGCGTGGCAAGTCCGGGGAACCGCCTGCCGCCTCGATGGAAGAACTGGTGCGGTTCTGTTCGCAGCACGTCACCGAGAAGCGGACGTTCGTCCTGTTCCGGCGCGGAACCTGCGTGGTGGTGGACGAGCCCTGTGCCGATCCGCTGGCGGAGGCGCGCCGGAAGCTGGCCAGTTGCCCGGAATCCGAGGCGCCCTTCGTGCCGGAGCCGACCCGCGAGGGCGACCTGATCGTCACCTTCAAAGAGCCCGTTTTCCATCGCTTCACCCGTGGCGAGTTGTCGGCGCTCGGTCCTTGGCTCGATCAAATCGCCCCGGCCCTGCTGACCCCGGCGGAAAGTGTCGCGGCGGTCGACGGCTGGTCGCCGCATCAGAATGCCAAAGTCGGCCTGCTGGCCCGCCGCCGGATGCTGGAAGACGCGTCACAGGCGGTGCCGATGAAGATCATCCGCGCCAAGAGTCGCGCGACCGCCGCCCGTTGAAGGGCGGACTCCGCTCAGCCGCCCGGCTTCTTTTCGAGCGCCTTGACCCGTTCCACCAGCTTCGGCAACTGGCGGATCAAGGCCCGCGAGCGCTGTTCTTCCATGAAGGGCCGGGCCGGCATCCCGCTGTAGGTCTGGCCGCCCGCGAGATCCGCGGTGGCCCCGGCCCGCCCGGCCAGGACCGTCCGGGCACCGATCGCGACGTGCCCGCCGACTCCCGCCTGGGCGGCGACGACGACGTAATCCCCGGTCCGCGCGCTGCCGGCCACCCCGCTCTGGGACACCAGCAGGCAGTGCTTGCCGAGTTGCACGTTGTGGGCGACCTGCACCAGGTTGTCGATTTTACTCCCCTCTCCGATCACCGTCCGTCCGAAGCGCGCGCGGTCGATGGTGGTGTTGGCACCGACCTCCACGTCGTCGCGGATTTCGACGATGCCCACCTGATCGATCTTCACGTGGCGACCGTCGACGACCTCGTAGCCGTAGCCGTCGGAGCCGATGACCGCGCCGGGCTGCAGGATCACGCGATCGCCCAAGGTGCAGCGTTCGCGGACCGTGACATTGGCGTGGAGCAGGCAGTCGCGGCCGATCCGGACCTGCTCGCCGACCACCGTGTTCGGCCCGATCTCGCTGCCATCGCCGATTTCCGCGCCGGCCATGATCACGGCTCCGGCATGGATCCGGACTTTCGAGGGATCGAGGCGGGCACCTTCGTCAACCATCGCGCGGGGATGAACCCCCGGCTGGAAGACGCGGGCGACCGCGGCGACGAAATGCTTCACCGCCCGCCCGAAGGCCAGCGATGGATTGTCGGCGGCGATCAAGGCGCTGTTTGCCGGCCCCTCGGTCACGCCGCGGGGAACGATGACCGCCGCGGCGCGGGTGGCGAGATACTGGGCGCGGTATTTCTCGTTGCCGAGGAACGACAGCTCCGAAGGACCGGCCTCGTCGAGCGAGGCGATGCCGTCCACCAAAAGATCGAGCTCGCCGCGGACGATGTCGCCATCGACCAAGCGGGCGAGCTCGGAAAGGGTCAATGCCACCGGAACAGGGGCGGGGCGTGAATCACTCGCCGCCGGCAGGCGGGGTGACGGGGGCGGGTTCCTCCGAGGGGGCGCCTTCGGCGGGGGCATCCTTGTTGAGGTCCTTCAGCAGGACCGCGGTGATGTCGGTGGCGTCCTTGGTGTAGAGGAAGAAGGGGACCTGCGAGGTGCTGAGGCCCGATTTGTCGAAGACGTAGTCGTAGTCCTCGGTCTTGGCTTTTTCCTCCACCAGCTTGCGGATCTCGTCGAGGATGCCCTTCATACGCTGGACCATCTTCTCGTTCAGCGACTGGTTCCGGCGTTGGAGGAATTCGCGGCGCTCGCGGTCGAGGGCGATCCCCTCCTGCTGCTTGACGTTCCATTCGTTGAAGACGCTCTGCTTCTTGGACTCGGAGATCGACGGGTCTTCCAACTCCTTGCGCATCCCCTGGAGAGCGGTGTCCAGCTCGCGGATGTGGGCCAGGCGGTCGTTGTTATCCTTCTGGATCCGCGCGCGCTCGACGTTGATTTCCTTCTGCGCCTCGTTGGTGCGGTAGTATTCCTTGAAGAGCTGCTGCATATCGACGGTCGCGATCTTCAGCTTGCCTTCCTGCGCCGCGGCGGTCCCACACAGGGCGGCAGCGAGGACGAGGGCGGTGATTCGGCGGATAATGGTCATGAATGGATGGGGTTCCCTTGGGGCCGGCGCGACGTTGAACCGAATTTCCGGCAGCGTCAACGCCCCATGCGTGGATCGCGAAAGGGAGCCGCGGCGGCCGCGGGATGGAGGGTTGCCGGCGATGCCCGGACGATCCACTTTCCCGCCATGCGCCTTGCCGCCTCGCCCGAAGAACTGCGCCGCGAACTCGCCGGCCTGCCCCGCCCGACGGTGCTGGTGCCGACCATGGGAGCGCTCCATGAAGGCCACCTCGCGCTGGTCCGCCGCGCCCGCCAGAGCGCCGGACCCGCCGGCACCGTGGCGGTGTCGATTTTCGTCAATCCGATCCAATTCGACCGGCCGGGCGATCTGGCGGCCTACCCGAAGCCGCTGGCGCGGGATCTGGAGCAGTGCGAGGCCGCCGGGGTCGACCTGGTGTTCGCGCCGGAGGCGGCGGCGATGTATTTCCCCGACCGCTCGATCACGGTCAGCGAGTCGCTGCTGTCGCGGCATCTCTGCGGGGCCACCCGGCCCGGCCACTTCGACGGCGTCTGCACCGTGGTGCTGAAGCTTTTCAATCTGTTCCAAGCCGACGCCGCGGTGTTCGGCGAGAAGGACGTCCAGCAACTCGCCATCCTGCGCCGGATGGCCCGCGACCTCGACCTGCCGGTCGAAATCATCGGCCACCCGACGGTCCGCGAGCCGGACGGGCTGGCGATGTCGTCGCGCAATGTCCGGCTGAGCCCGGAGCATCGCGCCGACGCGCCACGGATCCGCCGGGCGCTGGAAGGAGCCCGCTCGCTGCTCCAATTCGGCGAGCGCTCCGCCGCGCCCTTCCTCGCCGCGGCCCGCAAGCACCTCGAGGACTCCCCTTTCCTGCGGATCGACTACCTGGAACTGGTCGATGCCGAGACCCTCCAACCGGTCAGTCCCATCAAACGGCCGGCGGTGCTGGCGGCGGCGGTGTTCTACGGCGACGTGCGCTTGATCGACCACGTCACGCTGCCGCCGTGAAACGGGCCGGCAAGCACCCAGGCGCCCCCCTGCCCAAGGTTGGAGCCACCCGCTCCATCGATAAAAAAGCAGTCCGCGCGGTGGCGCGGACTGCTGGCGGGAATAGGGCGGGAACGGTCCGGTGGGACGACCCTTCGCGCGATCCGTCAGAGGTCGAACCAAATGAGGGTCGGCAGATCGTCGAAGGTTTCGGTCTTCAGCTTTCCTTCAATCTTCGCGTTGATGGTGCCGACGCCATCGGCATCGTCGGTCTCGATCACGTGATGACCTTCGAATTCGTTTTTGACGAGGCTGAGGAACTCATCGCCCGGATTCCCGTCGTTGACGTTCTTCACGGTCACTTGAGCATCCGCGAGCCCTTGGGCCCGGATATCCAACGTGGCAGTGTTGAGGTTGAGGGTGGAAAACGAGTCCGTGACGTTGACTTTGACGGTCGAGCTGTTCGCGGTGAAAACCCGCTTGAACACGGCTTCACCACCGTTGGTTCTGAGGATGCTGGATGGAATCCGGGTCTTGAACTGGTTGCCCTGTCCCCGGGCACGAACCAGGAAATAGGTCGCGGCTCCCATGACTTGGTCATTTCCTCCCGCATAAGAAGCGACGAGGTCGTAGTCGCTGGCTTTGGTGGACGGCAAGTTGTCAATATTGGTGCGGTCGTATTGGTCGATCAGCGCCTTGATCACGTCGCTGGTGGTGACCTTGGCCTTGGCGGTCTTGTCGATCGAGGTCTGGAGCGTGGCATCGGCACTGATTTTCACCTTGTAATAGGTGCTTGGCGTGTCGCCGGCATTCGCGGTGATGACCGAGGCCATGGCCAGGGCAAGAATGGTGATGAGTTTCATGGAATCCAACGGTTTGTGGGTTGAAGACAGGTGTTTTCCGAGTCGGTCGAGATATCATCGGTCCTCGTTTCGGCTGTTCGACGGCGGGAGCCCTGTCTTGTCAAGGGTCCGTTTGAGTTCCTCGAGGTCGTGGATGCCGGTTTGCGTGGCGATGTAATCCGCCAAGGCCGCGCCGGCCCTCTTGCCGCCGTATTCGAAGAGCGCGTCGCGGGCGGCCGAGCGGATCTCGGGATCCTCGGATCGCGCGGCTTCCGTGATGATCAACTGGTTGATCACGGGATCGTCCGGCGGCTCCAGAATCCGGACATTCTGGAGCATGTCATGCTTCCCGGCGCTGGTCTTGAGCATCCGGTAGATCCGCACGAACGTGGCGATCTCGGGCAGACCGTCTTGGTCGGCGTCGTAGTCGGCCGTGTCCACGATCCCTTGCTCATCGGTCCGGAAGGCCGGTGCGGCCCCGGCGGTCGCCGGGGATTTCGCCGGCCGGGGAACGCCGCCCGGTCGCGGGCCGGATTCCCGCGGGCCGGCCGGAACGGCCTCCGCCCCCGGCCCTCCGGCGGGTTCCAACCCGGGCCGGTTTGCCAGGATCACGGCAAGGGCGGCGGCGGCCAGCAGGACCACGGCAAACGCCCGCAGGGGAGGTTTCTTCATAAGCATCACGGCGTACCCCGGATTCTCGGAAACCGTCGGCAAGGGGCAACCGGAATCTTTATTCCCCCCGGCCCAGCCGGCCGGATCAAGCAAGCGGCCAGACTGGCGGTGGTCAGGTTGTCGCCCTGACCTGCCCGTGGATTCTCCATCCGCATCGAAGACGCAATTTTGCACCAAATCTTGACTTCGGCATCAGATGACCAACTCTCAATGGCGTGAGAACGACCCTCGATATCGACGCGGACGTACTGGAGGCGGCAAAGGAGATTTCGGCCCGGTCGAAGCGCACCGCGGGTCAAGTCTTGTCCGACCTTGCACGGCGGGCCCTTTCCTCCCCCGCTGCGGTCGGGATCGGATCGCAGGTTGAGAATGGCTTCGAAACGATCCCGGCGGAAGGCCGCGTGGTAACGGCCGAGATGGTCCGGAGGCTTGCCGAAGAATCCGAGTGAGCATGACCTCCCTGCTCGACGCCAATCTGCTGATCGCCCTGTTCGACGTGGCCCACGTCCATCACCGGCCCGCACAACAATGGCTGACCGCCAACCGCTCGGATGGGTGGGCCACCTGCCCGCTGACCGGGAACGCATGCATCCGGATCATTTCCCAACCTGCCTACCCGGGCCGCCTGCCGGTCGCGGACATCGCCCGCCGCCTGCAACAGGCGACCCGGGCCGCGGACCACCATTTCTGGCCGGACGACCTTGAACTCTCCGATCCCGTTCTTTTCGACCACCGGAAAATCCTCACGCCGAAATACCTGACCGACATTTACCTGCTGGCCCTCTCCGTCCGAAATAACGGCCGCTTGGTTACCTTTGATCGGAATATCCCGCTCGCGGCGGTTCCTTCCGCCAGACCTGAGAACCTCCTCGTGCTTTGATCCACGCCGCGCTCCGAAGGGGAATCCTGACAACTTTTGCCCTTTTCCCTCGGATTTCCCCGGCCATCCTGCCGCCCCCATGACGTGTGACTTCCTGGTGATCGGCGCAGGCATTGCCGGACTTTCCTTTGCCATCCGCGCCGCCGCCCACGGGTCGGTCATCGTCCTGACGAAAGGCGCGGCCCTCGATTCCAACACGGCCTGGGCGCAGGGCGGAATCGCCTCGGTGCTGCCGCCGGGTTTCTGCGACGACGGCGACTCGGTGGAGCTCCACGTCGCCGATACCCTCGATGCCGGAGCCGGGCTGTGCCGCGAGGACGTGGTGCGCGCGGTGGTTGGCGAAGGCGCGGCAACCATCGACGACCTGACCGGCCACGGCGTGGACTTCGACAAGGACGACGGCCATTTCGCGCTGGGCAAGGAAGGCGGGCACTCGAAGCGGAGGATCCTGCACGCCCGTGACACCACCGGCCGGGAGATCGCCGAGTCCTTGGTGGAGGTCGCGCGGCGGACGCCGAACCTGACGCTGCTGGAAGATCATTTCACCATCGACCTGATCACCACCGGCAAGCTGGGAGCGACCACCGAGGACCGGGTGCTGGGCGCCTACGTGCTCGAGAAGGCGAGCGGCGAGGTGAAGATTTTCCGCTCCGACCGGGTGCTGCTGGCGACCGGCGGCTGCGGCAAGGTTTACCTTTACACCACCAATCCCGACTCCGCGACCGGCGACGGGGTGGCGATGGCCTGGCGGGCCGGGGCGAGCGTCGCGAACATGGAATTCATCCAGTTCCACCCGACCTGCTTTTACAATCCCGCCGCGACCGGCCCCGAAGCCCGGTCCTTACTGGTGAGCGAGGCGGTCCGCGGCGAGGGCGGAATCCTGGTCAACGCCCGCGGCGAGGATTTCACGCGGAACTCCGACCCGCGCGGATCGCTCGCCCCGCGCGACATCGTGGCCCGCGCGATCGACCGCGAGATCAAGAAAACCGGCGCCGCCTGTGTCTATCTGGACGTCACCCACAAGCCGCCGGGTTTCATGCGCGAGCGCTTTCCCTTCATTTATGAGAAGCTCCTGGGCTTCGGACTCGATTGTGAAAAGCACCCGATCCCGGTGGTTCCGGCGGCCCATTACCAGTGCGGCGGGGTGGTGACCGACGTGAACGGCCGGACGACCATCCGCGGGCTCTACGCGATCGGCGAGGTGGCGTGCACCGGGCTGCACGGCGCGAACCGGCTGGCTTCGAATTCCCTGCTCGAGGGGAGCGTGATCGCCCGCCGCGCGCTGGCCGAGATCCTCAGCCGCTACGGGGTGGCGAAGTGGACCGATGACGCGCCCGAGATCCCCGGCTGGCACCACGGCGACGTGACCGCGCCCGACGAACTGGTGGTGATTTACCACAATTGGGACGAGCTGCGCCGCCTGATGTGGGACTACGTGTCGATCGTCCGCACCGACAACCGGCTGCGCCGGGCCGGCACGCGATTGCGGAATTTGAAGAAGGAGGTGCGGGAGTTTTACTGGGGGCACCGGGTCACGGCCGACATTCTGGAGTTGCGCAACCTCGTCGCGGTCGCTTCTCTGGTGGTCGACTGCGCCATCCGCCGCCGGGAATCGAGGGGCTTGCACCACACGCTTGACTACCCGGCCCCCGACGACCGGTTCCTGCGGGACACCGTGCTCCGGCGGTTTTAAGAGACAACCGATGATGAGAACCCTACCGACCGAGCTTGGGAAAGGAAACCGCGGGGGCCGCTCCGGCGGGTTCTTGTGCCGCGCGCTGCTGGCCATGGTGATCGCCTCGCCCTCGCTGTTTGGCCAAGCCACCACCTCCACCGGCAACCTGCCGCGGGTGGTGATTCCGACCTCGAACCGGCCGACCTCGCCGGTCCGGCCGGTCCAACCGGGAAACGGAATCCTCTATCCGTGGCGCCACAATATCACCGTCACCGTCTTCTGGGTCGGCGAGCAGCCGACCCAGAACAACCCGACCCCCAACCACAAATCCTCCTGGGACCAGGAGTGGGCGATCAATTTCGGCGGCTATGACGATCCGGATCCCGGCGCGCGGATCGCCGACCACCGCACCGGCGAGTTCCGGCCGAAGCACTTCACCCCGCGGCTGAATCCTTTCTACATCGCCCTGCCCTACAACGACGTCGCCGGCTGGTCGCGCCACAAACCGGAGGCCGCGAAGGTGATCCCGTGGTTCGCCCGGATGAATCCCGCGCCCGGCAAGACCGTGCTGAAGGGCCGCTGGGTGCAAATCTACGACGGCAAGCGCAGTTGCTACGCCCAGTGGGAAGACTGCGGCCCGTGGGTGACCGACGATTGGGAATACGTGTTCCAGGGCAAGCCGCCGAAGAACCGGAACAACAAGGCGGCCGCGCTCGACATTTCGCCTGCGGTCCGCGACTACCTCGGACTCCAGTCCGGGAAGAAATGCCACTGGCGCTTTGTCGAAGCCGCCCAGGTGCCCTACGGGCCGTGGAAGAAATACGGCCAGACCACCGGCGCGGCGGGTCCGGCCAGCACGCCCGGTGCCGCGGATCCGGATGCCCAGCGCCGCTATCTCGAATATCTCCGCAAGCTGCGCGACGAGCAGTATTTGAATAAATCGAAGTCCGACCTCGAAAACGGGCGTTGAGACCGATTCAGCGGTTGCCGGGCGGCACCGTTTTCCTAGGGTCGAAGCGTGATCGTCCGATCGTTAATCTCCCTGCTGGCGGCGACCTGCCTGGCCGGCGCGCAAGACCGCTTCATTCCCGACATCGCGGCCAACGTCAATCGCCCTTGGCCCGGCAAGGATTTCTGGGCGAATCCGGCCGAGGACTGGATCGCCTCGAAGGGCCGTTTGGAAAACACCTTCTCCGGCGGCAACCGGCATGTCGTGCTGCTCACCGCGGAAATCACCGGAACCCGCGGGCCCTTCAACGCGCGGATGCACCTCGATCAGGTCTCCTTCGAGTTGTTCGGTGAAGGATTCGCGGGCTTTCAAGCCGGCCTGCGGGGTGGTTCCGGGGATTTTCGCGAAAGCGCGATCAGCGGGAGCGGCTTCGCCGCGGGTATCGATTTCACCGGCCGTCCCTTCATCGGCGGCGTCAAGGCGGAGGGGGAACCGCTGCCGTTGCCGCTTCACGGGGTCGTGCTCGAGCTCAAAGGCGAGCCGGCGGAAGCGCCGAATTACCGCCTCAGCCTGTTGGTTCAGGACGCCGGGGGCAAAATCCTGCGCAGCGTGGTCACCCAGGTCCACGAAAGCTGGCTGCCCGGCCTGATCTCGATGACCGCTTCCACGCAGCCGGCCCCCGCCGTCAATCTGGCCGCCGCGCGCCCTGCCAAGCTCGCCCCGATCCCGCAGAAGCGCGAGGGAGAGGGCCGTTTCGCGTTCAGCAAGTTGGAACTCTCGGGCACCAAGGTCGGGCGGCATCCCGGCCGCGCCTTCGGTCCGGTCCTCTGGACAAGCTACACGATGGACAACGACGGCACGCTTTGCCTGCTCGCCCAAGCCGCGCCCTTCGGCCGCGGCGAACGCCACGAACTCCAGCTCCTGCTGCCCGGCCGCGATCCCGTCACCGCCGACCTCGATCCGCTCTCCCGGACCGCCCGCTTCCGGGTGCTGCGGCTCGACCCGGCCAAGGACATGGACTACGAGGTGAAGCTCGGGGACGCGTCGTTCCGGGGCAAAATCCGCCCTGCCGCGACGGGCCGCCCGCTGAAAATCGCCTCCCTCTCGTGCAACGACGCGACCGGCTTCCCCCACTCCGAACTGGTCGCCCGGATCCGCGACCAAAAGCCCGACTTCATCACCTTCCACGGCGACCAGATCTACGAGGCGATCGGCGGCTACGGGCTGGTCTACGACCACCGCCCCAGCGACCGCAGCATCCTCTCCTACCTGCGGAAATACGCCATGCACGGCTGGACCTGGCGGGACATCCTGCGCGACACGCCGTCGGTCACGATTCCCGACGACCACGATGTCTTCCACGGCAATCTGTGGGGGGCGGGCGGAAATCCGGCCGACACCTCGAAGGGCTACGGCAACCCGGCGCAAGACTCCGGCGGCTACAAGATGTCCGTCGAATTCGTCAACGCGGTCCACCGGACCCAAACCGGCAACCTGCCCGACCCCGCCGACCCCTCGCCGTGCCGCAGCGGGATGAGCGTCTATTTCACCCGCCATGCCTGGGGACCGCTCGATTTCGTGATCCTGTCCGACCGCCAGTTCAAATCCGCCCCGAAAGCGCTGCTGCCCGACGCCCTGATCGAGAACGGCTGGCCCCAGTCGCTTACCTGGGATCCCAAGACCTCTGCCGGACCAGCGGAGGCCGACTTGCTCGGCATCCGTCAGGAGAACTTTCTCGGCCGCTGGGCCGGGTCGCCCGCCAAGGGCGCCAAATTCCGGATCGCCCTCTCGCAGTCGCCGTTCTGCGCCCCGCAGACCCTCCCGCGGTCGATGACCTCCGACGCCGGGGTGCCGGATCTCGAGGTCCTGCCGCCCGGTGGCTACGCGCTGGATGACGTTCCAAAGGCCGACTTCGACACCAACGGCTGGCCGGGGGCCGCCCGGCTGAGGGCGCTCAAACTGCTGGCGCAGGCCAAGGCAGTCCACATCACCGGCGACCAGCACCTTGGCAGCACCGGCCAATACGGGCTCGCCACCTGGGGCGACGGACCCTGGTGGATCAGCACGCCGGCCATCGCCAATGTCTGGCCGCGCCGCTGGATGCCGTCCACCGAGGGCAAGAACCGCCGCCCCGGCGCGCCCAAGTGGACCGGCGACTTCGAGGATGGCTTCGGCAATCTCATCACCATCCACGCCGTCGCCAATCCCCACGACATCGACCGCGAACCCGCCCGCCTGTTCGACCGCGCCGTCGGCTACACGATCACCACCTGGGACCCCGCCAGCGGAAAAGTCCGCCTCGAGAACTGGCCTTACTGGGCCTCCCCCGACCAGCCCGCCCCCGACCACCAGCCCTACCCCGGCTGGCCGATCACCATCGATCCGGCAACGGGAAAGCGGTCAGAGTGAGCGTCATGGACGTTTTCGAACACGCCAGCTCCCTTGAGCCTTACATCGCGAACGGGGATACCCTGACCGCCATTGACAGGATATCCACCGTTCTCCGGACACTGAGACCCGGACCATTCCATCAAGCGCTGGATCTGGATTTCAAGGATTCTCCCGAAGAAGTCGCGAGACACTTCGATCTCTTCATCAATGCTCAAGAACACCGCTTTGAGGTTCGTGCCATCTACGCCGAAACCAACGCGTTCGAATTCAACACCGGTCGTTGGTATTTCGACCTGTTCGCCTACCGGACCTGCGGCACGCTCATCGACCCCGAATGGCTCAGTGATCACGATTCCGACGTCTTCGCGACCTTCACCTTGAGCGGGATGGAGCCGCTTCAAAAGGCCTATCAAGAATGGGATGAGGAGTTCGAGACAAGCGCGGATATCGCCGCCCTACTCATCATTGCCAGATTCCAGGACCTGATCCGCCGCAGTGTCCCCCTCATGAAACGGCTCCGTTGTCCGGTCATCGCGACCACTCACGACTACGACTGGTTCGCGAGGTTCACCCCAAACAACACCATTCTCACCTAGACCCTGATGTCGCCAAAACAGGAGATCTACCGCGAAATGCTGAGGCTGGCGCTTCCATGGATACGCAACGTGAACTCCTGGCCTTGGTGGCGTCGAATGCGCGACCGTTCGGCTTTCTACGAGTCGGAACTGATCCACAACCTTTGTGAATCCCTGTTCGATCTAGACTTCGTCGACCACGACATCTGGTTCCTCAACCATCAGGCCCGGATTTACCATGATCAATGCAGCCCGTCACGGTCGCCCAACTATCGCCGTCAATTGGAACTGATCGGCGATTTGTTCGCGATGGTTCCGGAACCATTGCTAACCCGCCTGAGTTGGGGTGGACCGCGACCGGAAAGCAAAGGCGCGCCGTAACCGTGAACCTTGGGAAAGTATCGGCACCTCCGCAGGATTCTCTGCCGCAGACACTTTTTCGCCTCGCTTCGCCACCCAATCCGCCCGACCCCGCCCCCCAGACATGGGGTCAGCAGCCATGGGGTCAGTCCTCATGGATTAACATCGCGCCCAGTCTCTGTACCTCCATGCCCCCCCTTCCGGTCGCTCCGGCAGTGCGCGACTAGGCGGCTGACGCTTGCCGTATGACCCATCGCGAGCTCTCCTGCGATCCATTCGTCTGAGACCGTAGTGTGCGTCCGCAGCAGCAATGCCAAATTGACCTTCCGCGATTCACTCTTCCGGAGCTTCGCAAATTCGATTCCGTCAACCGGCAATCCGAGTTCCCGCGCCCCCTCGGCCAGCAATCTCCCGGCCTCCCTCTCGCCGCGGTCCCGCACCGGCCCCTCCCCCCGGGCCGCGCCGCCGCCCCTGGCGCGCGCCACCGGCTTCTCCAACAGCTTGAGAAGGCGGTCCTTGAAACTCTCCTTCCAGAGATTGTAGCGCCCCTGGAACACATGCCGCCGCCGCGCCCGGTTCCACCCTTGGCTGAAGGTGCCGAGCAACCACTTCATCCCCGTCACCCCAATCGCCTGCGGGGTTTCGAGCAGCAGATGGATGTGGTTCGACATCAATGCCCAGGCACAGACCCGCCAACCGTGGCTTGCGCAGACCCCCGAGACGGGAAAGGAAGGCCCTCCGGTCGTCATCGGTCTCGAACACCGCGTCGCCTCCATCTCCCCGCGCCATCACTTGGCAAACCGCTCCGGGGTACTGGAATCTCAAAGGGCGGGCCATGCAGCTTGCCTATCCGAGACAGGAAGGAAAGGCAACCCAAATGTGAATTCGTGAGGACTGACCCCATTGACGTTCGGCGACTTCAAGACTTCAAGTAGGTCTCTTCGGAAGAATGGTCCACGATCCGGCCCCGGAAGATCTGCCGGACCTGCTGCCCGCCGCCTGGTTGAAGGCCCAAGCCGAACCGGCCATCGCCGACAATACGGCCGCAGCATAGGAGCCAGAGCTGCGAGATCTCTCGCGGAAATGCGAGAGGGGCTCTGTTGAACGCTTACGGGCGAGCAGGAAGGCGGCGGCCTGCGAGTGTTCGCCGCTGTCGAGCTTGGTGCCGGCGCGGAGGAAGGCCTGGAGGGCGATCGCGGTGTTGCCGATGTCGGAGGGATCGGCGATCTAATCGCCTTCGACGCGGCCGCCTTGGCCTTGCTGGCAGTTGACCCGCCAGCCGCCGCCCTGGCCCCAGCCGCCGTCGGAATTCTGGGCCTTGGCGAGCCAGGCGAGGCCCTTGGCGACCTCGTTGCCGAGCGGCTTCGGCGGAGGGAGCTCGGCGGGTTTCTTCGGCTCGGCGGGCTTGGCGGGATCGGCCGGCGGGGCGGGTTCGACCGGTTTGGCAGGTTCGATCGCCGGCGCGGGTTTCGGGGCTTCGGCGACGGGAGCCGGCACCGGCTCGGCGTGGAGGAAACGGAGGGCGAAGACGAGGCTCGCCGCGAGGGGCAGGATTTGGAATTTCATGATGTCTCGGGGTTCACGGAAGGGCGGAAGAGCCGCATCCATGAAACAAGACACCGCGGGAGGGGATTCTCTTGGTAAATTGGGGGTAAATGTTCGGGGATCAACCCCGGGCCGCATTCCGGCGGGCGACGGTCCAGAGTGCCAGCGACAACAATGCTACTGCTCCCACAATGCCGACCACGGGAATATGGCCCATCTTTTTCGCGCTCGCAGCAGTCTCCGTCGGGCTCGGGTTTGAATCTAGTGACGAACCTGTCGTGGCTGTCCGGATTTCGCTGGCCGGTCCGGCGAGACTGAACTCCTGGGGGTTGCCCTTCAAGCGGAAGGTGCGGCTACCCGATTTCACTTGCTCGAACCAGAGTTGCCAGGTGCGGACATCATTGCGTGTGTATTTCTCAGGATCACCTTGAACAGGAGGCTTGTCGACGAGACGTCCTAGTGCCCTGATAGCGAAGATGCTGTTGGAGCTCGTTCCTCCCTTTACCGCTGCCTCAAACTCGGTGTCGTAGCCCGGCAACTCATCATCATAAAGGAATTCGCCAAGTACCCTCACTGATCCGTGATGGGGTAGCCTCCCGAGCCGGGGAATGCCCCAACCTCTGGCTTTGTTGTAACGGTAAGGATTTTCCTTGCTTGAAGCCCACTCGCTTCTGGAATCAATTATATTTTTGTAGATTCGATCGGGAAAATCTGGAATCTCTTGAAGTTTGTTCCACGCGAGCGTGCGGATCTCGTTCGCATGTACTGTCTCGGATTCGCTTGCGACCAAGTCGCAAAGCATTCTGATTTGCTCGTAGGTTGGATTTTTGGCTATGACTGCAATCTCCTCTCTAAAGTGGTCGGTCCACTCAAGTTGTTCTTGCGGGGTCATAAATGAACAAAGCCCGAAGACAGCAACCAAGAATAAGAAATTATTTTTCATTGCGGCATTCGATTGTCGCGAATTTCCAGCTTGAACCACTCAACGACTTCGTCCCATTCGCCTTTAACCGTGAGTCGTCTTAGTCCCCCGATTGCCCGAAGTTTTGGGTCGCTACACATGAGCCGAGGTGGCCTTGGGGTAGACGGCAGCGGAGCCGGTCCCGTGTTGTTCTCGGGGTGACCATCTCCGAAAAGTATGTGGCCGATCTCATGTGCGATCGTCTGCAAACCGTCAGCAGGGGTGATGCTTTCTCCAGGAATCCAGCACTCGCGACGAGTGTTCTCTTCATTTCTATTGGCAATCGCCTGGGCCTTCAGGGTTGCAATTTTTGATCCTTCTGCGTCCCACCGCCTTGCCGCGACCCAGTGAGATCCACCGACAATGTACAAATTGATATTGAATGTGGTGACGTGCCCCCCAACTCTTATGATCGACATCTCCCCGGCGAAATCCTCCGTGAAATCGAGAATTCCATTGTCCGGTTCGACGAGGGCGCTTTGATTTGTGGGGGCTCCAAAAACAGTCGCGTTTGCAGTATCGTAGTTAAGCGGACCAATTGTTTCAAGGTTGCAATCGAAAATAGCATTAATCTGAAATTTAAAGATTTTGTTGAGGTGGTTTTCAAGTTCTTCTTTTGTCGGGCTAAATGAAGGAAGTTCGCCGTTGTCACCCTTCACTTTCCAGACGCGAACTCTCACAGTCCTCTGTTTCATCGCTTTGAAGCTGATTGGGCTGCTGAAGGATTGAGCGGTTTTGCCGGTTCCCAGCTTAATCACGAGCGGAATCTCGCTCCCTGGGACAACGAGTGGAATTCCGCTCCCTGGGACGGTAGCATTCGATGCTGTGATGCTGAATACGGTTTCGGCCTGGGTCAGGGTTACGGATGAGCCTGCTCCGTTAAACTCAATTCCTGTACTGCTCAGTTCAACCGGGCATGATGCGTGGATCGGAGCGAAGACCTTCACGTGGGTTTCGCCACCGTGTGATGGTGCCATGATCCAAATCTTGTCCGCGACGGCTTCACCTGGCGCGGAGCTACGGATCGAAAAGTCGTCAACACCCACGGCATCCTGTAAAACCGTTCCATCGACCTCGCGGTTCCCTTTGACTCGTAGCGGCAGGAGCGCGCCGTATAACGGGGATTCAGGGTCGCCCCGCTTTGCGAGGATCCAGCCACCGGAGGAGGTGTCGAGTAGAGATACGGTGTTATCTTTCCAATCGGTTGCTCCGGGAATGGTATTCGCGATGGGCTGCCATTTGCCATTCAACTGGAGCGGCGCAACCGTCGAGCCAATCTTCGCGGCGATAGCCGTTCCATCGACGGCCATATCGATTCCGTTCAGCAAATTGATCGATGTATCCCAAATTCCATCTTTGAGGATCCGAGGGGAAGCCACGTTGTAGAAGGCATGAAGCAAGCCTGTCGATGATCGCACGAGGTTTCTAGGTGCCCGATCGGGCGGCGGGGGATTGCCCGGTGCTTGGAACATGACTTGCTCCGTCTGGACGTTGTAACCCCAGTAGGTGTCCCCATCGAGGGTGTGCGCAAATCCATGATCGAGAGTTACACGAGAAAGAGTGCGTCCACTGCCCGGCAATGTCCAGATCGACGGTTGGCCGTCGTCTTGCGTGCCCACTTGCAGGGAACCGCTTTGAGATACTTTGTAGTAAGAGGTGGCCGCGATTACCCGACCGTCGTTGCTGAATAAAGGGCCGTTGTTCGCATCACCAACAATTGGGCCGTGAAATACTTTCCCGGCATCCTCGTCGGTGCCTTCCAATAGGATCGCCGCTGGATTCGAAAACGGCGATTCCCATTTCACGGTAACGGGCGTCAGGCCGGGAAATGCAGCCGGGATTGTCCATTGGCCATTTCCCACAATCTCGCCGTGGTCATTCTGGGCCACGGCTCCGTAGGTTGCCAAGCCTCCGGTCCCGGACACCAGCGGTTGCCAAGCGGCATCCGTCCAAAATCCGTCATTCCAGAGAATTGTTCCGCGGTCATTGATTGAAATGGGTGGCGGAGTCACACCAGTCGGAGCTGGGCGCGCTACAGGAAACACGGCAAAGCGGGGCACCGCGGTGGTCACCTGGTCCGCCAAGGCATCTACAAGCGAGGTGTCGATGGCGTCAGCAACCCCGTCTTGGTCAAGGTCCATTTGTAAACCGTCGGCAACACCGTTGCCGTCGATATCGGCGACAAAGGCATCTGCAAACGCGTGGGACGGATGCTGATCATCTGCTCCAATTTCGAACTCGGCCCAATCAGGAGTCTCATCGCCGTCTGTATCCATGCTCCAATCGGCGCGTATCCGCCAGAATTTTCGGGAGCCTGCTGACGGCGGAGGCGGTAGCGGGGTATTCCGGGAAGTCGCCACAGCGGTGGCGACGTGCTGGTTCATTTCGGGGAGGCTGGCTTCCAACTGGGCAAGCAGTCCGACGTCTTGGGGGCCAAGGTGGAACTCATCGGGTGGGGGAGAAGTCTGGTGGGACGTGTGCCCGATGATAAAGTAGTGGTCCCCATGCCGCTGCCAGTAGCAAGGCATGTTCGCCCAGTCCTGATGGAGCTCGTCTTCGAGGAGTACCACTACCGGTCCTCCGCTATCCAGTGATCTCCAAGATGCTACCGTTCCGCCCCCCACGCCGTTTGAAGGCCGGAGCATCACGCTTGCGTGGACCGCAGGGTTGGGCGGCGGTGTGGGCGGATTTTCCCCAGGAGGAAGCGGCGGCGGAGGAGTGAATTGCCGCATTGCTATCACGAATTCGTGGCCAAGTCCGTAAATCTCGCCGACTTTCGACCAGACGCTCAGATTCTCGGATGTCTCGATCTCGTAGTGGACGCCCGCAACCGTACGAAAGACCAGCGACTGCTGGATGGCTCCATCAGCTGAAGGGACGTTTTCAAACCAGCGTTCGGGAAGAAGCTCGCGCGCGGCGGCGAGGGACACGCATGCGAGACCAGAGAGAACCGTTCGGGTCAATTTCATGGCAAGAAGGACTTTGTTCCTTCCTGGTGGACGGGGAGTTGGGAAGACCGCACTAAGTCGGCCGCAACGGCCTTTAGCGGACCCGGAGGACAGCCTGGACATGCGCCGCCGCCTCCCCGGCCGTTCGGCCTGGTTGCTGTTTTTAGCAAGTTCGAACATTTTTTGTTTGGCTGCTAGGAATTTGCTTTTGGCGGGAGGCTCCTGAAACAGCCATAGGGCCGGTCCGGAGGGCGGGGAAAAGGGGGTTGCGGGGGAAAAGGGGAATTCTGGAAAAACTGAAATGCTGAAAACTGAAACGCTGAAAGGAAGAATGGCCGTCGGACGGCCGAGAACTGGCGGGATTGGGAGTGTCTGGAGGGAAAATCATTGGCTCCGAGCGTAGCCTTCCGGTCCGCCTTGCCAAGATGGTTTTTGGCAGCGGCTTTATGGCAGTCGGGCGGGCGGAATCAGAACTCGTCGAGAACCAGGGTTCGGCCGTCGTCCAATCGGAGCTCGGCTGGCTGCCACCCGGGGCGCTGGTCGAAGCCATCGGGATCGGGATTGGAGGGATTCCGGGGACGGTTGAACCAGTCGAGGTCGGGTTCGGCGTTAGATCTGCGCCAGAGGGGGCGCATGTCGCGGGCGGATTGCTTCGGAAGCGCAGGGATTTCCGATTGATGAATCCAGCGCGAGAATCGTCTGCGAACCCAGCCTGGATGCCGTGGTGCCGCTCCAGCCGGCGACGATGCCGGGCCGCATGGTGGTCCAGTGGGACAAGGACGACTGCGAGGACCTCGGCATCGTGAAGATCGACCCGCTCGGCCTGGGGATGCTGGCGGCGATGGAGGACGCGCTGGTCATCTCCGCCGGCCGCGGCAAGCCGGTGGACCTCGCGACGATCCCGATGGACGACCCGGCCGTGTACGACCTGCTCTGCCGCGCCGACACCATCGGCACCTTCCAGGTCGAGTCGCGCGCCCAAATGGCGACCTTGCCCATCATGAAGCCGCACTGCTTCTACGACCTGGCCATCGAGGTGGCGATCATCCGCCCCGGACCCATCGTCGGCGACCTGGTCCACCCGTACCTCATCCGGCGCTGTGGCAGGGAAAAAATCGACTACATCCACCCCGCCTGCGAGCCGATCCTCCGGCGCACCCTCGGCGTCCCGCTGTTCCAGGAGCAGGTGCTGCGGATGGCGATGGAGGTCACCAAGTTCCTTTGAATTTATCCAAATAATCCTTGTACGATTTTTTGGTCCAATGCCATGGCTCTCCTGTCCAACCGTTGATTTCTGCGCGTCCTGACCTCCAGTCATCGATCACTTGCGCAAAGGTTGCGAGCTCATCAAATGCGTCGTCTCGGGTCTTGTTTGGTCCTGAAATCACCTTCATTGCGGCCTGGACCCCATGGGCAACCCCGCGACGAAATGCCGACTCTGTGTGGGATTGGTCTCCCACCGTAGTTTCATCATCGTCCATTCGCCGAGGGTGTCAGCGGGCAGTGCAAAGTCAAATCTCTGCATGCTTTAGAACCACCCTCGCCTTCCTCCTCAAAAACTCCGCGTCTTCCGGCGTCGGCTCCAGCGTCGCCGTCTTCTGGGTCACCGTCGCCTCTTCCTTAATTTCCCGCTTGTCGGCCTGCTCAAGGAGCTTCTTGCCCGGCCAGATCAGCATCGCGGTGTTCCCGGCCTTGGCCGATTCGATCTGTTGCCTGCGCAGGGAGATCTTCAGCCGCCCGAAGCCGCGGTCATAGGAAGCCCGTGGAACCATCCGCGGGAATCTCGCACGTCCCCGATCACCCAGCAGGCAAAGGCATCCGGGGCGAGCCGCGCGCTTGCGTGCCCTTTGATCTCCCGTAACCATCGAGGAAGCCCGCGTAGCTCCCGGCCGCACTCAGGTCCTCCTGCCGATCACTGAAAACCTCCAGATCGAAATACGGCGGACAGCTCAGAACGACGTCGAACGGCTCCGCCTCGCCGATCAGGGCCGGCAGGTTCCGGCTGTCACCAGTGATCCACAGGGCCAATCCAGGCACCGGGCCGAACTCGGCCGCCTGGACGCTTCCGCCGGGAAAGGGATCAAGAACGCGCCCGCCGGCCGGGCACCACCAACGGAGAGCCAGCTCCGCCAATACGGGGTCGAAGAGACCTCACAGTTCTTCATTGAAATGGCATCGCCGAGAATCTAGGTACTTTGGCAGAGGGACAAGCCCCACAGAAACCTAATGACGAAGTACAAAGGCTCACTCGGCGACCTCCAATCGATGTTGAAATCGGCAGGGTTCACCATCGAAACATGCGAGATGAAGGGGTCCGCTCAGCACATCAGGACCGAAGAAGGCGCAATCATCAACTGGTGGCCCAGCACTGGAACGGTCCAGTACCAGGGCGATAAGGATGAAGCAGCGCGTCTCAAGGAGGCTCTGAGCGACCTTACCGGGACGCCAAAGCCTCGAGCAATCGTGTCCGCCGTCGAGGGCACGGTGCCTCCCCAGCCTGAGCCGAATAAAAAGGTTTTTGTCGTTCATGGCCACGATGTTCAGGCTCGAGAACAGCTGGAGCTGGTTCTTCACAAGCTCGGACTTGACCCGTTCGTGCTCCAGAACACAGCGGGTGGCGGTCTAACAATCATCGAGGCTTTGGAAAGGGAGATCGGCCCGAGGTCCGGTTCAGCTAGATTTGGCATCGTACTCCTTACTCCGGATGATGTGGGCTACGCAGAAAAGAGGGACCGGACAAAGCACAGCCTCGCGCGCGCCAAAATGTCGTTTTAGAGACCGGTATGCTGATCTCGGCTCTTGGTAGAGCAAATGTTGCGATTCTGAAGAAACGGCAGCTAGAAGTTCCGTCAGACGCGCAGGGCATCATGTACATTTCCTTCACAGATCATGTAAAAGAATCAGTTCCTCGTCTTGCCGAACCACTGGCTCATGCAGGGTTCCTTATCAGTCCAGGCTGCATCACTAACGCCTCATCGTAGTGTCAAGGGCACCCGAAAAGGAAGTGGTGATCTTCACCGACGGCGCCTGTAGTGGGAATCCCGGTCCTGGCGGTTACGGAGCCGTCCTCATTTACAAAGGTGCTCGGAAAGAACTGTCGGAGGGCTTCCGGTGGACTACCAACAACCGAATGGAGCTGCGCGCTTTGATTGCAGCAGTGGCAGCGGTGAAGGAACCGTGCAAATTGATGATTCACTCAGACTCCCAGTACCTGCTCGGTGCCTTCGAGAAAGGCTGGCTCGATTCGTGGAGAAAAAACGGATGGAAAACGGCAAACAAAAGCCCCGTTCAGAACCGTGATCTCTGGGAACAGTTAGATTCCCTGCTCTCACACCATGAACCATTTTTCCAGTGGGTGAAGGGACATTCGGATGTGGAAGAGAACAACAGATGTGACGAACTAGCGGTGATGGCCACTCGAGACAAAGCCGCCTCTATTGATGAGGGATACGAAGCTGACAATCCATTCCATCCAGCCAGCAGAGAGTCTGATTCCACCGAGTAGAGGTCCTATGTTTGCTTTCTCTGCAGCCCCTTTCACCTCACCATTAAGCCAAGTGGCGGCCGAGGACCCGGTGATGACCATCGTCGATGGTAGTGTAAATCTTCGTCTGTAAAAGCCCCGCAGCCCGAGTCCG
>CAMCYK010000089.1 GCA_945883695.1 Akkermansia muciniphila | reverse complement strand
GTTGCTCCGGTTGCGGTCCCGGTAAACGACCCGGTCAAAGCGACTTTGAAGGTCGCCGCGAAGAGGACCGGCTTTTCGAAGGAACGGGTGGAGGCGGTGCTGCGGAGCGGCGGGAAGCTGTCGCGGGCGGAGCTGCTGAGGTGCCGGGTACGGTGGTTCAGCGACGGGGTAGCGATCGGCAGCAGGAGCTTCGTGGAGGGGGTTTTCACGAAGTGCCGCGGACACTTCGGGCCGAAGCGCAAGGACGGCGCGCGGAAGCTGCGGGAGGACGCGGCGGGGAGCCTGCACGCGCTGCGCGAGCTGCGGCTGGATGCCGTCAGTTGATTCGGCAAGCTACAGAACTCCCTTCCAAATCGGGACGCGGCGGATGGGAGGTGAATTTACCCGATGATCCCGAGCTTCTGGAATTCCCCACGCAAGACGGGTTTCGATGAGGTCTTCAGCCAGTCCTCCAGGACCGAGGCGTAAACACCGCGGAAATCAACATTGTGCTTCAGGTCGCCGGAATCGAGATCGGTCAGGCTGGGCTGCTTTCCATAAAGTCCACCTTTGACGTTCCCGCCGGCGACGAAAAGGCAGGACGCCCGTCCGTGGTCGGTGCCCGCGCTGGCGTTCTCCGAGACCCGGCGACCGAATTCCGAAAAGGTCATCAGCACGACGCGCCGGTCGTTGCCCTGCGCCTTGAGGTCGGTGAAGAAAGACTTCAGCGCGCCATCGAGCTGGCCGAGCAGGCGGTCGTGGGAATTGATCTGCTGGTTGTGGGTGTCAAATCCGCCGTGGCTGACATAATACACCCGTGTCGGCAATCCTCCGGCAATCAGGCGCGAGACCATGTTCAAGCTCCGGGCAATCGGGGTGCCGTCGTAGGTCACTTTGGTCCGGTATTTCGCGGCGAGTTCCAGGATCTTCGCCGAACTGACCCGGGCGTCCATGGCCACGCGCTCGAGGAATGCCAGGTTGTCCTCGCCTTGGATGCCACCGGTTTTGCCGCCGGCAGGCATGTCGATGGAGGCGCCGTCCACCGGGTGGTCGACGTCTTCGGGGGCGTTGAGCGAGGCGAAGAATTCGTCGGCTTGGGCCTTTTCACCCCCGCCGTGGATCCACCGGTAGAGTTCGGGTGAACTCAGGCAGACCCCGGGATTCTTGAGGGCACCGAAGGATTCCGGCTGGGTCTTGTTGAGACTGATGCCAACCGTGGGATCCGAGCCGGGGCAGGCCTTGTCGAAATAGCGGCCGATCCAGCCGGTATTCGAGCGGTTGGTGGTGTCCGCCGTTTCCCAGATCGAGGTGGAAACGAAGTGCGAGCGGTTCGGGTTCGGGTAGCCGACGCCCTGGACGATGCCGAGATTGCCCTCCTTGTAGAGGCTGCCCAGGAAGGGCAGCGAACTGTTGAGCCCGAGCTGGTCGCTCAGCTTGATGAGCTGTTTTTCCTTCTTCGCGAGGCGCGGGCGGGCCCGGTGGTAGGCATCGTCGGCGAAGGGCACCAGGGTGTTCAGGCCGTCGTTGCCGCCGGCGAGTTGAAGTACGACAAGGATCGTATCATCTTTCCCGGTGACCGCCTGGGTGGCGAGGTTGCGGGCCCCGAGATGGAGGTCGGCGAACGTGTGTTCGACGAACATGGGTACCGTCCAGGCGGTCGAGGCACCCAGCATGGTGGAACGGAGGAATTCGCGGCGCGTTTTCATGGCAGGATCGGGTGGTGAGGGGTCGGAATCTCAGGCGAGTTGGTAATGCGGGGTGCTCAACATCAGGTGGCAAAGTTCGCCGGCCTCCTTGTTGGTGAAGACCACCCCTTTCTTGGAGATGGCGTATTCGATGAAAGTGCCGCGCTCCTTCTTCCCGAGCGGGGCTTGGAAGAAGCGGAAGACCAGGGCATCGACCAGCTTCTCCGGATCCTCGCGCAAGGGGCGCGGGGCGATTTTCTCGAAGTCGGGCCCCGCCCATGCGCGCTCGGCGAACTGCATCGCACCCGCCCTCCGCGTCTCCCTGCGGTCCATGGTCATGTCCATCATCGGCACCTCGTCCAAGGGCGCGTCCTTGGGCGCTTCCTGCGAGCCCTTGGTGATGAAGCCTGCGACATTGTAGCGGGAGAGCAGGGTGTTGGTGTTGATCCACGCCTTGCCCCAATCCCAGCCGGCGACGTTCGGCGGCATGAACAGGACTTGGCCGAGCTGCTGCTGGGCGGACTGGATGTAGCCGCGCGGCGGATTGGCGATCTCGAGTTCCTTGAGCATCTGGACCAGATACTGGACCGGGGATTTGATCTGGTTGCGGACGACCTTCTCCGCATAGAAGGCCTGCGAGAGGAAGATCTCGCGCAGCAGGGGTTCGACGCGGAATTCGGATTCGCGGAAGGACTTGGCGAGTGCCGCCACTCCCTCCGTCGGCGGATTTTCGGCGACGAAATACTCCCACAGCTTGCGCGGAACCAGTTCGGAGGCCGCGCTTTGCTCGAAGATCAGGTCGATCACTCCGCCGCCGTCAAAGCGGCCCTTGGTGCCGAAGATCAACTTTTCGCCGTCGTCCCACTGGTTCGGGGCATGGGTGACGGAGCCGTTCAGGCGGTTGAGCTGGTAGCCGGTGAATGCGCGGGCCGCTTCCTTGATATCGCGCTCGCTGTAATGCCCTTCGCCCATGGTGAAGAGTTCCATCAGCTCGCGGGCGAAATTCTCGTTCGGCTTGCCCTTTCTCGAGTTCTGGGCGTCGAGGTAGAGCATCATCGCCGGATCCTTGAGGATCGCGTGGGTGAGTTCCTTGAACGAACCGGTGGCGTGCTGCCGGAACAGTTCGTTCTGGATCATCATCAGGGCCGGCTGTCTCACCTTTTGCAAGGAGCTCGCGAAATGGTCGTGCCAGAACAGCACCATCTTCTCGCGCAAGGGGGCCTGGGTGGAGAGCATCCGCCGGAACCACCAGTCCTGTCCTTCGAGGCCGTTCCGGCGGTTGGCCAGTTGCTCTTTCTGGCGGGATTCGCGGCGCAGGCGGTCCACCTGTTCCGGGCTCATGCCGCGGGTGGTCCGGCGGGTTTGCTGCATTTCCTGCAAACGGGCCCGCATGTCGGCCACCGCCTGCTCGCGGTTCGCCCAAGCGGGCAGGGGAAAGGCATCGGCCGGCTCCGCGGGAACCAGCAGGCTCTCCACCGCGCGGTGGCGGCCGAGCGCGTGGAGCGACTTGACCTCGTCGGGCGATCCCCCGAAGCCGGCGCGGCGGAGCAAATGCGCGGCCTCGAAAAGGGTCCATTCGTCAGGTGCGGCTTGGAGCATGGCGGTAGGGAAGCGGTTACGCAGGGGAAAACCTCGATCCTGCGCGATGGTTGCGGCGGCAAGTCCCGGCGGGGGATTTTCGTTGCAGGATTGCCGACAGCCGTGGCGGTATCCGCCTCATGATGAAAGCGGTCGTTCTCCTCACCACCCTGCTCGTGGCCGTGGCCGCCGCGGAACGCCCGAACCTGCTGGTCTTTATCGTCGACGACATGGGCTGGCAGGACACCTCGCTGCCGTTTTACCACGACGCCGCCGGCCAGCCGGTGACCACCGCCCTCAACCGGCGCTACCGGACGCCCCACATGGAATCGCTGGCCGCCCGCGGGATGAGATTCACCCGCGCCTACGCGCATCCGGTTTGCACGCCGTCGCGGATCACCCTGATGACCGGGAAAAACCCCGCGCGTCACCGCGTGACGAATTGGACCAGCCCCGCGGGAGTTGAGAACGGCGACAACGATGTGAAGCACCTCCGCTCGCCGGAGGGCTGGGGCAGGACCGGGATCGCGGCGGGGGAGAAAACCTTGCCAGCCCTGCTGCAGGCCGCCGGCTACCGGACCATCCACTGCGGCAAGGCCCACTTCGGCAGCCGCGGGGCCTTCGGGCAGGATCCGGCGAAGATCGGCTTCGACGTGAACATCGCCGGCAACGAGATCGGTCATCCGGCGTCCTATTTTGCCAAAGAGTCGTTCGGCAAGGGATCGAACCATGTGACCGGGCTGGAAAAATGGCACGGCCAGGATTTGTTCCTCACCGAGGTGCTGACCCGCGAGCTGAGCGGGGCGATCGAGGCCGCCGCGAAGGAAAAGCAGCCCTTCTTCGCCTACATGGCCCACTACGCGGTCCACTCGCCGTTCCAGGCCGACCCGCGCTTCGCCAAGAACTACCCCGGTCTGCCCAAGCCGCAGCAGGCCTACGCGTCGCTGATCGAAGGCATGGACCGCTCGCTCGGCGACCTCCTTGCCAAGCTCGACGCCCTCGGCATCGCGGAGAACACCTTCGTGGTCTTCCTTTCCGACAACGGCGGCGACGCCCCGATTCCCAACGACAAGGCAAAGCCGGTGGTCGCCGGCAACGCGCCGCTGCGGGGGAAAAAAGGGATGCGCTACGAGGGCGGGATCCGGGTGCCGATGATCGCCGCCTGGGCCAAACCGGCCCCGGAGCATGGCGCGCAGGCCACCTTGAAGGTCCCCGCGAATTCCCGTCACGATGGCCTCGTCTCCATTGCCGATCTGTTTCCCACCCTGCTGGAGCTCGCCGGGGTCTCCGGCGTGCCGCCCTTCGACGGCCACGACCTGCGGCCCGCGTTGAAAGGCGGGCCCTCCACCCGGCCGCAGCGGCTGGTGACCCACTACCCGCACGGCCACAACAACGACCACTTCTCGATCTACCACGAGGATCACTGGAAGTTCATCCGCAACCATGCCGACGGCTCGGGCGAACTCTACGACCTGTCGAAGGACCTCGCGGAATCGAAGAATCTCGCCACCGAGCGGCCGGACGTCGCCGCCGCGATGTCGGAAAAGCTGGAGCGCCAGCTCGAAGGATACGGCGCGCTCCGCTCCAAGCGGGTCGATCCCTGATCACTTGCATTCCAGCCGGTTCCTCACTTTCGGCGTAATAGTGGGCCGGCATCGGTCATTGACAGCGTGCACAGCTCGAGCCGCGACCTCCGCCGCCTTGTTCGGCGGCATCGGCCTGCTCGCCCTGCTGAAACGCCGCCGCTCCTGACACGCGCCCATCTACCGCCTTGAAAAGCGCCCGGATGCCCGCGTGTCCGGGCCGTAACATTTTTTTCCAGTCGCCATGCTCCGCAACCTCGTCGTCTCCGTCCTCACCCTCGCCGCGGCCGCCGCGGGGGACCGGCCGAACATCATCTTTTTCTTCGTCGATGACCTCGGCTACGGCGACCTCGGCTGCTTCTGGCCGGACCAGCGCGCCAACCCGAAGAAATTCGACACCCCGGCGCTGGACGCGATGGCCGCCCAGGGCGCCAAGCTCACCCACCACTACATCCCGGCACCCGTCTGCGCCCCGTCCCGCGGCTCCCTCCTGCAAGGTCGGCATCAGGGCCATTGCGACATTCGCGACAGCCAGTTCGACAAGCCGCTGCCACCGAATCACGCCATCGCCTCCACCCTCAAGGCCGCCGGCTACCGCACCATCCACATCGGCAAGGACGGCCTCGCCGGTGGCGAAGGCTCCGTCACCCTCACCGGCACCGGTTCCCGGAACCTCGCCTCCCACCCGCTCGACCACCGCCACCGACGCCAGCGGAAAAACCCGCTACGCCAGCACCGCCACCGGCACCGGCGTGGTCGATGCCTTCACCCATCCCGACTTCCCCCCGGCTGGGCGAATTCGGAAAAGCAGCACGTCGGGATGATCCGCCGGATCGACGAGTCCGTCGCCGACATCCTCCGCACGCTGCTGGACCTCGGCATCGACGACAACACGCTCTGCGTCTTCACCTCCGACAACGGCCCCCACAACGAGGGCAACAACCCGCGCACCTTCGAGTCCTATGCCAACATGGAAGGCGTCAAACGCGACATGTGGGAAGCCGGCATCCGCGCGCCGGCCATCGTCCGCTGGCCCGGCAAGATCGCCGGCGCCAGCAACAACCCCGCCGCCATCCGCGAGATTTCCTACCCGATCGCCCAGTGGGACTGGCTGCCCACTTTCTGCGACCTCGCCGGCGTGACCGCGCCCGCGTACTGCGACGGCGTGTCGGTCGCGCCCACCCGGACCGGCACCGGCACCCAGCGCGACAAGGGCTACCTCTACTTCGAATTCCAGGCCGGCGGCAACACGCCGGACTGGGCCGAGTTCCCGAACCACCGGAACGATCCCCAAGGCCAGATGCAGTGCCTGCGGATCGGCAAGCACATGGGGATCCGCACCGCGATCGCCAGCGGCACGGAAAACTTCCAGATCTACGACGTCACCAGCGATCCCGGCCAAGCCGACAACCTCGCCGCCAGCCTGCCCGTCCTGCAGGCGGAGATGAAGTATCTGGCCCTCGCCGCCCGCACCGTCAGCGCCTGGATCAAGACCACCGGCAGCGGCCAGCTGCCGATCATCGCCCGGGGGCCTAACAGCAACGGCAACAAGTGGACCTTCCTCGCCCAGAACGGCCGTCTCCGGATCGAGGTCACCGGCGGCTTCCGCGAGGGATCCACCCTGATCAACAACGGCCAATGGCGCCACGTCGCCGCCACCTTCGCCAATGACGGCAGCCCGGACGTGCTCGACGTCCAGATCTACATCGACGGCGTCCTGGAAAACACCTTCGCCGCCCAGGGCACCCGCGCCCTCGCCACCACCGCGTCGATCGAGGTCCGCGTCGGCTCCGACGTCCAGGACCGCTTCTTCAACGGCGCGCTCGACGAAATCCGCATCTTCCCCCGCGCCCTTGGCCCCGCCGAAATCAGCGCCCTCGCCGCGGCCACCAGCGCCTCGAACGATTCGTCGCTCTGGCACTACCGCCTTTTCGCCGACGCCGCGCCCGACTCCGCCGACTGGAACCGCGACGACGACAAGGACGGCTTCAACCGTTTCCTCGGATACGCCCTCGGCGGCTCGCCCCAAGTCGCCGACCTTTCGATCGCCCCCTTCCTCGAACTCACGGGAAACTCCTGCGACTTCATCTTCAACCGCCGCCGCGGCGGCCTCCCGCCTTCGTCCTACATCCCCGAAAGCGCCCTCGATCCCTCGTTGCCAAGCTGGCTCCCGCTCGGTGCCCCGACCGTCCTCCCGCATCCCGAACTGCCCGGCTACGACCGCCTGCGGGTCGCAGTACCCGCTTCCGACGCCCGCCGTTTCGTCCGGCTCCGCGTCGATTTGTGATCCCCGGGTGTAATGGATTCCCTTCCGCCGTCATTGGGCCTTAACTCCCCGCCGCGAGGATGGCCGCGATCGATGTCGAATACCTCCAACTGGTGACCCGTCACCAGCCGGCGATTTACGGCTACATCCGCAGCCTCGCCCCCGGCGCGGACATCGAGGACATCCTCCAGGAAACCAACCTCGTGCTGTGGGAGAAATCCGCGATCTTCCAGCCGGGCAGCAATTTCAAAGCCTTCGCCTTCCGCATCGCCCATCTGCAGACGCTCGAGGCCCTGCGCGCCGAACGGCGGCGGCACTGGCTGGTGTTCGACACCGACCTGCTGGAATCGATCGGAACGCATCGACGCCTGTCTCGAAGGCAGCCTCGACGAGGCGGGCTTCGCCGGGCTTCAGCGCGGGCTGCGGGAAAACCCGGCCGCCCTCGACCACCACTGCCGCCAGGCCGAACTCCACGGCCGGCTCGAGTGGAACCTTGGCGAGCCCGCCCAGGCGCTCGTCCGCGACGTCCCGCGCCCGGTCCGGGCAACTGCCAAAACCCGCACCCGCTGGCGATCGCTTGCCCTCGCGGCCGCCGCGGTCCTCGTGCTGGCCCTGGGCATCAGCCCCTTGTTGAAGGACCGCCTTCCCCGCCGAAGTCCGGTTGACCGGCGACAAGGCCTCCGTCGGCCTCATCCCCGGCCGCTTCGGGAATGCCGTGCAACTCAACGGCGAGGACGCCTTCCTCGCCACCGGCATCGCCGGCATCGCCGGCCCCGACCCGCGCTCCATTGCCTTCTGGGTCCGCCTTCCCGCCAACAGTTCCGAGATCTTCGCTTACTCCATCCTCTCGTGGGGCGCCGCGCAAGCGGGTGGCAAATGGCAGGTCGGGTGGAACACCGGGACCGACAACCGGGGCACCCGCGGTGCCATCCGCACCGAAGTCCAGGACGGCTACCAAATCGGCTCCACCAACCTGCTCGACGGACGCTGGCACCACGTCGCCATCGTCTTCCTCGGCGGTCCGGGCTCCGGCACCACCAGCCACCTCCGCCGCCACTACGTCGACGGCCGCCTGGAACCCACCACCGCCGTCAAGGCCCGCCCCATCTCCACCATGGTCAGCGGCCCCAAGGCCTTGCCGCTCTCCATCGGCCGCCGGATCGAGTCGGGCCCCTTCTTCCGGACCTTCAAGGGTGAGCTCGATGATCTCTATATCCTGCCCAGCGCCCTCACGCCGGAGCAGATCCAGGCGCTCTACCACGCCAACCAGCCGCCGGCCACCCGCTGAACACCGCGCTGCCGCGCTTTTCGCGTAATACCCCGCCCCGGCAGGTCATTCATCGGTGGACCCTCGCGTTGCCCGGGTCCGCAAAAACCCGATGCGATGAAGACCCGTCTCTCGAAATCCCTCGCCCCGGCGCTGCTCGCCGCCGCCCTCACCGCGCTTTCCCCCGCCGCCCTGATCCATCACTGGACCCTCGACGGCACCCTCGCCGACAGCGGCTCCGGCGCGAATCCGCTGGTCCTCCGCGCGAATGCCGCGCTGAGCAACGACTGTTCCCCGGTCGGCGGCGGATCGCTCGTCGTGAACACCGCCACCGGCACCACCCGCATCGGCGACAGCTTCAACCCCGCCACCGACCGCGATTTCAACGGCCACCTCGACGACATCCGCGTCTACGACAACGCCCTCGCCACCACCTACACCCTCGACGTCGACGGCCAGACCCTGACCTTCCCGGTGGAAGTCATCGAAGCCGCCTTCATCACCGCGGTCTGCACCGACAATGGCAGCGGCTTCCCCTTCAGCGCTTTTACCGGCTCGTCCACCTCGAGCCGTGACACCGGCCGGCCTACAGCTTCTGCTCGATCAACTTGAAGCGCAGGTCGAAGACCCCGCCGTTGAACTTCCGGCAGCAGGAGTAGCAGGCGACCATCCGGTGGATCTTCTTCACCCGGCGGATGGTGCTCAGGCACTGGGGGCAGCTGTAGGCGAAGTTCCGCTTCACCTTCTTCCGCTTGAACGGCAGGCTGTGGAAGGGTTGTTCGTTCGGAATTCCGAGCTCGGCGCACGCGGCGCGCCATTCCGGGCCATGGACCTCGATCCGCTTCCGTCCGGCGCGCTCGTAAGCGACCAGGTGGGCGAGCTCATGGCGCAGCGTCCGCCATATCTCTTCCGGCGGGACCTCCTTCAACTTCGGATTCAACTCGATCAGCCGGTCCGGCCACCAGGCGCGGCCGGCGGTCGTCTGCATCCGGGAATTCCAGCCGACCCGGACCCGCCGCGCGAGCTCCGGAAGTCCCAGCAATTCGGCGTTCTCACGACACCACTCGGTCAGGCCGCCGTCGGCCCGGGTGGTTCCGGTCCGCGCCGGCGACGGAGCGGCCGCGCGGGGTTTTCGCCCCCACGCCAACTCCATCTGCCGGAACATCCATGCCATTCGGATGCCTCCTAGCAACTGTCCCGCCGGCTGGCAATGCGGCATCGGGTTTTTCACGAGGAATTTTCGCGAGTCGCGGAATCGAAGCCGCTCACGGCTTCAACACGCTGCCGTCCGGCAGGCTGAAACACTTGATCCGCGAGCTGTCTCCCTTTTCCAGGATGACCTTCGATTTCGGCACTCCGAAGCGTTCCGCGAGGAAGCCGCGCAAGGCGGCGTTCGCCTTGCCGTCGACCGGCGGGGCGGCGATCCGCACCCGCAGCACCCGCCCCGCCCGCGGATCGTCCTCCCAGCCCACCAGCTCGCTGGCGCGGGAGTTCGGCACGACAAGCACGCGAAGTTGCATGGCACGTTGTGGATGGCGAATCCGTCCGCTTCAAGCCCGGCCGCGCCGTTTGGTTCCCGGATAAGGAGTGTCGACCTGCGGTCGACGGCGTGTTGACCAAAGGTCCACACTCCTTGGGGGAGGGTCCCCGCTCCAAGTCGCGTCAGGGGGTGGCGACGTCGCGCAGGCCTTTCATCTCCAGTTGCCCGCTCGCCGGGTTCGAGGTGATGACCTGAAGCACCCGCTTCCCGCCCGGATGCGGCCAGATGCCGGAGGCGAAGGTCTGCCACTTGCCATCCCGCTGGAAATACGCGCGCATCGCCGACGAGCGGGCGTCGTTGACCGGCGGGCCGCCGATCACGCGGGCCTCGCCGGGCTTGAACTCGAAGGGCTCGGATTCCAGCTCGATCTTCACCGGATCGGGGCTGAGATTGATCACCTGGAACGAGCCGGCCGGGAAGGCCGTGGCCTGGTCGTCGACGACCAGCACCTTGAACGTCGCCGGGTCGGCCGCCTCCGGCACGAACAGCAGGATCAGCGATTTCGCCTTGGCCGGAATCCCGCAGCGGCCGAGCACCGCCGCCGGATCCACGGCACTGGTGAACACCAGTTGGGTGCCGGTGAACTTGAGGGTCTGGAACTCGTGGTTGAGATAGGACTTTACCTGGATCTCGCCGGCGACGGTTTTCCCGTCGTCTTCTTTGACCTGAACCGTTTCCGGCACGCCGGGCTTCAGCGCGATCCCGCGGATCCGGCATTCTCCCTGGGCGGCGGCGGGGATCGCGCTGCCGATGCTGAGGGCAGCTGCCGCCAGAACAAATGGGCGGAGGTTCATGGGTTTCTCGGGTTGGAGGGGAGACGGGAAGCGCCGCATCCCCGGAGGAAGGCGGCGCGTGGAGCGGTCAGTCGATCGAGGCGATGTCGCGGATGCCGCGCAGCTCGACCTGTTGGGATTTGGGATTCTCGAAAAGCACCTGGAGCACGCGCTTCGACCCGGGATGCGGCCAGATGCCGGACCCGATCTTGCGCCACTGGCTATCCTTGAAAGCCATCGCGACCATGCTGGAAGAGCGGTTCGCCGCCACCGGCGGGTCCTCGATCACCTTGGTCTCGCCGCTCTTGAAGTTGAAGACCTCCTTCTCGAGCTTGATGCTCACCGGCAGCGGGCTGAGGTTGAGGATCTTGAGCGAGCCCGGCGGGAAGGACTGCCGGGTGTCGTCGACCACCAGCACCCGGAACGGCGGCTCGCCCGGTTTGCCGGATCCGGGAAGAAACATGAAAATGCCCCGCTTGAAACCGCCCGGCAGCTTGGTCCGGGCGATCACGTTGGCGCTGTCCTTGAGACCCGCCGGATCGGCGGTCTTGGTGAACACCAGGTTGTCCCCCTTGATCGGCAGGCCGCTGTATTCGTGGTTGAGGTAGCTCTTCACGTCGAGCCGCACGCCCGGCACGCTGCCATCCCCGGCGGCGTCGTGCACGAAGACATCGGCCGGCGGCGAATCGAGCTGGAAGCAAAGACCGCGGGTCCGCAGGCCGGCGCTTTCCACCGCGGCGGCCGGGGTCGCGGCGGGCGGGGTTTCCTGGGCAAGCGCCGGCAGCCCGAGGGCGAGGACGGCGAGAAGGGTTCGATGGGTTTTCATGAAGTGACGTTCTGGAACCAATCACACCTCCTCGGGCGAAAGCCAGCGGAATGAGGTGATCACGAAGCGGCGGCCGAAGCGGCGGTTGGCGTCCTCGGAAAGCTCCGCCGTCTTGAGCTCGGGGGCGTCCTTGGGGTCGAGGAACTGGGGCGTGCGCTGGACCACCGCCTCGCACCAGGCCTTGGCGTTCACCTCGCCGTCACTGGCACGGGATTCACCGTAGGCCCGGACCCGGAAGGTGTCGCCGCGGACGGTGATCACCGGGGCCAGCGCCATCAGCAGGTCGCCCTGGGTCAGGATCGACGGCGCGCCTTCGCCGGAAAAGCCGTCGCGCGCCGCCGGGTTGGCCAGCCCGTTCAAGGCCGACTTGTGGGTCAGCGAGTCCGGTCCGAGTTTCTTCGAGTCCTTCGCGTGATAGGGCTCGTTGATGCCGGACTCGTCGATCGCTTCCTGCAACAGGCCGGACAGCACATGGAGGCCGCCGGGCGAACCGATCCGGCGGTTGACGAACTCGCCGAGCGTCAGGGCAGGCGCGTTGTCGGCCTGGCCGCGGGCCCGGATCTGCTCGACGATCTTGGCGGCGAGAGTCGCGATCTGGCTGTCGTCCAAAGCCCGGAAACCGGCCCAGCGGACCGCGCCCGCGACGTCGAGGCCGGCCTTGGGATCCACATCGTCCGCATCGCCGGCGATCGGCAGGCCGCTCCGCGGGAAGGCGGTTTTGCCGGACGGAGCCAGGTCGGTCAGTTTCCAACCGCGGACTTCGGCATCCCGCAGTGATGCCAGCAGGGCTTTCCAGGCGCCGACGGAATCCGAATTCACGTTGAAGGGTCCCTGCACCATCAGCGCGCTGGCCATGCGGCGGCTCAGCGCCGTATCGTCGAGCGAATCGAGCTGCTCCGCTTGTTCTTCCGCCGATCCCTGGCCCTGAAGGTTCGGGATGAAGCGTGAATTCAGCAACTCGCGCTCGCCCTTGAAGAACGCGGTCAGCAGGTCGCGGCGGTTCGGACCGGAGACCATCGCATGATTGCCGAAATCCGCGACCGTCGAGAAGTAGGTGCTATCCCACAGGGCGTCGTTGATCAGGTAGGAATGATCGAGCATCCGGCCGCTGCCGCCCGCGGGCGCCGGGCGGTCGACGGCGCCGCTCGGGATCAGCGGGTGGGCCCGCGAGTTGCCGAGGGCATGGGTGACGCGCGGCAGGTTGGCGCTGCTCACCAGATTGGCGGGAATCAGGTCGCCGAGGCTCGACGCCGGGATCAGCGGAACCCGGAACATCGGGACGTTGGACACCCCGTTCTGGGCGGTGGCGCTCGCTCCGTAGAAACCGCGGTTGGTGCCGCCATCGATCTCGACCCCGGGGAAGCTGGTGAAGTCCTGCACCTCCTCGAAGCGCATGTCGTAGGAATCCAGGGCGTTGCCGACCCGCGCGGTGACCTGGTCGGCGCCTTCGACCACCGGATGGTTGTGCAACCACGGCATCGACTGGTCGAGCGGATCAATGGTGGTCTTCGCGGTCATCGAAAGGATCGCGAACGGCGTCTTGCCCTCCGGTTCCTTGTCTTCCGGCAACTGGAGGAGATCCTTGACCAGGAAGGTCCGCCGGATGATCGGCTTGGCCGGATTGGCGCTGATTTCCGCGGTCGGGTCGGCGAAGCGGAACTTGTAGGTGCGCAGCAGGTCGCGGGCCGGGTCGGACACCGCGCCGGCCAGCAGGTCGACGGTGAAATCCGGCTGGTTCGCCTGGGACACGGTGCGGCCGGGCTTGGCCTCGACGGTGAAGCTGTCGGTATTCTTGATCGCCAGCCAGCCGCCGTTCCAGTTGTTGGCGATTTCGAAATCGTAGCGGGTGTTCTGCGGGCGGGACGCGTAGCTCAAGTGGTCGGTTTGCAGGCCGGCCCGCGGGTCCCAGCCGGGCACCGTTTCGATGCCCATGGTGTTCTTGGTGCGGCCGTCCTGGTTGCCGAAATCATTGCCGGCGTTCCAGTCGAAGAACGAGCGGACGTTGTAACCGCCCATGGTCTCCAGTCCCCAGGTCCAGTTGGGCTCGACCCACGGCGAGAACACCTTCACCTCGCCCGGCTCGAGGCGGATCCGCTTGCCGGGAGTGCTGCCGTTGAGTTCGCGCAGCAGCAGGCTGAAGAAGCGGCGGGCGTTCGGGTTCTTTTCGTTGGCGATCTGGAAGCGGGCGAGGCTGTGGAAATCCCCGCTGGCGAATTCGTCGCGCAACCAGAACTGGTTCTTTTTGAAGCCGAACACGACCGGCGGATCCCAGATGCGGATCCGCAGCTTGTCGAGGTCGAGCGCGACGTCGTAGGGATTGTAAAGGGTGACCACCGGGTCATAGGCCAGATGCGGGCAGCCGTAGTTCTGGTTGCCCTGGGGCACGCCGCGGGTGTTGAAGAATTCGATCCGGTCGCTGAGGTGGTTGCGGTGGGTGACCGCGGAGAACATGATTTGCAACTTGGCGATCACCGGCAGCAGCCGTTCCGCGTTCGGGGACGGGTTGATGCCGGTATTGCCCGGCCGCAAATCGGTCGGCGTCAGGCGCATCGCCGGCTGCCCGCCGGCGCTCGAGGTGATCCGCCGGTTCAACTGGTAGTGGCTGCGCAGGTAATCCCAGCGCGGCGCCCCGTCCGCCAGGGTGGAGTAAACGGTCGCGTTGCCGTTGACGTTGGGGGAGACCCTGGAGGATTCGAACAGGGTGGTGAGGTCGGTCTTCAGGCCGCCGGCCGTCACGTCGGTCAGCAGGCCGACCGAGTACGGCGTGACATCCGCCTGATGGCTGAGGATTTGCCCGCCGGCCTCCTTGCCGACAGCGGCCGCCGCGGTGGCGAGCGAAACGATTTTCGCCGGGTCGCCGAGCTGGTCGGGTGCCAGGCTGGCGACGATCAATTCCGGCCGGGCCCGCGGCGGCGCGGTGCGGCGGGCGATCTGGACCCCGTCGGTGCCGGTTTCCGGCTCGGCCAGATGGATCGGCGCCTTCTGGCTCTCGTCCATGACCGCCCAGGCGAGGGCCCCGAACCGCTTGTCCGACCCGTGCAAGGGCACGCGGTCGCCCCGCAGGCGGGGACCGGTCTCATCCGGGCCGCTCGGGGTGCCGACGGTTTCCGGATTCACCAGCCAGACCGGATCTTTCAGCGCGCCACCCCCGGTGGCCAGGTCGGCGGCGGCTTGCGGGTCGGCGGTCGAGACCAGCCAGCGGCGGAAGCGGTTGAGCTTTTCCCCGTAGTCCGGGCCACCCACGCCGGGTGTCCAATGCCAGCTCTGCCACGTCCCCAGCAGGTTGGGCTCCGGCGCGCCATCTTTGATGACCGAGGCGCGGGCCGAAATGCTCTGGTCCGGCCCCATCGTCGTCTGGAGCTCGCCGATCGCCAGCATCAGCGCCATCCGGGCGTTCGCCTGGGCCTCGGCGCGGGATTCCCCCGCGCCGCTGGTCCGCAGCGAGACGGCGGAAAGCGTCAGCAGCCCCACCGACAGCACGGTCAGCAGCACCATCAGCGAAAGCGAGATTACCAAGGCGAAACCGCCCCGGTCGCTTGGGCGACGGGAAAATCTGGGTTTGGGTTTCATTACGAAAGTATATTGTATCTACTTTGAGAATACATCAAACGCGTTTTGCGTCAGCTCGAGTTTGAGCCTTGTGGGTTTTGGTTGAAACCCACGAATGACCCTAAGGTCATCGGGATGCTTCATTGGGTTGCAGGGATCATAGCACGGATCTCTTCCCCAGCTAGGATCCTCCGGCCAAAGTTTTGTATGAATTCACCGGTCGCAAGAACCGATGCGGCAAATTTCTCGGAATTTTTTCGAAATGACGCCACCGGAGACGGGCGGATCCTCCCCCGTTTGAGGGATTCCCAGGGCTCCGGCGCGTGGCTGGCGGAGCCCGCGGGTTCGGGTGGTGGATTGCACGATTTCACCGGAGCCGGGTTCCGGTGCCCGCCCGAAAAGCTCGCTTCCCTGAGGCTGCCGGACTTTCTACGCTCCGCCGACGATGCAGCAAGAGCCCGACCCCGACCGCAACCGGAAGCCGACACGGCGGGAATGGAGGGGATTCTGGTGCATGATCGTCCAGCAGGCGCAGAACGCCTTCAACGACAAGTTCGCCCAGTTCACCCTGGTCCCGCTCGGCGCCGCGCTGGCGTTCTCGGTCGCCGGTGCCCGGATCGAAGATGTCGCGCTGCTGCTGATCACGCTGCCCTTCGTCCTGTTCGCCCCGCTGGCGGGCTGGCTGAGCGACCGCTACTCGAAGCGCGACGTGCTGATCGGCGCGGCGATCGCCCAGACGCTGATCCTCGGCGGCCTCTGCGCGGCGGTCGAAGCGCGGCAAATGCCGCTGGTGTTGCTCGGCTTCTTCGCGCTGGCCACCCAGTCGGCGGTGCTGAGCCCGGCGAAATACGGGCTCAGCAAGGAATTGCTCGGGTCCCGCCCGATCGGCTTCGCTTCCGGGATCCAGCAGATGGCGACGATGCTGGCGATGCTCGCCGGCCAGGTCGTCGCCGGGGTGATCTTCGACCGGCAATGGCAGGCGCTCGGCGCGACCCCGGAGACCGCCTGGCAAGCCGCCCGCTTGCCGCTGGCGGTCCTCGCCGGCTGCTCCTTGCCGGCGATCGCGCTGGCTTGGATCGTGCCGCGGACCCCCGCCCACGGCAGCGGGAAGTTCGCGCCGGCTCAGTTGTTGCGGCATTTCCACCAGCTGCGGGAACTCTGGTCAGATGTCCCGCTGCGCCGCGCCGCGTTCGGCGTCTCCTATTTCTGGGGCTTCGCCGCCTACATCAATTTGTGGACCGTGAAAGTCGCGGCGGAACGCACCGGCGGCCAGGCCGGCTTCGGCACGCTGTCGTCGGTTTACATGTTCGCCGCGTCGCTCGGAATGATCGGCGGCTTCGCGGCCGCGGCCTTCCTGCTCCGGCGGCGGATCGAGCTGGGCTGGGTGCCGGTGGCGGGGGCCGCGATGACCTTGCTGCCGCTGGGCTTGGTGTGGATCGATCCCGCGAGCCCGCGCTTCGTCGTGATCCTCGGCCTGCTCGCGCTGGCGTCCGCCTTGTTTCTGGTGCCGCTGAATGCCTGGATGCAGGACCGCTACCCCGCGGCCCGGCGGGGCGAACTCCAGGCCGCGGCCAATCTCCAGGACTGCCTCGCCGGGATTCTCGCGCTGGTCCTGCTGGTCGCACTCGGCCACGGGGCGAGTGCCGCCGGGCTGTCCGCGATGGACGGTCTGCGCGGGCAAATCGCCTTCGCCGGTCTGGCCAGCGCGCTGATCACCGGGTTCATCATCCGTCTGCTGCCGTCGGACTTCGTGCGGGTGATCGGGCTGATGCTGCTGCGCCTGTTCTACCGCATCCGCGGCAGCGGCGAGGCGAACCTGCCGGAATCCGGCGGGGCCCTGCTGCTGCCGAACCACATCACCTGGATGGATGCCTTTTTCCTCACCGCCGCCAGCCCGCGGCCGGTCCGCTTCATCATGGAGGAAGGCTTCATGGGAAAGCGGGCGATCGGGGTGTTCTGCCAGCTCTTCGACACCGTTCCGATCTCCTCCGCCAAGCCGCGCGAGGCGCTGCGCGCCGCCGCCGATTCCCTCAAGCAGGGCCACCTGGTGTGCATCTTTCCGGAAGGCCAGCTCAGCCGCACCGGCACCCTGCGCGAACTCAAGCGCGGCTTCGAACTGATCGCCCGCCAGGCCGGCTGCCCGCTGGTCCCGGTGTGGACCGACGGAGCCTGGGGTTCGATTTTCTCATACGAAGGCAACCGCTTCTTCCGGAAGCTGCCCCACCGGCTGCGCCATGGAATCAGCATCGCGTTCGCCCCGCCGATCGCGCCGGCCGAGGCCGACCTCGAGCGGGTCCGCCGCGGCATGCTGGAAGCCTCGGCGCTGGCGCTCGACGCCCGCGTCGGTCGCTTCAACCTGGCTCCGGCCCGCCGCGCGGTCCACGCCAACTCGCTCCAGCTTACCCAGGTCAACGCCTTGCAGCGCCGGGTGCCGGTCCACCTGCTCGCCGGCGATCCGCTGCCCGGCCAATTGCCCGGACTGCGCGCCTTCAGCCGGATGCAGCATGCCCCGTTGGCGGAATTTCCCGGCCTCGTCCCGCCGTCCGCCGGCCGGCCCGGCGGTGACCTGTGGCTCGGCGGCGAGGCGCTGCGCGAGCTCATCGCGAATTCCCCGCCACGCGATCGGCCCGCCGTGTTTTTCGACTTCAGCGGTCGTGCCGCGCAACCGCTCGACCGCCCGGACTGGATCCACTGCCCATGCCTCGCGGTCGATGGCATCATCGTGGCGATGTCGATGCCCGATCCCCCGCTGCCCGTGTCCACCAGCCAACCGCAATGCGGCCACAAGCCCGGCACCCTCGGCATCCTGCTCCCTGGATTCGCCGTCGAGGAAAGCGGCGGCGTCCTGCAGCTCCACGGCCCCGCCGCGCCCGCCGGCCTCGCCCTGCCCGCCGGCTGCCGGCTCGATTCCGAAGGGTTTGTCGTCGATCAATCCATCTTCTCCCGGATCAACTCCCGGTAAAGTGCCACCTCCGCCGTCTCCACCCGCTTCAGCTCCGGATCCCGGTCGAGATCGACAAAACACAACCCGAAATCGGTGTTCGGATCAAACGCATGCCCCCACTCGCGGTTCGAGGTGACCGACCAGTAATTGTAAGCCGTCACCGGCACGCCCTTCGCCAGCGCCCGCTCGACCTGCGCCACGTGGGCCTTCAGGTAATCGCCGCGTGACATCCCGTCGGCCCGCGGCACGCAGCCGTTCTCGACGACCAGCAACTCCTGGCCCGGAAACCAGCGGTGGAAGCGCTGCAAGGCGTGGAACAGCCCCTGCGGCCACACCGGGGCCTTCAGGAAGCGCCCGTGCGCGGCCTCCTCCAACAGGCGGAACCGGTGCAGGCGCCAGGTCGGCAGGCCCCAGTAGTAGTCAAGCCCCACGAAATCCTGCGCACCCACCGCCTCCGCCGGGCAGAGTTCCACCGGCAGCCTCCCGGAGGTCCCGAGATACCACCAGTTGGCGTTGGCGATCAAGCTGGTGGTCCCCCAGAAACGCCACGCCCAGTTCAGCCAGCGGGTCTTCGATTCCAGCACTTCGAAGCGCTCCGCCGGTGCGAGCCGCACCAGATCGAGCTTCGTCTCGTCGCCGAGCACCTCGCGGGCGATCCGCCGCGCGAGCTTCAATTCCAGGCCGGCCTCCGCGCAGGCCGCCGAGACGCCCGGCGCGTCGCAGCGGATGCCGACCCGCAGCCGGCCGCGCCGCCGGATCCGCCGCAGGTCGCGGCTGGTCGACAGGTGGTCGGGCAGCGAGTCGCCGCCGGCGAACACCTCGTGCAGCGACAAGGGCCGCCGCGCCTCCTTGACCACCACCTCGGGCCGGGACTGCCATGGGTCCCCGCCGGCCACCGCGAGCTCGTGCTGGAACAATCCGATCGCCCGGTTCACCCGGTCCATCAACCGCTGGTGCCCGTGCGGCGCCACCACGACGTATTGCTCGTCGCTCAGTCCGGTCGCCAGGAAGCGGAAGCGTCCGCGGTCCTTCAACTCGCACGGCAGCAGGAAGAACGCGTCGCCATACACCGCGGCGACCTTTCCCGCGGCCAGCGCGCCACGGGCATCATCGTAGTTGGAAAACACCTTCTTGCGCGCCTGCGCGGGCAGGTCGCGCTGCCAGGCCTCGGGCTGGTTGCCGACCGCCACCACCCCGACCTCCTTGCCGGCCAGCGCGGCCAGGTCCCCCTCCGCGTGCTCCGCCCGCACCAGCACCGCCTTGCCGGTGCGCAGGTATGGATCGCTGAACTCGAAGCGCGTCTGGTCGACCTCGGTCACGCCGCCGATCACCAGGTCGACCTCGCCCCGCTCGCTGACCAAGGCACCCTTGGTGGTGAACTTGAAGACGGCCTCGGACAGCCCGCGGTGGCAGGCGCCCCAGTCCATCAGCATCTGCAGCCAGGTGGGAAAACCGGTGACCAGCGGGTTGACCCCGACTTTCGCCGCCGGATCGCGCCCGCGGATCCGCTGGCGCGCCCGGGCGTGGGCGCGGAACAGGTTCGGGATCAGCTTGCCCACCGATTCGGCTTCCGCGTCGACCTCCGTCCCGCGCGGCAGGCCGGGCGGCATGTAGTAGCGGTTCTGCCACCACGGCATGATGTAGCCGAAGGTGAGCTGGCTCGGCTCGTTGAAGGTGATCCAGTAGTCCGCCAGGTCGCCGAGCGCGGCCGCCACCCGCTCGGCATAGCGCGCGAAAAGATCCGGAAACGCCTCCCCGATCATCCCGCCGTGATCGCGCTCCAGCCAGACCGGCCAGACGAAATGATGGAGCGTGACCATCGCCTTCATCCCGTGCCCGCGGATACACGACGCGACCCGCCGGTAATGCGCGAGCGCCTCGTCGTCGAAGTCGCCCTCCGCCACCTCGACCCGCGCCCAGGCGATCGAGAAGCGGAACAGCTTGCAGCCCATCCCCGCGGCCGCCGCGACATCCTCCTCGTAGCGGTTCCAGAAATCCGTCCCGCGCCCGCGCGGCGTCAGCCCCTGGCACCGTTCCCACAGGTCCCAGACATCCTCGCGCGCCGGATCGTGCGCCTCCACCTGGTGGTCGGCATTGGCGGTTCCGAAAAGGAAGTTCCGGGGAAAAGGCACGCCGCAGAGTGGAGCGGCAATTTCCCGCGGCAAAGCCGTTTCCCCCCGGGACCGCCGGTCTTCGGACCGGCCGGCCGCCTTCGCGGCCGATCCCGCCTTCCTTCAAGCGGTCTCCCAACGGCGGATCCGCGCCCGGGAAGGTCAAATGTTAACGCGCGAGACCTGACCCCATTGGGGGCCGTGGAGTGTCGCCTTGCAGGCGACATGACGATGGTCAGGCGGCATCCTGCCGCCTGAACCTCGGATGGTGCCGAACCGCTCTCCCCGGGACCCGAAGATGCGGGTTCCGGGGGCGGATCACCTGCCAACCCGGGGAGCGTGAAAGGCCATCAACCCGAACATCGGGGGGATCAGCACCGCCGCCACCGAAATCCAGATGGCCCGCAGCCAGAACTTGCGGCGCCGTCTCACTCGAGGAAATGCCCGATGGTTTCCTTCGCGTGCTTCCGGTCGGCCTCCGGCTCCGCGTTGCCGCCGGCTTCGAGTTTCGCGGCGTGATCGAAGTGGATCATGAAGAGCTGCTTGCCGTCGTAGGTATCCTTCATCGCGAAGTGGTCCTTTTCCTTCAGGATGCCGGTCCAGGTATCGCGGACCTCCTTCCAATAGCCATGGGTCTTGGCCCAGTAGGCTTCGAAGGCGGGAGCGAGTTCGGGGGTGGTGATCTCCTCGTAGCGGTCCACGCCCAGTTCGGCACCGAGGCAGTGGCGGCTGCCGTCCTTGTCGACCCGGGTCTTGCGGTTGTTCTGGATGTGGACCCAGCCGTTCGGGGTGATCGAGATCTCGTGGATGCCTTCCAGCACGTTGTAATCCTGGCGGATGCTGTGCTCGCGGCGGGGCAGGGGGCGGGGGCAGTTGTCGCTGCGCCAGGTGGACAGCCCGCCGTCGTGGCTCCACGCGCCGGCGACTTCGTAACGCGGCGAGTCGTCGACCTGGAACACCGCCTGGGTCCAGCGGCCGGCGGGACTCGGGTTCGGCGTTTTTTTCCAGATCAGGTCGCCCTGATAGACCTGCAGTTCGGGATCCTGCCAGGTCCAATCCTGCCGCCAGTGCTTCATCACGTGCGGGCCTTCGGTTTCGCCCTGGTCGTTCTTGAAATACATCACCAGCGAGTGCTGGAGGCTGATGAATTCGCCGCGGTCCTCGAGCATGGAGACGTGTTCGGTGGCCCAGGAAAAGTACGGGCGGGTCGGTTTGAAGTTCTCCGCGAGGCCGAGGGTTTCGGTGAAGTCGAAGCTGACGCGGTAGCTGCCGGCCATCGCGAGGATGGCCCGCCGGTCGCGTTCGAACTTCCCGAGGTGGGGTTCTTGCAAACGTTTCCAACTGTCCTTGGCACCGCTCAGGAGGGTCACTTCCGAGCCCTTGGTGGTGCCGCCCCGGGGCTTCATGTCCTGCCACTCGAGAAAGGGCCAGGCGAACACGTGGCCGCCGGCGGGTTCGGGCTTGGCCTCTTGGGCGGGGAGGGTTTGCAGGCCGGCGCAGGCCGCGAGCCAAAGGAGAAAGGCGGGTCGTTTCATGGCGATGGCGGAAATCCTAGCCGCTTCCGCGATTTCCTCAACGGGAGATCGAAGCCATCGACAGGCCGGATCCGCGCGGCCATGATCGCGCCGTGAAAACGTCCGATCTCACCCTGCTCGGCCACTCGGAGAACCGCTTGCCGGCGAGTCCCGACGAGGCGACCCTGGAGACCTTCCCGAACTGCCGCCCCGGCCGCCGCTTCTGGATCACGCTCGATTGCCCGGAATTCTCGTCGCTCTGCCCGGTCACCGGCCAGCCCGACACCGCGCGCCTGGAGATCCGCTATGTCCCGGACGAGCGCTGCGTCGAGACCAAGTCGCTGAAGTTCTACCTCGCCTCCTTCCGCAACCTGCCGGCCTTCAACGAGGAGATCGTCAACCGCGTGCTGGACGACCTGGTCGCCGCGATGAGCCCGCGGGAGATCACGGTGAACGGGAAATTCGGTTCCCGCGGCGGCATCCAGCTCACCTGCGAGGCAAGGCATCCGGAGGAAAGTTCCAAGTGCCCATGAAATCGGTCGTCTTGCTCAGTGGCGGGATGGATTCCGTGACCGCCTTCCACGAGGTCCGGCGCGGGCACGAGGTGCTGGCCGCGCTGTCCTTCGACTACGGGTCGAAGCACAACGCCCGCGAGATTCCCTTCGCGCAACTCCACGCCGCTCGCGCCGGCGTCGCGCACCGGGTGATCGACCTCGGCTTCGTCAACGATTGCTTCGAATCCGACCTCCTGAAGAACGGCGGCGAGATCCCCGATGGCCACTATGCCGAGGACAACATGAAGCGCACCGTGGTGCCGTTCCGCAACGGCATCATGCTCGCGATCGCCTGCGGCTTCGCCGAGAGCATCGGGGCGGAGGCGCTCGCGATCGCCGCCCATGCCGGCGACCACGCGATCTATCCGGACTGCCGGGAGACGTTCATGCGGGGGATGGCGGCGGCGATGGAGGAGGGGACCTACGCGCGGATCCGCCTGCTGCGCCCGTTCATCGCGATGGACAAGACGGCGATCGCCCGCCGCGGGGTGGAGCTTGGGATCGACTTCGCGGAGACCTGGTCCTGCTACAAGGGCGGCGAGATCCACTGCGGGACCTGCGGGACCTGCGTCGAGCGGCGGGAAGCGTTCCTGCTGGCCGGCTTGAAGGACCCCACGATCTACCGGGCCACTCCCGAACTTCCCACGGCACCTTGAGGGGAGCGCGGCGTTGAGGGGAGTGTCGCCTTGAGGGGAGTGTCGCCTTGCGAGGTGAGTGTCGCCTTGAGGGGAGTGTCGCCTTGCGAGTGGAGTGTCGCCTTGCGAGTGGAGTGTCGCCTTGCGAGTGGAGTGTCGCCTTGCGAGTGGAGTGTCGCCTTGCAGGCGACATGACAACGGTCCGGGCGGCATCCTGCCGCCCGGATTCACTAGCAACGCAG
>CAMCYK010000088.1 GCA_945883695.1 Akkermansia muciniphila | reverse complement strand
CTTCGGAGCGATCCGCTCAGTTGGCCCAAGCGCAGCGGCTCTCCGAGGTCTGCCGTGGTATCTTGCGATAGGTGGCAGCCAGTCTCCGCATCATTTTGCTGACCCTTCCTCCCCCAACTCCGCCAGCACCCGCTCCGCGCGGTAGATTTTCCGCAGCGACTCGAGGATGCCTCCCGGGTGGACCGAGACCGCGCGGCCTTGCGTCTCGGTGTAGGCGAAGTCGGACACCAGGCCCGGCGCGTTGGTGTCGAAGATCAGCCCGACCAGCTCGCCCTGCCGGTTGACCACCGGGCTGCCGGAGTTGCCACCGGTGATGTCGTTGGTGCTGACGAAATTCAGCGGTACCTTCGGATCGAGGTCGCCGGCGCGCGCCTGCCATTCCGCGGAGAGGTCAAAGGGCGGGATCCCGCCCTGAGCCTCGAGGCGCTGCCGGAGGCCCTCGAAATCCGTCGTCGCCGGCACCTCCACGCGGTCGTGGTAGCCCTTCACCACGCCGTAGGACAGCCGAAGGGTGGACGTCGCATCGGGGTAGGTCTTGTCACCCTCCAGCGCGAATCGCACTTTGGAAATCTCTTGATGCGCCTGGGCGATCACCTCGTCGAGCGCCTCCGCTTTCGCCCGCAACTCGCGCGCTTCGGGATCGATCAAGCGCGCCAGCTCGATCAGCGGGTCGGCCGACGCGGCGACCGCCGCTTTGCCGCCGTCGTAGAGCTTCCGGCGCGTCGCGACGTCCTGCAAGCCGGTGCCGTCGATCAGCTCCGCGGCCCGCTCGATCGGCGATTTGCCGGCGAGGATCTTGATCACGGTCGGGTCCTCCGCGCCGAGCTTGGCGCAGAGGAAGGCCAGCGAGTTTTCCAATCGCAGGAGTTCGAGGTCCTTGTAGACCGGTTCGTCCGAAAACAAGTCGAGCTCCAGCGAGACGCGGGACGAGTCCTGGAAGCCCCGCAGCCGCTCGCCGTCCGGCTTGGCGGACTCGTCGGCGGCCCGCAGCAGGGTCCGCGCGATCCCGAACAAGCTGGTGCCGAAGCCTTCGCCGCCCTCCAGCATCCGGAGCCGCATCGCGAACTCGCGCTCTTTCTCCTCGGCCCCGGCGATCCGGTCATACGCGGCGTCGGCATCCTTCCATTCGTCCTTGGCGCGGAAGGCCGCGCGCAGTTCCGCCTCGCGCTCCGCCTTGACCTTCATCAGCTCCGGATCGAGCAGGCCGTTCAGCCGCGCCTGGATCGCCTTGCGGCCGTTCTGGGTGCCGATGATCGAGCCCTTCGCCCGCCGCGCGTTCTCGCGGTCGCGGTCGCTCCAGGCACGGAGCATCGTCTCGTTGCGGAAAATCTGCTCCAGCCGGTGGGGAAAGCCGTCGTCGCGGATCGCTTCGAGTTGGGCCAGCGTCACCGAGCGGCTGGTCCGCCCGGGGTGACCGGAGGTGAAGACCAGCTCGCCCTCCGCCGCGCCGGCCCCCTTCCATTTCAAGAAGTGCGGGGTCTTTGCCGGCTCGCCGTTTTCGTAAGCGCGGAAGAAGGCGAAATCGAGGCAGTAGCGCGGGAATTCGAAGTTGTCGGGATCGCCGCCGAAGGCCGCCGCCTGCGCGTCGGGCGCGAACACCAGCCGGACATCGGTGTAGCGCTGGTAGCGATACAAGTGGTAGGCACCGCCCTGGAACAGGGTCACCACGTCGCTGCGCAAGCCGGTCGCATCGAGCGATTCCTTTTCAATCTCCGCGATCACCGCCCGGCGCGCGGCCGCGGCGTCCTCCGGCGACAGGTCGGTGCCCACCGCGGCGTTCACCCGGCCGGTCACGTCCTCGATGCTCATCAGCACGTTCAGCTCGAGGTCGGGGCACTTCAGTTCCTCGCCCGCCTCCTTGGCGTAAAAGCCGCTCGTCACCAGATTGCGTTCCGGCGTGCTGAGCTTCTCGATCATCCCCGCGCCGACGTGGTGGTTGGTCAGGATCAGGCCGTTCGCGGAGACGAAGGAGCCCGAACCGCCGGCGCCGAATCGCACCGAGGATTTCTGCAAGTGTTCCAGCCACCCGGGCGTGATGTCGAAACCGTGTTGCTCTTTCACCTGCCGCAACGGCGGTTTGTTGAACAGCCACATCCCCTCGTCCGCCCGGGCGGCGAGGGCGGCGGCGAGAAGAAGTCCGGCGAAGCGAAGCGGGTGCATGGCGGACGAACATAGGGAACAGGCGGCAAGGCGCAATCCCTCGCACGCGACCGCCGTCAACGGCAACGCCGTTCCCTCCTATAGCCTTCAACCCTTCGCCTTCGCCAGCGCCTTCACGTATTTCCCCGGGTTCCGGTTGAACTTCTTCAGGCACGGCTTGCAGCAGAACTCGAAAACCTGCCCGTCATGGACCGTCGACACCCGCTCGTCCATCTCGTCGAGGTCGTCGCCGGTGACCGGACAGCAGCCCGTGCCAGTTGGATCGAGGTCTCCTCGTTCTTGAGGTGGTTGTGGACACGGATGCGGGCGGTGTCTCCTTCGCGGAAACGCAAGGTCGGGCCGGGGATGCCGCCGTTGAGAATCAACGCGGGGACGGGCTTGATGCCATCGCCGGGCGACCAGGCTTGCTCGGCGACGGTCAGGTCGTATTCGACCAGGCGGGCGTGGGCCGTCAGCGCGGTCGCGAGCAGCGGTAGGAAAAGGGCAAGGCGGGTGGTCATGGATCGGTGGATTGGGAAACTGCGTTTGCGGGCACTTGACGAACGCTCGCCCGCGTGGATGCCTCCGTCATCGTCTTGTCACATGAACCTTGTCAGGTTTCCCAGACGGACGTAGCGTTGCGTTGAAATGCGAACGCGGATTTCTTGCATTGTTCTTTTGCTTGCCTTCATTCCCGTGACCAAGGGAGTGGAGGACGAGTTCTTGATTTCGATTGCGCGCCTCGTCGATAGCGGAAGGATGCCGGAGAAGGAGGCCTTGGGGGTTTTGCAGGGGTTGATCGACCGAGCGAAGAAGGACGTAGCGGCCCACAAGCCGGTAGATCCTGAAAAGGTAAAACAGTTGCTCCAGGCGGAGAATCTAGAAGGTAATGTGGAGGCGCTTATTTCGAGCGGATGCACGGTGGACGAACTGAAAAGGGTCGCGATGGTTCGCCGCGGTGATGTTGTAACGTTTACGATTGAGGGCGACGCGCGGAGACCAAAGCGGACCTTTTCCCTGAAGAGCGATGACGAAAGCGACAAGCGGTTCCAAGGCCTCTTCGCGGATTGGCAAAACCTTGTGACTAAGATTGCCACTGCCCCGCCCGAGGCCCATTGGCTCTCGCGAACTTCGCCTGAAGAGCTGCTGAAATGGGGTCGAAAATCACGCGACTTGATTGGTGGTACTGGATTCACAGTAACTTCATTCAGTTTGGAGGTTGGCGAGAGTAAATTAGCCATCGAAGACAAAACCGGCGTTTGCGTGAGTGAACTTGTAGTTTGGCATCGGGCAATCACTGGCCTGCTTGTTCCAATCAAGCGGCCTGCCCCCGGGAAATAAGCAAGGGCGGGGGCGAGGACGAGAAGTCGAGCTTCATCTTCCTTAGCCGCAGCGCGTTGGTGATGACCGAGACCGACGACAGCGACATCGCCGCGCCGGCGATCATCGGGCTGAGCAGGGTGCCGGTGAAGGGATAGAGCACGCCGGCGGCGATCGGGATCCCGGCGGCGTTGTAGATGAAGGCGAAGAACAGGTTCTGGCGGATGTTGCGCATGACCGCCTTGCTGGCGGTGAGCGCCTTGACGATGCCGGACAGGTCGCCCTTCACCAGGGTGAGGTGGGCGCTTTCGATCGCGACGTCGGTGCCGGTGCCCATCGCGATCCCGACATCGGCCTCGGCCAGGGCGGGCGCGTCGTTGATCCCGTCGCCGGTCATCGCGACCCGGCGGCCGGCGGATTTGAGCGAGCGGATCAGCTCGATCTTGTCGGAAGGCGAAAGGCCGGCATGGATTTCGTCGATCCCCAGCTGGCGGCCGATCGCCCGCGCCGTGGTCTCGTTGTCGCCGGTCGCCATCACCAGCCGGATGCCGAGCGCGTGGAGCGCGGTGATCGCGGCCGGGGTGGATTCCTTGATCGGATCCGACACCGCGAAGATCCCGACGGCCTGGCCGGCGCGCGCCACCCAAACCAGCGTTTTCGCATCGCGCTGGAAGGCATCGGCCGCTTCTAACAGTTCGGCAGGCAACTCAACGCCGGCGTCTTCGAGGAAGCCCTGCTTGCCGGCCCGCCAGACCTCGCCGGCGATCGTCCCGGAGACCCCGCCGCCGGTGGTCGATTCGAAATCGCTCAAGGCCGGCAGCGCCAGCTCGGCCGCGCGGGCCCGGGTGATGATCGCTTTCGCCAGCGGATGTTCGCTGTTGCCCTCGAGCGCGGCGGCGGCGGCCAGCACGTCTTCCTCGCGGGCTCCGGGAGCGGGCGTGAAGCCGGTGACCTCGGGGTGGCCGGCGGTCAGCGTGCCGGTCTTGTCCATCACCAGCGTGTCGATTTTTTCGGTGTTCTCGATCGCCCCGGCGTCCTTCACCAGGATCCCCGCCTGCGCGGCGCGGCCGACGCCGACCATGATCGACACCGGCGTCGCCAGCCCGAGGGCGCAAGGACAGGCGATGATCAGCACCGCCACGGCATTGATCAGCCCGAGCGCCATCGCCGGCTCCGGGCCCCACAGCGCCCACGCGATGAAAGTGAGCACCGCGGCGACCACGACCGCCGGCACGAACCAGCCGGCGACGGTGTCGGCCACCTTCTGGATCGGCGCGCGGCTGCGCTGGGCCTTGGCCACCAGGTGGACGATCTGCGCCAGCAGGGTGTCCGCTCCGACCTTGGCGACGGTCATGATGAACGAGCCGGTCTGGTTGATGGTGGCACCGACCACCGGATCGCCGGGCTCCTTTTTCACCGGCAAGGGTTCGCCGGTGATCATCGACTCGTCGACGCGGCTGGCCCCCTCGTCGAGCGTGCCGTCGACCGGGATTTTCTCGCCGGGGCGCACCCGCAGCCGGTCGCCGACTTGCAGGCGGTCGATGGCGACCTCCTGTTCGCTGCCGTCGGCGTCGATCCGGTTCGCGGATTTCGCCGCCAGCCCGAGCAGGGCCTGGATCGCCTGGCCGGTGCGGCTGCGCGCTTTCGCTTCGAGCAGTTGACCGAACAACACCAGCACGGTGATCACCGCCGCGGCTTCGAAATAGAGTCCGACCTCGCCGTGGTGGCGGAACGAGGGTGGGAAGACTCCGGGCGCGAGCACCGCGACCAGGCTGTAGAAGTAGGCCGCGCCGACCCCGATCGCGATCAGGGTGAACATGTTGAGGTTCCAGCCCTTCAACGAGCGCCAGCCCTTTGCGAAGAAGATCCCGCCGGCCCAGAACACGACCGGCGTCGCCAGCACGAGCTCGATCCATTTCGAGACGTTCCTCGGGATCCAGCGCTCCAGCGAGACGCCGGGAAGCATCGGCAGCATCGCCAGCAGGAACACCGGCAAGGTCAGCGCGAGGCCGATCCGGAACTTGCGCGAAAGGTCGCGGATCTCGCGCCGGGCGTGCTCGTCGGCGGCATTTGTGACCTCTTTCGGCTCCAGCGGCATCCCGCACTTCGGGCAATCGCCGGGATGGTCCTGCTCGATCTCGGGGTGCATCGGGCAGGTGTAAACGGTCGCGCCGAACGCCAGCGGCGGGATTTGCTCCAAGGGCATCCCGCATTTCGGGCAATCGCCGGGCTCATCCGAGACGACGCCCGGACACATCGGGCAGATGAACTGGCCCGGCTTGGCATCCGTCGCGGGGGCGAGGCCGTGATCGTGGCCGCCGCAGCAGGCGGGCTTGGGTTCCGGGACCGGCGCGCAGCACGCGGGCTTCTTTTCGGGTTCCGGTGGTGGATTGCAGCAGGAGCTCATGATCGGGTGATTTCGGGATCAAGCGAGGCGGCGCTTGTAGAGGTCGACCAGCTCTTCCAGCCGATGGTCGAGCTGCTTCGGGTCGGCGGCGGCTTCTGCGACACAATGACGGACGTGGTCCTCCAGCAGCGCGGCCTCCAGTCCGCGCAAGGCGGCGTGGATGGCGGAGATGGTGTTGAGGATTTCCGGGCAGTCGCGGTTCTCCTCGATCATCCGGCCGATCCCCTGGACCTGGCCGACAATGCGGTTGATCCGTCCGGTCAGGGGCTTGCGTTGGCGGCAGTCGCGTTCCATGGAGACAAGATAGGGGGTGGGGGTATATTTGCAAGGGGAAATCTATGGGGGGAACACCCCATTGCCCCCGGCATCGCCTGCGAACGGGGTTCAAAGGTCCTCCGTTACGAGAGTCTCAGCGCGTCCTGATGGCGGGCCGACCCGCCTCCCGGCCGCGTTCTCCTCGGCGGAGGATCCCTTGACCCGCTCGAAAGGGTCCAGACGGTCCCCGGCCTCAATGATCGACCAGCACGGCGTAGCGGTAGGCGAGGGTCTTTTCTTCGCCGGGCGCGAGCTTCAGCGTCCACTGAAGTTCGCGCCGCGGGTTGACGCTGGTGACGCCGTCGGTCCGCAGGCGGGCTTCCGGGCTGCCATCGGCTTCCAACAACTCGCCGGAGAAGCACGAGCGGATGCTCAGCGTGACTTCCTTTCCGCGGAAGTTGTGAAGCAGGAGCGTGCCCTTGACCTTGGTGCGCCGGAAGTCGTTGCCGCCGACCCACACCAGCTCGCGCTGCTGCTCTTCCTCGACCTCGCTGGATTCGGCACGGATGCTGAGGGCTTTGGTGATGCGGAGGCAGGTGGTTTGGCCGGGGTTCACCCATTGGCTCAGGCTCTGGCCGCGGAACCGGCCGCCCTCGGTCACCATCGCGGGAGCGGTGGTCATCGGGAATTTGAAGGGATTGCGGAACTGCAAGGCGTCCCACGGCTGGTCCTCGTCGCTTGCTTGGCTGGACCCGTCCCGCAGGTAACGGCCGCGGCCGTCGCGCGGGTCCGGCACCACCCATTCGACCACCCGCTGGTAGCCGCTGCGGGCGGACGCGACCTCGAGCGAAAGGGAATCGCCGGGGGCGAGGCTGCGCTTGCCGATGCTTTCGAAATGCAGGTCGTCGCCTGCGTCGCCCGCCTCGGCGAGATCGGGGAGCGTTGGCGTGGCATCCGGCCGGGTGGAGTTGTAGGTGACCAACTGCTGCGTGGTCAGCGGGCCGCCCCCGCCCGGCTGTTGGCCGAGCTGTTGGAAAAACGCGGCGAGCGAGCCACCGGCCCAGAGCGGTGAATCGACGTGCTCGAACTGGATGTTCGGAAAGCCGGAAACCAGGCGCAGCTCGGTGTCCTGAAGCGGCAACAGCTCGTTGCGGACCACCGCGTTCTGACGGATCGTCAGGAAATCCGGCTCGGTGAGGTCCAAGCGGTAGGCCGGCACCCAGGCGATGCCCCGCGCGAGATAGGAAATCCGCATGCGGCCGCCGTCGCGGGGAAGGGCCGTCACGTCGAACAGCATCACCGGCTTTTCAACCCGCCGCTTGGCGGGGGCGAAGGGGCCGCTGGCGGCGATCGACGCAATCGAGGACAGGTCGAGGTATTGTCGCCCGCCGCCGGGAGCCTCGAGCACCAGGAAGTTGCCGGTGCTTGCGGGGGTCTCGACGTGCGACGAGCCCGCGCTCGACCACATCGAACGGCCCGCGCCGAACGCGTCGGCGAGCGCGGGATTCCAGCTTCGCCGCGGGGCGCGTTGCGGGACGGCCCACACGCTGCCGGTCAGCACCGGCTCCGGGCTGCCGGCCAGCCCGCCGCCGAATTTCAGCGTCACCGTCACCGGCTGCCCGGCGAGATCCTGCTGGAGGATGCCGGTCGGCGCTTCGGTGGTTTCGGCCTCCTCGACCATCCGGGTGGTCGACTGGATCCCGACCGCGCCGTCGCTTTCCACCCAGAAGCTGCCGTGCACGGCGCGCGGCATCTCGTCCCAAACATAGCGGGCGGGTTGCGGGACTTCGAACGAGGCGCGCACCACGGCGACGCCGTTCTTGAACAACTCGACCGAGTCGATCTTCGGGGTGACCGGGGTCTCACCGAAGGTTACCAGCGGGAAGGCGAACAGACAGGCGGCGCGGAACAGGAGTTTCATCGGCACGACCGATAACCCGTTCCGGCGCGCCTGTCCGTAAACGCCGTGTAAATGCCGGCCTACTTCGGCTTCTCCGCCTTCACCTTGGCGAAGCTTTCGGCGGAGCGTTCGACTTTCTTCGGCTCGAAGCCCGACTTTTTGATGAACTCGGTGATCTCCTGGTCGCTGATCGAGCCGCCCTTCTTCTCCTCGAGGATGACGAGCTTGCGGGTCAGGTCGACATGGACGTTGGAGACCGCCGGGTGCTTCTTGAAGTGGGCGACGATGCCCTGCGCGCAGAACGAGCAGACCATGCCGTCGACGCTGGCCTTGACGGTCATGACGCGGTCGGTCGCGGCAGGGGCGGCGGTGCTGGCGAACAGCCAGGCACCGAGGAGGCTGAGGATTACGGGATGATTCATGGTAGTGGTTTTGTTAGAAGTGCATCATGAAGTTCACCAGCGGCGCGCCGTCGAGCGAGCAGCCGAGCTCCAGGAAATAGTTGCCCTTGAACAGGCGGATTTTCGGGATGATGGCGAGGTCGGCCTCCATCCCGCTGACGTGTTCGAGCTGGAGGATCAACCAGGTGTTGAGTTGTTCGAATTCGGCTTTGTACGGCGCGAAGCCGAGCGAGGCGCTGGTGACGCCGCGCGACACGTCCTCGGAGCCGACCAGCTTGGTTTCGAAGGCGGTGAAGATCCGGCGGGTCTCGTAGTCGGCGCGGAAGAAGCCGAGGCCGGCGGGCGCCCAGGCGTCGCCGTCCTGTTTCGCGATGCCGGCGGCCGCACCGAGGTAGAGGTTGGCCTGGGCATCCGGCAGGTTCCAGCGCTTGAGCAGCCAGTTGTGCTGGACACCGGCGAACAGGTCGTCGTCGCGCTCGTCTTCGAAGCGCATCAGGTGGAGGCCGAAGGCGGCCTTCGGCGTGTAGGAATGGTAGAGTTCGAAATTCTGCATGGAATCGGTGCCGCCGAGCATCAGTTGGTAGGCTCCCTCGAAGGAGACCGGATGGGCGGCGGCACTGGCCGCGAGCAGGGTGGAAATGATCAAGGGTTTCATGGCCTGGAGGCGGTTGGTGACAACATCACGGGTTCACGGCGCGGAGGGTCCGCGGCCGTTTCAGGCATGTCGGCAGGCGGCGGGATGCGCCGCCCCGTCTCACAGCAAGCGGCTCACCAGCCGGGCGCGTCGCTCCGCCGGCGGCGCGTGCCACGGCGATGCGGGGGTCCAGCGCGGGCGCGCCAGCTCCACAGACGGGAGCCGGGCGAGATCCGCCACGGATGCCGGCGGAGCTTCCAACGAAATCCCGAGTCCTTGCGGCGGAACCACCGCGGGATCGGGAATCTCGCGCGGGTCGTCGCTGGCGCAGAGGCAGCGGTGGCACGGCTCCTTTTCGCCGGAAGGATCACCGCAGCAACACGACGCTTCGATCTCCTCGGCCGCCTCCGCCGCGCAACAGCACGGCGGGCTGGCGACCAGAAAGGCCAGCAGGCAGGCGAGGATGGCGGAGATGCGTGACACCACGGCTGGGAGCGCGTTTCGAAGGGCGCATTCCCAAGATGCATCCCTCGCGCCGCGGATCAAGCCCGCAGGAGGTCGTCATCGGGGATCATTGCGTAAAAAGGATCGGGCCGGAAACATCGAAATGCGAAACCCAGCGAGGCTCGTTTTCCCGTCAAATGGATGGGACTTGATTTACAGAACTCCGTAAATTACAAATTTACGGATGCGGACCACGACCATCAGCGCCACCGACGCCGCGCGCCATTTGGGTGACTACCTTGCCAGGGTGAAACACAAGGGTGAGCATTTCTTGCTGACCAAGAACGACCAGCCGATCGCCGAACTCTCGCCCGCCAGCGGATCCCGTCGCGCGACATGGGGGGAATTGGTGTCCGCAGTCGCCCGTCTGCCACGCGATCCCATGTTCGCGGACGATCTCGAAAAGGTGAATGAGGCCGATCAACCCGCTGCCAACCCATGGGCCTGATTCTCGATACTTCCGCGCTGGTCGCTTGGGAACGCGCCGAGAATGCGGGACAGACCCTCTCCCTCGACGACGGCGAAGAGCTGGTGATGCCCGCCGTGGTCTGGGCAGAGGCCTTGGCCGGTGTCCGCCTTGCCGATTCCGCCGCACGCGCCGCACGCCGGATGGCTCGGCTTGAAGCCTTGCGCCGCGTGATGGGAATCGAGCCGTTCACGGCCGAAACCGCCGAACACCACGCGGACATCTTCGCCGAGTTGACCCAAAGCGGAACCCTGATTCCTCAAAACGACATCGCCGTGGCCGCCACCGCGCGCAGCATGGGTTGCGGAGTCTTGGTTGGCCCCCGGGACGAAGCCCATTTTCGCCGGATCGCGGGCCTCGAGGTCCGGGTTCTGACTGTGAACTGATCACTTCATCGCGGATTAGACCCGGCGATCCTCCCCCTTGACTCGCCCCCCCGGCGTCCCCACCTTGCCGCCCCACTTATGGCTGAAATTCACACCGCCGACCTCTCGTCGCTGGATTCGGACGCGCTCAAGAGCCGTCTGACCCAGCTCGGGAGGTATCTTTGACGTCCCGACCCTTGAACGGGAAATCGGATCGCTGGAAGCCGCCATGGGCGACCCGGAATTCTGGAACAACCAGGAAAAGGCCCGCGCCACCAACAGCCGGATCTCCTCGCTGACGAAGAAGCTGGGCGCCTTCCAAAAGCTCAACGGCCGCTACGACGACCTGCTCGCGGGGATCGAACTGGCGCGGGAATTCGACGACGATGCCGCCGCGGCCGACGCCTTCGCGCAGGCCGCCGAGCTCGACAAGGACATCGCCTCCTTCGAACTGATCACCCTGCTCGACAAGCCGGGCGACATGGCCTCCTGCTACCTGATCATCCAGGCCGGCGCCGGCGGCACCGAGGCCTGCGACTGGGCGCAGATGCTCTACCGGATGTACCAGCGCTGGGCGGAGCGGAAAGGCTTCACCTGCGAGACCGTGGACTGGCAGGACGGCGACGGGGCGGGGCTGCGCGGCGCGACGATGAAAATCACCGGCGACTACGCCTACGGCTACCTGAAGAACGAGCGCGGCGTGCACCGGCTGGTCCGGATCTCGCCTTTCGACTCCGCGGGCAAGCGTCACACGTCCTTTTCCTCCGTCGATGCCACGCCCGAGGTCAACGACGAGATCAAGATCGAGATCAACGACAAGGACATCGAGATCACCACCATGCGTTCCGGCGGCAAGGGCGGCCAGAACGTCAACAAGGTGGAGACCGGCGTCCTGCTGCGCCACCTCCCGACCGGCATCCTGATCCGCTCGACCAACGCCCGCTCGCAGGGTGCCAACAAGGAACTCGCCTACGAGATCCTCAAGGCCAAGCTGTTCCAGCTCGAAGAGGACAAGCGCAAGGCCGAGTCCGAACGGGCCTATGGCGAGAAGGGCGACATCGGCTGGGGCAACCAGATCCGCTCCTACGTCTTCCAGCCGTACCAGAAGGTGCTCGACCTGCGCACCGGCCACGAGTCGGGCAACATCCAGAACATCATGGACGGCGACATCGACGGTTACATCGAGGCCAAGCTGCGCGGCAAGGTGCGGGTCAAGGGCGCGAAGGAGGAGGACGACTGATCCTGAATTCTGAGATGGGAACAACGAAAGGGGCGAAACAGACGAAATTTCAGAGAGTTGAGTATTTGGTGAAGCTCAACCTTTCAGGTGTTCGGATCGATTTCCCCATGCCTTGATTTTCGCGGATTTCGTTGTTACCACCTTGCTTTTCAGGCTGATCACGCGGCCGGCCAACCGGACGTCGTGCGATTCTTGAAAATCAGCGGGGCGCAATTCCAACGACGAGCTTGAAACCTCCGACGGATCAGCGTTGCGTCATGTTAGGTTTCTTGGTGGATTGCCCGCGCAACTTCCTCATACAACCATGATTAAAGAATTCAGGGACTTCATTCTCAAGGGCAACATGATCGACCTCGCCGTCGGTGTGATCATTGGCGCGGCCTTCGGCAAGGTGATCACCGAGTTCACCGGCGTCCTGCTCAAAACCATCACCGCGATCGCCAAGGTCGAGGAGGTCGGCACCGTGATGATCGGCGCCGTCGACATCGGCCCCCTGATCAACGCGACGATCAGCCTGCTGCTGGTCGGTTTCGCGCTCTTCATCGTGGTCAAGGCCTACACCACTGCCAAGAAGCGCTTCGAGGCCGCGCCGCCCCCCGCCGAGCCGGCCCCGCCTTCCGCCGAGGAGAAGCTCCTCGCCGAGATCCGCGACCTGTTGAAAAACAAGGCGTGAACCCTTCGGCTTACTTCGGCTTCACCACGATCTTGCCCTGCATCTTGTCGAAGTGGCCGGGTGACGAGCAGAAAAACCGATACTCACCCGGTTCGCCCGCGGTGAAAGTCAGGGTCGCGCTCTGGCCGCCGCCGATCAGCTTGACGTGGCCGACCATCTGTTCCTTGGACTCCTTATCGACCGGGACGTAGCCGGTCGCCGCGGCCGCGTTGCACTTGACCGCGAAGGAAACGATGGTGATCCCCGGCTTGAGCACCACCACGTTGTGCTTCATCGACTTCTCGCCCTTGGTGCCGGTGTTCTTGAAAACCAGCGTGACCTTCTGGCCGCTGGTCACCTCGAACGAATTCTTGCTGAAGACCATCCGGTCATCGGCGCTGAGCTCCAGCTTCACGGCATCGGGCGTCTGGGCCGATGCCGTGACGAGGAGCAGGAAAAAGGCGAGCAAGGTGCGCATCGGGATCACTTCTTGGCGGCGGCGGCGGCCGTTTTTTCGAGATCGACGCGGAGCACCGGTGCTTTGACGTCCTTGAACCGCTCGCGGAACTTCTTCGCGTCTTCCGGCGTGACCACGGCGGCGGTGTTGCCGAAGGAACTGCGGACGTAAGTCATCACGCCGGCCAGCTTCTCGTCGTCGAGCGCCATTTCGAGCGGGGCCATGATGCCGAGGATGGCGGTGTTGGTCGGGTCCTTCTGGATGCCTTTCAACACCGAAAGGGCGAACACCGCGGGATCGCCGGTGGCAATCTTGGAAGCGGCGAGCGAGGGCGCCATTTTCTTGTCGGGTCCGATGGCGAGGCCGGTGCCGTCGGGACCGTGGCACGCCATGCAGGTGGCGTAACTGATTTTGCCGATTTCGATCAGCTTGGCCTTCTGGGCGTCATCGGCGGTGGCGCTGAGGATCGAGGCGGCGAGGAGAGGCAGGACGAGGTGCTTCATGAGGTGATTCGGTGTGCGCGCGCACCATGGAAGGTCCCGCGGTGTTTCGCAACCGTCGGGAAGTGTTTTTTGAGGAAAATCCGCCATCGACCGGATTCTTCCCAAACCCCCGCCGGGTCGCGAAACTCTTGTGACTGACCGGTTTTGCGCTCGCCAAGAATCCGCTCCAACCGTACTCTCCACAAGTTATAAAAAATTCCCTGCCGCATTTGGCACGGGCATTGCTCAAACGTCTTTGACCAATCCGCCGCACCATGAAGAAAATCGAAGCGATCATCAAACCGTTCAAATTGGAGGAAGTGAAGGAAGCCCTGGCCGAAGTGGGTGTTCAGGGCATGACCGTGACTGAAGTCAAAGGATTCGGCCGCCAGAAAGGCCACACGGAAATTTATCGCGGCTCCGAATACACCGTGGACTTCCTGCCGAAGGTGAAGATCGAGATCGTGGTCGACGACGCCCAGGCCGGCGCGGTCGCGGAAGCCATCGTGAAGAGCGCCAACACCGGGAAAATCGGCGACGGCAAGGTGTTCATCTCGACGGTTGAGGAGGCCATCCGCATTCGTACTGGCGAGACCGGTTCGTCGGCGGTCGCCGTGAACTGAAGGTTTTTACAATTTACCGCCCGGCTTCCTCAAAGGGGGCCGGGCTTTTTTTTCCCCGTAGCGGAAGGTCTGCGACCTTCCGGCGGGGAATGGCCGCCAGATTTTTTCGAGCACCGAACTCCCTTTTGGCCGTCCCCGGCGGAACGGCGCAGCCGATCCGCTACGGGAGGGAACGGCGCAGCCGATCCGCTGCGGGAGGAAACGGCGCAGCCGATCCGCTACGGGAGGAAACGGCGCAGCCGATCCGCTACAAAGCCGCCCCTCACGGCAGCACCAGCACCGCGCTGGCGGCGGCCGGCAGGTCGAAGCGCTCGCCGAGGCTCCGCAAGACCGCTTCCGCGGTCCGCGCCACCTTGCCCGTCGCCACTTCCTTGCCGTTCACAAGGACCTGCACCTCCTGGTCGAGATCCAGCAGCTCGTCCGAAAGCCGCAGCTCCATCCCGGCGGGCACCTCGCCGCTCAGCGCGATCGTCTGGCCGTCCACCGACGCCTCGATCCGCTGCCCGGCCTGCGCCGCGGCCTTGTCGGGGATCTTGAGCCAGTAGAAGCGCTCGTGGGTCACGTCGTCCTGCAGCCAGACGATCTTCTTCGGCCACGGCTGCCGGGTGAACTTCGCCATCCACGGCACGCTTTCGGCGTCTTTCAGGCCCATCCAGTGCGGCAGGCCTTCGTAAATGCGGGACAGATGGACGTAGCCGCCGGGATCGGCCTTCGCCAGTTCCGCGATCTCGGCGGATTTCGCCACCGCGATCTTGTTGCGGTCGTAGGCCGCGTCCGCGCCGCCCATGAAGATGCCGAAGGGCAGGTTGCGCAGGCCTGTCAGCTTGGCCTCGTTCGGGTGGCCCGCCATCATCGAGGCCGCGGCAAAGCGGTCCGCCATCCGCGGCGCGAGCTGCCAGACGCCGTCGCCGCCGGCCGAATAACCCATCAGGTAGATCTTGTCAGGGTTCACGCCGCGGAGCGCGACGAAGCCCTCGATCAGCCGTTGGAACATCGGGTCGATGTGGCCTTCGTGCCACAGGTTCCAGGTGTCGGTCGGCGCGCGCGGCGCGAGGTAGATGCCTTCCGCCGGCTGATAGAGCCGGATCTGGTTCTGCCATTGCTGGTCGTTGACCCGCGGCGGCGCGCCGCCACCGCCGTGCATCGAGATCCACAGGCTGCGGCCGTCCGCCGGGGCCTCGCCGAAAGTCTTCTCGAGCCAGCGCAGGGTCTTGTCGCCGAGCACCAGCGACTTCTTCTCCAGCTCGTCCTTCCGCTCCGCCGCCACTTGCGCGGCGCGATCGGCACCGAGCAAGCCGGCGACCCGGGCCGCCAGGTCCTTGCTCAAAGCCGCCCGCAGCGCCGGCGCGTCGGCCGGGCGCTCGCCCGCCGGCAGGGCCAGCCAGGCTTCGATCGCCGCCAGCTCGGAGGGCAGCGCGGCCGCCTCCTGCCAGCTCGCGTCGACCGTCGGCTCGCCCGGCTCGAGCGGGCCGAACGCCACCTCGCGGGTCTCGCCGCCCTGGACGAAGCGCAGCCAGCCGCGGGTCCCCGGCTTCAGCTCGAAGCGCGGCATGTCGTTGAGATCCGCGGTGCCGGCCTTGGTTTCCGCCTCGCCGAGCAGCTTGCCGGCCGCATCGATCGCCCGGACTTGCGCCACCACCCGCTCGCCGCCTTTTTTGTCAAACAGCCGCACGCCGAGCTTCGCCACCGCGGCTTGCGGTGCCGCCTTCGCGTAGCGCGCCGTGACATTCACCGCCGCCACGTCCGGGTTGCCCGGCGCCCACACCATCGGAAAGGCCAGGCCCTCCTTCTTCCAGCTCGTCGCGTAGATCGCATACTTCGGCTCGTCGGCCTTCGCCTTCGCCGCGTCGCCGACGAACCAGCCGCGGTTCAGGCCCTCCTTGTCGTACTCGTCGGCCCCGGTGAAATGCCAGTCGCCGTCCCAGATTTCGATCCAGGTGTGGTTGCCCCGGTCGTTGCTCCACATCGGCGTCCCGACCGCCCGCGCCGGGATCCCGACCGCGCGGCAGGCGTCGACCAGGATGATCGACAGCCCGGTGCAGGTCGCCATGCCCAGCTTCATCGATTCGGCCGGGCTCTGGTTCGGGCGCTTGCGGCCGGTGTTGTAGTGGACGTTCACCAGCTTGAAGAACTCGCGGTTGAGCGCCTGCGCCGCCGCGCTGGCGGTCTTGGCGTCCTTGACGATCGGCCGCGCCTTTTCGAGGAAATCCGCCCGCCACGCCTCGCGGGTCTCGTCGAGCACCGTGTAGGGCAGCACGTCGTTGAAAAAGATCTCCTCCGGCACCGCCTTCGCCCACGGGAATTCCGCGCGGGCCTGGAAGGCGAGGTCGAGGTTCGTCGCCAGGAACTCCGCCGACAGCGACTCCCGGTCCTTGGCCGGCATGTGCTCGACCAGGAACTTCGCCGCCTTCTCGCCGGCCTCGCCGTGCTTCGCTTTGGCGGCGGTCACGAACTCATCGACCGGCGCGCCCACGGCCGCGGCCACCAAACTGAACAAAGGGAGGAGAAATCTCATGCCGCGGACCCTAGCGACGCCGGCCCCGCCGTCCATCTCAGAGACTGCCGGGAAATCCGAGGGCCGCCCGCACCGCCGCCCCGTGCGCCGCCACCCGGGCGTCGAGGGCCATCGCGCTCGGGGTCTCGTAGGTGAACGACAGCGGGCAGCCGCGCTTCGCCAGGAAGATCGCCTCCGGCCAGTCGTCCGGCAGGTCGGCCTCCGCCGGGTGGTAGATCCAGCCCGGCCCGCGGATCTCGTGGCCGTCGATCGTCGCCGACGGCTCCGGCGGGAACCATGGGGACACCGCCTCGAAGATCGCCGCCGCCCGCTCCGGCCGGTCGTCCGCCAGGTTGATCTCGTAAAAGTAGAAGCCGCGGGTCTCCCAGTCCTCGTGCAGCGAGATGAACAAGCCCGGGCTCGGCAAGGACTCGAGCCACGCGGCATGGGCGCGGACCTCGGCGCTGCGGCGGTTCAGGTAGTCGCGGTTGAGGTCGATCCCCTCCGCGTTGTCGCGCGTCCCGGCGGCCAGTCCGGTCGGGTTGAGCGCCGGACAGAGCAGCCAGGCCCCTTCGTCGAACTGCCCGCTCCGCAGCAATTCCAGCGCCGCCAGCGGGCCGGCCGGCTCGTCGCCGTGCATCCCCGCCGAAAGGTACGACGCGGGCCCGGCGCCCCGGCGTTCCCACACCATCAGCGGCCCGGCCGGGGTCTCGCACAGGACGCGCGGCATGAAGCCGCGCTGCCCGGCCAAGTCACCGAATTCACCGAGATAGGCCGCGATCTCCACGCGCCGACAATGCCCCCGACCCGCGCCCCCGGAGCAAGCACGAATCTACCACTTCAGCGTCGCCCGGACCGGATAGTGGTCGGACGGATACGCCCCGTCCTTCGAGCTGCGGATCACCGCGGCATCGACCGGCGTGAAATCCGGCGACGCGTAAATGTAGTCGATCCGCGCGCCGGTCGCCGCCCCGGTGAATCCATGGACCGTCTCGCCCTCCTCGGCCGTCGCGTCCGGATACAGCACGCGCCAGACATCGGCGAGACCCGCCGCCTTGATTGACGCGTGCAGCGGGTCTTCCTCGCGGGCGTTCAAGTCACCGGTCAGGATCATCGGCCCGGCCGGTTGGCGGGCGGCGATCCGCGCCAGGATCAGCTCCGTGCCCTTCTGGCGGGCCTCCGGCGACTCGTGGTCGAGGTGCGTGTTGTAGAAATGAAAGGTCCGCCGGGTCTCGCGGTCGTAGAGCTTGGCCCAGGTGCAAATCCGGGTCACCTGGTTCCCCCAGGTCCGGGAATTGGGGACCTCGGGCGTGTCCGAGAGCCAGAAGGTCCCGCTTTCCTGGATCCGGAAGCGGTTGGAGTTCACCAGGATCGCGGAATACTCGCCCTTGTCGCTCCCGTCCTCCCGCCCGACGCCGATCACCGCGTAGCCGGGAACCCGTTCGGCCAGGTCGTCCAGCATCTGCGGCACGCCTTCCTGGATGCCCACGATGTCCGCGGCGTCCGCCTTGATCAGCTCCGCCGCCTGGTCGCGGCGCGCCGTCCAGGCCCGCTCGCCCTTGTCGGCGGGGGTGATGTAACGGAGGTTGTAGCACAGGACGCGCAGCGGTTTCGCCTCCGCCGCGCCGATCGCCAGCAGCCCCATCACCGCACCGAACCAGGATTTCAAGGTCATGGCGCCAGCCTGCGGGCGGACACGCCCTGCCGTCGAATCCAAAGTTCCCGCCAGCCCGCCGCATGACCGCCGGAGGCTTTTGGACTGCTGCGATAAATTCGCAGCTTTTCGAATGAAGGGTGAGGCCCGCCGCCCCCGTGGGACGAGCCGACCTTGCGGGATCGCCTCCGCCGGTGAGAACTGCCCGCCTCACCCATCATTCGGAGAGCTGCGAATCATCGCAGCAGTCCGAGAGCGGCTGCGCCGCGCGGAGCTTCTTCCGGCGGAAGTGGGGCTCGTGGTAAAAACTAAAAACTTAGTTTTTAGGCTTGAAGGATCGGCGTTTTTCCGGTCGCTTGACGCCCGTCATGGCCCGCAAAAAGAAACCCGAGGCGCTGTCCGGACTGTCGCGACGCGAGACCCAGATCATGGAGATCCTGTTCGAACTCGGGGAGGCCTCCGTCGGCGCGGTCACCGGGCGGATGCCCGACGAGCTGAGCCGCAACGGCGTCCGCACCCTGCTGGGGATCCTCGAAGCCAAGGGCCGGGTGGCGCGCAAGAAAGACGGCCGCGAGTTTCTCTACAAGCCGACCACCGACCCCGCGGTCGCCGGACAGAGCGCCTTGCAACAGGTCCTGCGGGTCTTCTTCGACGGCTCCCTCAAGCAGGCCCTGCAAGCCCGCTTCACCGGCGACGGGGCCGCGCCCGACGCGGCGGAGATCGCCGAGCTGGAAGCCCTGGTCCGCGAAGCCAAACGGCAGGCGAAAGGAGGGGACCAGCCATGAATTCCGTCCTCGAACTGCTGGCCGGCTCGTGGGTGGCGCTGGGTTTGGTGAAGACCACCCTCATCGCCGCCGCGGGCGGCCTCTTGATCTCGTTCATACGGCAGAAGGACCTCGCGGCGAGGTTGTGGGCGGGTCTGGCCCTCGTGCTGCCTTTGGCCTTCTTCTCCGGCACCTTGCCCGTCTCGTGGGATGCCTTGCCTCAAAGGGAACGGGCCGAACGGCCACACGTCGAATCCGCGGCGCTCCCCTTGGTGGCTGAAAGTCGGGTGGCAACTCCGCCGCTGGAGTTATCCGAAGGCCCGATCCAGCTGGCCTCAGCGGGCAATGCAACGGATGAGGTCGAGAATCCCGCGTCGCTCGTTCTCGCGTCCGCTCCCCGCTTCTCCCGCGAGCAATGGTTGATCGGGCTTTGGATCGCGGGTGGAGTGGCGAGCCTCGTTCCCGCCCTGCTGGCCCTCCTCGCTTCACGCCGCTTGCCCCGCTCGGCTCCGCCGGGCGGGGTGCTCCATCTTTGGACGGAAGTCGCGGGAGAACGTGCCGCCAACATTCCCATCCGGATTTCTCGCGATCTCGCCACGCCGGGAATCGCCTCGGCGATTCGTCCGGAAATCCTGCTTCCGGAAGTAGCCTTGGAATGGGAGCAAGACCGCCTGCTCGCGGTGCTGCGCCATGAATTCCATCATATCCGGCGGGGCGACGCGCGGGTTCGCTGGCTGGGTCGCCTCACCCGTTCGTTGCTGTGGTTTCACCCGGCCGCCTGGTGGGTCCAGTCGCGTCTCGTCGTCGCCCAGGAACGCGCCGCGGACGAGGCGGTCATCGCGGCCGGGATCCCGGCTCCGGAGTATGCCGGACATCTGCTGGCCCTCGCTTCCGGCACGCGGCCCTTTCCCGGGATCGCGATGGCACGCCGCTCGCAGGTCGGCCGGCGGATCCGTGCGATGCTCTCCCCGCGATCCAACATTTCTCCTCGTCGTGCGGGCCTCGAGCGCCTCCTCACGGCGGCCATGGCGGCCGTGGGCTTCCTCACCGTGCTCGTGGGATTCAGCAGCCCGGAGACGGCTCGGGCGGAAGTTGCCTCAGGGATCGACGATACCGGCTTTCGGGGCCCGATCCTCGACCGCAACGGCGTCCTGTTAGCCACCTCGAATCCGGCGCGGATGCCCGAGGCGATGCGGGAGAAGGCACCGGTCCGCTGGTATCCCGAAGGCGAGACATTCGCTCATCTCACCGGTTTCGTTCTCCCGGACGACAAGGGAGGAATCACCGTTGGAAAGCAGATGTTACTGGAAGATTCACCCGCCCTTGCCGACGGAAAACCACTGAAGCTCACCGTGGATGCCCGGATCCAGCGGCTTGCCGCACAGGCACTCGCGGCCCGTCAGCTTCCCGGGGCCATGCTGGTGATGGATCCGAACACGGGAGAGGTCCTCGCGATGGCATCGTGGCCCTCGTTCGATCCGAACCGCTTTGCCGATGAGATGACGACCGCCGCGCGCTTGGAAGTCTTCAAAGCCCCGGGAAAGCTGCTTCTAAATCGAGCAACCCTGCCGGTCGCACCGGGCAGCTTTGCCAAGCTCCTCGTCGCACTCGCTGCCGCGAAAGCGGACAAGGCCGACCGGGTGATCCACTGCGGGCCGAGGGTGAAGGTGGGGAGAGGCTTTATCGGCGATTGGAAGCAGGACCGAGACGAGAACCTTAACCTGACCTCCGCCATGGAGGTATCCTGCAACACGTATTTCATTCCGCTGGCCATGGAACTCGGCAGTGCCGCGGTCGCGTCCATTGGGAAAGATATCGAGTTCGGTCCGCGCGCCAATAGCCCTTGGAATTGGCGTCCCATCTGGCTTTCCCACTACGAGCCCGACAAGAAACCGACGGAGGTGGACCTCGCGATCACCGCCATTGGACAGGGAATGACACGACTCTCGCTGATCGACATGGCCCGGGTCATGTCCGCCGTCGCCAGCGGCGAAATCCGGTCGGCACGTTTCACCGAGTCGGACCCGGCAGGCGATCCCCTGGCGCTCGCGGATCTGGGAATCGATGCCCGCGAGCTCGCGATGATCCGCCAGGGTCTGATCGATGCCGTCAACGGCCCCCGCGGAGTCACCAAAAGAGCGGGACTGGAAGGAGTCACGGTCGCTGGAAAAAGCGCGACCTCTCAGATTGGACAAGGTGGCCATGCCGCAACCTTCACCGGCTACCTGCCGGCGGAAAACCCTCGCTTTGTCGTGTCGGCCTTGTTTGTTAGAGAACGAGAATCAACAGGCAAGGACGATGTCGCGTCCGGGGGAACCACGGCCGCCCCCGTGGTTGCGGAACTGATGAAGGCGCTGCTCGATGGCGGTTACTGAAATTGCCCGAGCCGGGAGCAAGATCAGCCCTCCGGATAAATCCCCAGATACCGCTCCATCTTCTCATCCGGCGTGCACAGGATGACATCGAAGGGCTGGAGCTGGCCGTCGGTGAGATAGCAGTTCCGGCGCTCGGCATCGATGGCCATGACGCGGAAGGCGTGGTTGAAGAAGATCACGTGGCCCGAGGGGTCCTTGAGGCGGGTCCAGCCGGCGGCGAGGAAACCGCGTTCGATGTCGCGCGGTTCAGCCGGTATGCCGTGATACTGTGGCTGGGTGATGCTGCTAAAGGCTGATCCGCTGAACCCGTCGTCTTCGATACGCGCGCTTTTTTTTCCGGACTCACAACACCCGCAGGATAGCGCGATCATTCCCCGAGTCAATGGAGCACTCGGAAGCGGCAACGCGACGAGAGCGGCCCGGAACCCCGTCACGTAGTTCCTTCAAAACTTTGCGCTCTTGGCGTCTTGGCGGTTCAACTCTTCCCATCCCCGACCGCCGCCGTCTTCCGCCAGATCCGCCGGCCTAACAGCACGGCGGTGATCGTCAGCCCGAGCGTGATCCCCCACCACATGCCGGTGACCCCCAGGCCGAGCGGGTAGGCCAGCACCCAGCCGAGCGGGATCGAGACCACCCAGTAGGCGCCGAAGGAAAGCCAGGCGGGGACCTTGACGTCGTCGAGCCCGCGCAGGGCGCCGGCGGCGATGATCTGCATGGTGTCGCTGAACTGGAAAAAGCCGGCCACCACGAGCAGGGATGCCGCCATCCGGAGCACGTTGGGGTCCTTGATGAAGAGTCCGGCGATCTCGCGGTTGAAGAGCGAGAAGGCGGTCACGCTGAGCAAGGCGAAGGACAGGCCCATCAACCAGCCGCTGGTCAGGATCGGCCGCATCGACGCGTGCTTCCTCGCGCCGAAGGCCTCGCCGACGCGTACGGTGAGCGCCATCGAGATCCCGAGCGGGATCATGAAAATGGTCGCCGCGCACTGGATCGCGACCTGGTGCGAGGCCAACTCGTCCTTGCCCATGCTGCCGATGATGAAGGTGGCCATCATGAAGGCGCTGACTTCCGCGACGAGCTGCATGCTGGCCGGGAAGCCGGTGCGCAGCAGGTCTCTAACAGCGTTCCAGCCGGGCAGCCGCAGCCAGCGCTTCGGCACCCACTCCTTCAAGGCGGCATCGCCGCGGCACCAGATGATCATCCCGATCAAGGACGCCGTCCGAGCGATCAGCGTGGCCACCGCCGCGCCTTCGAAGCCGAGATGCGGTGCGCCCCATTTGCCGAAGATCAACATCCAGTTGAGCAGGACGTTCAGCGCCACCGCGCCCAGCGAAATCCAGAACACCGGCCAGGGCCGGTTCATCGCGTCGGCGTGGTTCTTCACCGCCATCGAGCCCATCGCCGGGATCATCGACGCGGCGAGGATCAGCAAGAAATTGGGCACGATGGCAATCACCTCCGGATCCTGCCGGAAGATCCCGAAGAAGGGCCGGATCGCCAGCGCGGCGAGCACCGTCAGGACGCCCAGCGCCAGCGTGATGTAGAGCCCGTGCCGCAGCGCGGCGCGGGCGGCGGCGGGGTCGTTCGCGCCGCGGGCCTGCGAGACGCGGATCGAGACGGCCATCGACATCCCGATGCCGAACATCATCGGCAGGTAGATCAGCGTGTTGGCGAAGGAACAGGCGGCGAGTTCGGTGACGCCGAGCCAGCCGAGCATCAGGGTGTCGGACAGGCTGATCAGCATCTGGCCGAGCTGGCCGATGATCAGCGGGATCGCCAGCCGGAGAGTGACGCGGCTCTCGGCAAGGAGCGGGGGAATGGGACTCATGGGAAAAACCGGAAAAGCGGTGGGGAACAAAAAGCCCGCCGGGGAGTGACCAGGCGGGCGGGGACGAGCGGCGATCGCGATTCCGATTCGTCACGGCAGGTCCCCGCGGACGACGACGAGGTCGTCGAGGGCGGCGGGCATGCGGGACGGCTTCATGGGGCGGGAGGAGAGCTACCCGGGCCGAAATCGCCTGTCAAACTTCCAATCCCGGGAGGGCGCATCGCCGCCGGAGGAGCGGGCCTCCGCCGGCGATGCGGGGGAGTCCT
>CAMCYK010000087.1 GCA_945883695.1 Akkermansia muciniphila | reverse complement strand
CCTTACGGGCCATGCGTGGAGGTGAGTTGGAGGATTCCGAAGACGAGGACGAGCAGGGTGACGAGGCCGATGAAGCCGGCGTGATGGCGGGACCGCGGCTTCTTCCAGGCGATCCAGCCGGCCAGCAGCAAGCCCAGCACGCAGAAAGTCGAAAGCGCGGCAATCCCCGCGCCGGCCAGCCACGGCTGTCGCGACAGGTCGGCCATCCACCGCGCGGGAAAATCAAGCTCCGGAACCCGCGGCGACCACGCCGCGAAGCCACCGAGCAGCGCGCCCGCCAGCGGCAACAGGTAGCCGAGGGCGACCAGCGGCCAGGCCACCGCCAGTTGACGAACGTGCGCGATCGCCTGATCCGGCGGCGTCGCCTGGATGCGGCGCATTTCCAGCAGTTCCTGATCGCTGCGGCGGCGGACCGGAATGCCGGCCGTACCGAAGGGAGTGGACGGGACCTTGCGCTCGACCACCTTTTGTTCGGACTTCCGCAACGAGCGCACCGGTTTCGGGGTGCCGGGCGGAAGTGGCTCGACCACCGGGCCCGATGCGACCACGGATCCAGCGGCCGGAGCCTCAAGCGCTGCCGGAGTGTCGGCCGGCGGCTCCTCCGCCGCGGGGGCAACCACGCCGGGAACGCCCATCGACTCGCGGAGTTTCGCGATTTCCTCGGCGGATTTCCGGCGTTGGGGCAGCATGGGTCAGCCTGGGTTCTTCTCGACGATCTCGATCTTGTCCTCCCCGTCGGCCGCTTCCAAGGAAACAAGCACGTGGTCGAGCCGCGAAGTTTCCAAGTGGATCCCGACGTAGTCCGGCTGGACCGGCATTTCGCGGTGGCCGCGGTCGATCAGCACCGCCAGCTCGACCTTGGCCGGGCGGCCGTAGTCGGACAGCGCGTCCAGCGCCGCGCGGATCGTGCGGCCGGTGAAGAGGACGTCGTCCACCAGGATGATGTGCGCGCCGTCGACGGTGAACGGGATGTCGCTCTCTTGCAGTTTCGGGTTTTCGTGCAGGTGCTCGTAATCGTCGCGGTAGAGGGAAATGTCGAGCACCCCCAGCTCCAGCTCGCGGTCATCCTCCGCCAACCGGTTGCACAAGCGCTCCGCCACCTCGTCGCCGCGGCTGCGGATGCCCACCAGGGCGATGGCTTTGCCCGCGGTGCGTTCGCGGATGGCGGCGGCAAGGGCGACAATGCCCTGCTCGATGTCGTCAGGTCCGAGAATGCGGCTCATAAGTCTTCAAAGTTACAAATTCCGATGTCCCGGCGCCGCTGCATCCCATCGAAAGAAACCCGGTCGGTGGCCGCATGCGCCGCAGTGACCGCATCCTGCCGGGTCGCCGCGCCGGCGACCACTGCCAAAACCCGGCCGCCGTTCGTTTCCCACTCGCCCGCGGCATTGCGGCGGGTGCCGGCGTGATAAACCCGGGCATCCCCGACCTCCCCGAGTCCGCGGATCACGTCGCCGCTGCGGGAGCTGTCGGGATAGCCGGCGGAGGCCAGCACCACGCAGACGCTCCAGCCTTCATCGAACGAGATCAGTTCGGGCCTTAACTCGCCCCTCGCCCCGGCCAGGCAGAAGCCGGCGAGGTCGCCCGACACCAGCGGCATCACCGCCTGGCACTCCGGGTCGCCGAAGCGGCAGTTGTATTCGATGATCTTCGGGCCGTCGGGCGTGAGCATCAGCCCGAAGTAGAGGAAACCCCGGTAGGGCAAGCCATCCCGCCCCAGGCCTGCGACCGTCGGCGCGACGATGTCCTGCTCGATCTCCGCCAGCAGTTCCGCGGAAATCAAGCGTCGGCTCGCCACCGCGCCCATCCCGCCGGTGTTCGGCCCGGCGTCGCCCTCGCCCAGCCGCTTGTAGTCGCGGGCCGGGGTGAAGATCAGGCAGCGGTCGTCGACGATCGCCGCGAAGATCGAAACTTCCGGGCCGGTGAGAAAGTCCTCCACCAGCACCCTCCCCGGACCGAAGCGCCGCTGGACGAAGACCTCGTCGAGGAAAGCCGTCGCCTCCGCTTCCACGAGGCACACCGCGACGCCCTTGCCCGCGGCGAGGCCGTCGAACTTCAGCACCGTCGGGAATTTCCCGCCGATCGCCGCGACCGTCTCCTCCAGCGTCGCGCAGGCGGCGGCCTTGGCGGTGGGGATGCCGTGGCGCGCCAGGAACTGCTTGGCAAACTCCTTGCTGGCCTCGAGCCGCGCCGATTGGAGATGCGGCCCCCAGCAGGGAATGGCGGCCTTTTCGCAGAGGTTCGCCAGTCCCTCGCCCTTGACCAGGTAGCTCTCCTCGCCCGCCACGCAGAGGTCGATCGCGTTCGCGATCATCCAGGCGACCAGCGATACCAAGCCGTCCGCCGGCACGGGCTTGGCCAGTTCGAAAATCGCATCGCTTCCCGGGAAACAGAACAATTCCGGACGACCGGGCGATTCCACCAGCGCCCGCACCAGCGCGTGCTCGCGCCCCCCTTTTCCCACGACGACAATCTTCATGTTCCGCGGCGGTTTTGGGGCAGCCGGGCGGCGGACTCAACCCCCAAAATCCCCCCGTCATGGCGTAATGGTTCCAAAGCCCGGAGCGTGGGATTCTTTCCCCATGAAGAACGCCAACGCATTCCTTCCGCGCCTCGTCCTGACGCTCGCCGCCGCCGCCGTCGCCTGGATCCCTCAGGAAAAGGGCAAGCGCAAGATGCGCATGGCCGATGCGCCCGAACTGACCCGTCCGGCGGCCGGCATGATGGGTTGAGCCCCTGCTCCCCCGGTTTACCCCCTCCTCCCACCCGCCCCCCGTCCTCATGAATTCCGGTTTCACCCTCCGCTCGGCCCTGGCCATCTTCGCCGTTTACGCCTTGGTCACCATTCTGTTCCTGGATGGCAAGAATCCGGAGACAGCCGGCGCTCCGGAAAGGCTGGTCGAAACGACCCCGCGGCAGCCCGCGCCGGTCACCTGGCCACTTCGGAACTGATTCGGCCGCGGATGCGCTTATCGGCGAGCGCCAGGCGCTTTTCGTTCGCGCTGCGAGGACTCCCGCAGCGCGGCGGAAAACAGGCATGTGATCATGTGAACACGTGAACCCTGTAGCCCCGGCCCCGCCGCTGGCAAGACGGAAGGCCGAGGAGACGGCACGCAGGGCTTGTAAAGTCATTGGAACTTGAAGCAAGCGGGGCGGGCTGGTAGTCACCGTCCGATGGTGCAGTCCGATACCTCCACTCCCCGGGGTTCCGTCCGTCCGGATGGAGCGCCGACTTGGATCGCAGGGATAAAATTCAAGGACCCCAAGGGGTGGGTCCCGAGGGTGAAACGAGGCAGGGATCGACTCCCTAAACTCCTGCTCATCCTGACGATCGCCCTGGCCGGCATCGCATCCGCCAAGGCACCCAACGTCATCCTGATCCTCACCGATGACCAGGGCTACGGGGACATCGCCGCGCACGGCAATCCCATCCTCAGGACGCCCCACCTCGACCGGCTGCACGCCGAGTCCGTGCGGCTGACCGACTTCCATGTCGATCCGAGCTGCGCCCCCACCCGCGCGGCGCTGCTCACCGGCAAATACCCGCACAGCGTGCGCGTGTGGCATACCATCGCCGGCGGCAACCATCTGCGCGAAGGCGAGCGGACGATGGCCGATGTCTTCCGCGCCAACGGCTACGCCACCGCCCTCTTCGGCAAGTGGCACCTCGGTTCCAATTTCCCCTACCGCCCGATGGATCGCGGCTTCGACGAATGGCTCGGCCAGGGTGACGGCGGCACCGGCACCACCGACGACCATTTCCTCAACGACCGCGTCAACGACCACTACCTCCACAACGGCGACTGGAAACAAATCCCCGGTTGGGCGCCCGAGATCTTCTACAACTCCGCAACGGAATACATCCGAGATCGAAAGAAGGACCAAAAGCCGTTTTTCATCTATCTGCCCACCTACTTGCCTCATAATCCCCATACCTTGCCCGATCCGGCATGGGCGGATGGGTACCGCGGCAAGGTGGATATAAAAACGGCGTTCTTCTTCGCCGCCATCGGGAGAATCGACAGCCTGATCGGCAAGCTGCGCGCCACGCTTTCAGAACAGGGACTGGACCGCGACACCATCATCATTTTCACGACCGACAACGGCGGCACCAGCGGCGTGAATGTTTTCAACGCCGGCATGCGCGGCAAAAAGGGCGACGTCCACGATGGCGGGCACCGCGTCCCGTTCTTCATCCATTGGCCGGGCGGCAAACTGCGCCATGGCGAGGATCTGGCGACGCTCAACGCCCACATCGATGTCCTTCCCACCCTCGTCGATCTCTGCGGACTGAAGCTGACCCCCGTGCCGGATTTCCACGGCAGGAGTTTCCGCGCCCAGCTCCTCGACGGCACAGCGGAGCTCCCCGAACGCACCCTCTTCGTCGAGCGCCAGAGGACGTTCAAACCGCAGAAATGGAGTGGAGCCGTGGCCATGACTTCGCGCTGGCGGCTGGTGAACAACGACGCGCTTTACGACATGAGGAGCGACCCGGCTCAAAAGCGGAACGTGCTCGCGGAGCACCCTGAGGCCGCCGCGAAACTGCGGCAGGAGTTCGATGCCTACTGGAGCAAGGTCACCCCCGGCGACCGCGACCGGCACGTGTCCATCGTCGGCGACGACCGCGATTCCGAAACCTTCCTCCACTCATCCGACTGGTATCTCCCGCAAGTCCCGTGGAATCACGCCCAAGTCGCCGCCGGCCCTCCCGCCGCCGGCGAATGGCGGATCCGCGCCGGACGGGCGGGAACCTATCGCTTCGAAGTGCGTCGCTGGCCGCGGGAGGCCGACGCGCCGCTCGCGGGAGCGCCTTCGATTCAAAAGACCGTGGATGCCGGGGATGCCGGAGGACCCAAACGCGACCTGATTTACGGTGGGGAAAGAACGCGCTTCAAGGAACTGGCCGTGGCCGCGGGAGCGAAAGAAGCATCGTTTGATCTCGCGCTGGAGGCGGACCGGACTCTCCCCGTAAAAGCCGAACTTCTCGACGCTTCCGGGAAACTGCTGGCCGGGGGCTACTACGTTTATTGCCGCCTTGCCACACCCGTCCATTGAAACACCGGCCGATTTCTCCACCGGCATCATCATCAAGCGCGGGTTGATTGCCGATTGACGATTGGAACCGCCCTTCGAGCCGCTGCTCAGAACGGGACCGGGAGGGATGAGAACGCTGCCGGCGCCTTTGCGCCCTTCCTTCTTGCGAAGCGTTGCTGGCATGGTGCCAAGGGCTCAACCCTGCCGCGGGCTTGGGGTTCGAACTCGAACTTGCAAGTGTCGCCGCGGGCGGCCAAGCATCGGCCATGTGGCGAGGATGGCTCTTGACTGCGCTCGGCTGCGTTTCCGTGCAGGCCCATCAGATCGCCGAGATGTCGATGGCGCTTGAGGTCGCCGGCGCGGAGGTGTCGGCGGTGATCGACGCGGACGCCGCCTACCTGTTGCCGGAGCTGCGCGGCGACGAGGACGAGGACGAGGAAGCGAAGGACCTGGCCTGGCTGTGCTCCCAGGGACCGGCCGGATGGGCACGGATCGAAGAGGAAGCGACCCGCTACCTGAAGGATTGCCTGCGCTTCGAGGCGGATGGCCGGGAGGTCTCCTGGACGCTGCGGATCCCGGAATTCCAGCAAGATCCGCCGGACTTCGCGACGCAGGGGGAGCCGGAGGATCTGCCGATGGTCGACGTGGTGATCCAGGCCACGCTGCCGCCGGGAGCCCGCGCGCTCGACGTGATCTGGAACGAACCCTTTGGCGTGGTGTTGATCGCGACCACCGGCACCGGCGATACCGCGGAGACGACGCCCCTGGTAAGCGGCGAGCGGGCGACGCTGGCAGGGCGGGAACCCTCGTCGCCGGAACTGAGGCCCACCGTCCCGTCGTTCGGCCGCTGGGTGGTGTTGGGCTTTGAACACATCCTGCCCAAGGGGATTGACCACATCCTGTTCGTGCTTGGTCTTTTCCTGCTGGTCCCGAAATGGCAGCCGCTGCTCCAGCAAACGATCGTCTTCACGCTCGCCCACTCGCTTTCGCTGGCCGCCGCGGCGCTCGGCTGGGTGAGCTTTCCCGCCGGCCCGGTGGAGATCCTCATCGCCGCCAGCATCGCGTGGGTGGGCCTCGAAAACCTGTGGGCCAAAGAACTCGGCAAATGGCGGCTCGGGCTGGTCGGGGTCTTCGGCCTGATCCACGGTCTCGGGTTCGCGAGCGTGCTGGCCGACCTGTTGCCCGCCGGCCAACCGGAAAAGATTCCGGGCGCGCTCCTCGGGTTCAACATCGGCGTGGAGATCGGGCAGATCGCCGTCCTCGGGATCGCGTTCGTGTGTTTTGGCTGGCTGGGCGAGCGTCACAAAGCGGTGAAGATCGCGCAACTCCTGGCGCTCGGGGCCGCCATCCTGCTGCTGGGCGCGTGGGCGGGGGCGCGCGCCCTGCCCGTCCAGATCGCCCTGCTCGTCTGCCTCGTCTTTGTCGCCCGCGGCGGGTGGAGCAAGTCCTTCCCCCGGGTGAAGCGCTACGGGTCCCTCATGGTCGCGCTGGCCGGTCTGGTCCTGATCACCGAAAGACTCGCGGACATCGAGATCCTCCCCTTCCTTTGATCGGGTCAACGAGGCGCCGCGGTGTCCCGGATGGGACCGTCCTTGATCGACCGCAGGTGCTCGCCCCCGGCACCCGCGGGTGCTCCCCTCGGTCCTCGGCGTTTCAGCTTTACCCCAACTCCCCGTTTTTCCAGCGTCCCGCCGTGCCCAAGGAATGATGGGGAAGGCCGCCGCCCCCAAGCAGGTTCCCGCGGCCGGTTCGAGTCTTCCCTCCCTTCAGTGATCAAGCCATGACCACCCAAGAAACGCCAATCCCGAAGGTTTCCCGCGGTTGGTTCCGGAAAATCCTCAGGGGCCTGCTGTTGCTGCTGAGCGGATTTGTCAGCTTCCTTTTCATCGCGTGGGCGACCCTCGCGATCTACTATTCGAATCTTCCCTGGTCAGGACTGCGGGCCGCTTTGGCTTTGGTCTTCCTGGGGTTTGGAATCTGGTCGCTGTGGCGGCCTTTCCGTGCGCGCCGGATCGGCATGTTTGCCGTGGCGTATCTCGCACTTCTCGTCTGGTGGAGCACCATCCGCCCGTCCCATGATCGCAACTGGCGCAGCGACGTGACGGTGATGCCGAGGGCGAGCATCAACGGTAACCAGGTGAAAATCCGCGGATTCCGCAACTTCGAATACCGGTCGCTGGAAGATTACACGGTGCGCCACGAGGAGCGCGAATACGACCTTTCCCATCTGACGTCCCTCGATTTCTATGTCTCCTATTGGGCGATCGGGCCGGTGGGACATACGTTCCTGAGTTTCAACTTCGACAACGCGGATCCCCTGTGCATCTCGATCGAAACCCGCCCTGAAGTCGGCGAGTCATTCGACCCGATCGCCTCGATGTTCAAGCAATACGAACTGATATACGTGGCGGGAGACGAGCGCGACCTCGTCGGAGTGCGGACCAATCACCGGGACGAGGACGTTTTTCTCTACCGTATCCGGGTTCCGGCCGCCTCGGCCCGCAAGCTGCTCGAAGTCTACCTCGCGCGGATCAACGAACTCGCGGACCAGCCCGAGTTCTATCATTTGCTCAGCAACAGCTGCACGATCAACATCGTGCGTTACGCCAACAAGGTCGGACGGGTGGGAAGACTCAATCTCAACCACCTGTTGAACGGCTTCATCGATCAATACCTCTACAGCGCGGGAATGATCGAGACCACTTTGCCGTTCGACGAATTGCGACGGACCTCGCATATCAACGAGGCGGCAAACAAGGCCGACGGTTCACCGGATTTTCCCCGGCTCATTCGCGAGGCGATCGGAATCCCCAAGTTCTGACGCGCCGCCGGATCGAGTCGATGACTGCCCGAGGTCCGAGCGTCGCTTCGCGAGCCCCCGGACCGGCCGTCAACCCTCTGGCACGGGTTTCGCCTCGGGCCCGGCCCGCCAGATCCGATGGCGGACCTCCACGCCGTCCGGAACGTAAACCACAAGGGGCAAGCGGCTGTTGTAGCGCAGCAACTGCGGCTCGCCACCGAGCGTGATGAAGCGATCCACCTTGGGGGCATCCGGATCAACCGCCATCAGGGTTCCCGCCATCGGTCCGAGTTCCGCCAGCACATAGCGCGTGAAGCTCCAGCCTTCGATGTTCACCGCCTCGAGTTTTCCTCCGAAAAAATAGCGGTTGCCCTCATCCAGCCGAACCGTTTTTCCGATCTTCAACTCCACCCGCAACGAGTCTTCCCGCTCGTCGGGCGGAAGCATCAGCACATGGCGGGTCATGCCTTCATCGGCTGCCGGAAAGGCCTTGAGATTGCGCTCGGCCTCGGTCTCGGCGGCCGCGGAAAACACGGTCACGCAAGCTGCGGATATCGACAAAACAAACCGTTTCATGATGCTTCCAAGCTGGATTCGCCCTACCTGGCCTACAAGCCAAATTCTTCCTGGCTCCTCCGCGCATCTGCCGGCGGCCCCTCCCCCTGTCCTCCATGCGCGTTTCGCCCTCCTCCACGGAAATTTCCACTCGTGGTCGGGAACCGGGACTGCTTTAAACCCGGCGTGTCGATGGTTCCAAAGCGGCCGATGTCTTCATCCCATGCTCCCGGAAGGTTCCAGGCGGCGGCCGCGGTGATCGTGATGGCATTGTCATCGTGTGCGGCCCCCATCTCCTACATTCGCCAGGAGGCGCGGATTCCCGCGGCAGCGGCCGACCCGGCGTCTCATCCCGATGCGGTAAGGCACTTGAAAGCGGCGCGCGACCCGGGGAATCCGCGCGCCGCGGCCGGACAGTTTTTCGAAGCCGCGAGAATGGCGAGCGGCAAGGCCACCGAGGGCGATCCGGCGGCCATGGCGCTCTACAACCACGCGGTGGCGCGGCTGGTGGAAACCTTGGAGGCCGACGGGTCGCTGCCCTGGGGGACCACGCTCGAGATCGGCGAAGGCGGGACGCGGCGCACGCTCCGCTGCCGCATGGAGCCGGGCACCGGGGACAGGGAGCGCCAGATCGTGGTGGTGGACACTTTGAAATTCAGCGGTCGCTATGCGGGAAACGAGGCGATCCGGGAGGGTCTGGGCGCGCCCGTGGTGGCGATCTCCGCCGCCGAGGATGGCCACCGCAAGCGCTTCGCGGCGCCGCAATCCTTTGTGGCCCTCACCGCGGTGTTGCGCTTCGACCACGCGGAATCCGCCACGCTTGAACTCCACGATCCGCTGGATCGCGAGCGCATCGCGGTCGGCGGGCGGGATGCGGTCCTCGCGGCGAATTTCACCGCCCCCACGGCCTTGGCGCTCGCCAGGACGCGGGTGGACAAGCTGGGCCTGGTGCGCCTGCTCAATCCCCGGCGCTTTACCGACAACGCGGCGCTGATCCGGCTGCAGAATTATGATTCCAAGCGGATTCCGGTGCTGATGGTACATGGCCTTCAGGACACGCCGGCGACCTGGTTCCTGATGTATCAACAGCTTTTGAGCGATCCCGAACTGAGACGGCGCTACCAGTTCTGGGTCTTCTGCTATCCCAGCGGCCTCCCGTATCCTTACACGGCATCCCTGCTCAGGCGCGAGTTGGACGGCGTCCGCCAGGCCTTTCCCGACCACAAGGACCTGGTGCTGGTCGGCCATAGCATGGGGGGCATCATCAGCCGCCTGATGGTCACCGACGCTGGCGACGCCATCTGGAAGGGGATGTTCGGCAAGGCTCCGGACGAGCTGGCCATTCCGGGATTAAGCCGCCAGTTGCTGCATGACGCGCTGGTTTTCAACAAGCGCGACGAAGTCGACCGGGCCGTGTTCATCGCGACACCGCACCGCGGTTCGATGCTCGCCGCGAGCTGGATCGGACGCACCGCCTCGCGGTTGGTGCGCTTGCCTTCCTACCTGACCGACGTGCGGAACGACGTCGCCTCCGTGCTGGTCGCCGACACGGCGGGACTCAAGCTCAATTTCGCGCCCAACAGCATCGACACCCTGAGCCCTACCAACCGCTTCGTCCGGGAGATCAACAAGCTGCCGGTCGCCGCGGACGTGCCCTTCCATTCGATCATCGGGGACCGCGGCCGCGGTGACACGCCCGACTCGAGCGACGGGGTGGTGGCTTACTGGAGTTCGCACATGGAGGGCGCGGCCTCGGAGAAGATCGTTCCCTCCAATCACAGCGCCCACCAGAACCCCGAGGCGATCCAGGAAGTGAAGCGGATCTTGAAACAGCATCTCGACGAGCGACGTTGATTTACCCGCACGCCGGAACGATTCTGGCAGCGGGGGATTGAAAGTTGGGCTGGCAACAGATGAAGAACTTGCCAAATCTCACGGCATGAAGACCCGCGACTTTCTCTACCTGCTGGCCGGGGCCGCCCTTCCCTCCTGCGCTCCCGAATCGTCCGCCCCGCAGGACCCGAACGCGCCCAAGCCGCTGCGGGTCGGTGTTTCCGGCGGCAACGCACCCTTGATCTTCGAGTCGGGCCGCGGCGAGTTCGGTGGTGTCGAGGCTGCCTTTGCCAGGATGTTGGGCCAGGAACTCGGGCGCGAGGTCCGCTTCGTGCCGATGCGTTTCGACCGGCTGATCCCCGCCCTCCAGCGCGGGGAGATCGATATCATCATGAGTGGCATGACGGTGACCGCGCAGCGGCGCAGCCTGGTGGATTTCACGGCTCCTTACATGGATTCAGGGCAGGGCTTGCTGGTGCGCAATGCCAAGGCGAACCTTTTCCAGGATCCCCAGCTTCTCTTCATCAGTCCGTTCCGCATCGGCGTGCAACAAGGCGCGATCGGCGAGGCCGTGGCGGCGCGGGTTCATGCGGACTCCACGGTGGTGCGGTTCGCCACCCCCGCCCGGGCCGCCAGCGCCCTGCTCTCGGACCGTGTCGACGTGGTCCTCCACGACGCTCCCGTGCTCTGGCATATCACCGCGCGGAATCCCTCCGCCGACCACCGGGTGATTCCCCGCCTGCTCACGAATGAGACGCTTGCCTGGGCGGTGCGCAGGGGAGATCCCGGACTACTTCGCCAGGCGAACGCGGCCCTCGCGAAATGGCGCGCGAACGGGATGCTCGACCGCACCCTCCGCGGTTACATGCCGAACTATCGGATTCTCAAACAACTCTGAATCTCGGAACGAGGTGCGGACCATGCCCATCAACCTGCCCCGCCGGCCCGTTGGATGAGGAAACCCATCAGCAGCACGATGGCAAGGAGGAGCCCCGCCGCGATGGTCCAGTTCCGGATGCGGTGGTCCCCTCTCGCGGAAATTCGTCCAACCCGTGCAGCCAACCCGTGCAGCCGGGAGAAGCAGTTCGCCACATCCCCGGCCGGCACTGGGGGTAACTTCACGCGTGACAAGACGAGGAAAGCCACGCAGCCCGCAGCGATCGGAACCAGCGAATTCAAGATCGTCTTGGCGTCGAAGGGGTCCGTGAACTCACCGAAGCCTGCACCCTTGTAAACCGACCAGCGCAGCACCGCGCCGATCACGGCCAGGCTCCAGAAGGCTGCCATCAGCGCGCGCGCGGGCCGTTTCTCCGGCCGTTCCATGCGCTTCAACTGCCGCAGGAAATGAAGCATCAGCATCGCCGTCCCCGCGGCGGACACGCCGGCCATCGTCGCCGCCATGCCGCTGCCCAGCACGCTTTTGGAAGCAATCTTCGCCAGGGCCCCGCCGGTGAATGGCAAGCCCGCCATGCCCAGCGCCAGCAGCGCGCAGGGAACGAACACCAGCCATTTGCGGCACAGCCCGCTCGCCGCCACCAGGCCCACCGCCAGGAACAGTCCGCCCTTCGCGAACAAGTGGTGCATCGCGTAGAACGCCGCGTCCGCTCCGACGCTGGAGTCCCCTGCCGCCAGCGCCATGCCCAGCATCGCCGCCACCACCCCCATCTGGCTCACGCTTGAGTAAGCCAGAATGGTTTTGGCATTGCTCTGCGTCATGCCCATGAGCACCCCGTAGAGCGCGGTGACCAGCCCGGCCCACGCCAGCGCGACTCCCCAGTCCGGCATCGGCGTGTCCAGCGGGAGAAACCTCACCAGCCCGATCACGCCCGCCTTGATGATCGCGCCGCTCAGCACCGCCGACCCGGCCGCCGGTGCGGCAGGGTGGGCAAGCGGCAGCCAGAAGTGCATCGGCACCAGTCCCATCTTCATCGCGAATCCCACCACCAGCATCCCCAAGGTCAAATCTCTCCAGGGCGAGTCCGGCAGCGCGGCCACCGCGTCGGAGATGAGCAAGCTGTGGCCCGGGCTGTTCATCGCGAGCAGCACGAAACCGCTCACCAGCAGGGTCTCCCCGACCAGCGAGCAGCCGAGATAGGCCGCCCCCGCGCGCGACGACGACGGCGTGCCGTCGTGCGTCACCATGCCGTAAGCCGGCAGGCTCGCCAGCGCGTACATCGTCAGGAATCCGATCAAGTCGGCCGCCACGAACACGCCCAGGCTGCCGGTCATGGTCAGGAACCAGCAGCCGCAAAACCGCCGGAAGCCCGCGTTGCCGAGCACGTCCCGCGAGACGAAGATCCCCGCCGCCATCGACAACACCGCGGCGGAACCCATCAGCATCGCGCCGGACACGTCCACCGCGAAAATCCAGTCCCCGACCCGCACCGGGCCGGTGCCCGATCCCCTCAATGCGGTTAGAAAGGCCGGCAGCGGGGCGGCCAGCAGCGCCGCCCTCAGCATCCGCCCGCGCAGCAGCCCCGCGAAGGCCGCGACCGCCAGCAGCGCGGGCAACACCAGGCCGGTGATGAACAGCAGGCCCGTCATGGCATCGGCACCTCCCCGCCGCTTCCCGTTCTGCCGAGTTCCATCAACCCGACCATTTCATCCGAAAACAATCCGAGCGCCAGCGCCGCCAGCGCCAGCGCCATGACCAGCATCTCCCGCGACATCGCCACCGGTGCCACCACCAGCGGCGCGCCCGCTTCCGCCCGCGAAATCATCGGACTCAGGATCCGGAAGACATAGCCGCCGGCCATCAATCCGCCCGCGGCGGGCACCAGCCACCACAGCCACTGCCCGCTCTCGAACGCCGCCCGCACCAGCAGCCACTTCGCCGCGAAGCCGCCGCTGGGCGGGACGCCGATCAGCGAGGCGCCGGCCAAGCCGAGCGCCGCCACGGTCACCGGCATCCGCGCACCGAGCCCGCGCAAGCCCGCGAGCCGGTCGTGCCCGCAGGCCTCCACCACCAACCCGGCGCCGAGGAACATCGCCGCCTTGGCGAAGGCATGCGCGACCACCTGCATCATGCCCGCCGGCAGCGCCGCGGCGCTGCCAAAGGACAGCGGGAAAATCAGGAACAGATAACCGATCTGCGCCACCGTGGAATAGGCGACGAGCATTTTCAGCCGCTTCTGCCGCAGCGCCATCACCCCGCCTAACAAAACCGCGCCCGCACCCATCGCCGCCGGGACCGCCGGCGCGGCTCCCGCCAGCGGCGGCATCATGTCGAACCAGATCCGGACCAGGATCAGGAACGAACCTTTGACCGCCAGCGCGGACAACAGCGCGCTCGCTGGCGAGGGGGCTCCCGCGTGGGCCGGCGGCAGCCACAGGTGGAAGGGAAACAGGGCCGACTTCGCCGCCAGCCCCGCCGTCATCAGGCCCACCGCCAGGCCCGTCGTGCCGTCCCACTCGACGACGTCACGCAGCAGGACCACATCCATGATCCCGTAGCGCCCGTAAACCAGCACCACCCCCAGCAGATAAAGCAGCGAGCCTAACAGCGCGAACAGCAGATAGCGGGTCGCCGCCGCAAAGGTCCGCGCCCGGCCGTCCAGCGCGACCAGCGGCACCGCCGAAAACGTCAGCAGCTCGACCGCCACGTAAAAATTGAACAGATCGTTGCCCAGCGAGACCGCGTTCATCGCCGTCCACAGCCCGGCCACCAGCACCCAGAACGCCAGCGACAGCCGCGTTTCCCGCCCGTCCGGTCCGGCCCGGAATTTCGCCGGCGCGTACCACGCCACCGCGCCAATCACCAGCACCGTGGTCGCCAGCATCACCACGGATATCCCGTCCGCACGCAGCGCCAGCCCGAGCGGCGGCGACCATCCGCCCATCCAATACACCAGCGCGTCGCCGGAATCCCGGAGCCCGCGCCAAAGCGCCCCCACCGCCAGCAGCCCGCCCGCCAGCGCCCCCAGCACGATGCCGCGCGCCCAGCGCCCGCCGCAGACCACCGACAGCAGCACCGCCACCAGGGGCAGCAGCATCACGATCACCAGCCAATGGCCGTGCGGCGTCTCATCCATCGCGGCGTTCCTCCTTTCCGCCATCTCCGCCGCCGCTGTCTGTTAGATTCTCCCGCCGCAGCTCGCGCCACCGGGTGAGCAGGGCCACCGCCACGGCCGTCGCCGCGAAAGCCACCACGATCCCGGTGATGATCAGCGCCTGCGGCACCGGATCGCCGGCAAACCCGGCCGCCGCGCCGCGCCGCGCGATCGCTCCGAAAAACAGGAACACCCCGCCGCCGGCCACGTTGAAAGCGACGAGCCGACGCAGCGCGTCCGTGGAAACGATCACCCCGTAGAGCCCGAGGCCCACCAACCCGGCCGCGCACAAGGCGAATACCTGTTCGGCGCTCCACCCGGTCATGGCCGATCCTCCTTTCTCCGCGGCGGTCCCGCGACCAACAGGCAGAGGGTCACGCCGATGGAAAACACCAGCGCCACTTCCACCACCACGATCACCGGTTTCGCGAACGGTTCCGGAAACGAGAGGAATCCGCCGGGCAGCGCGAATCCCGCGATGCCCGTAAGCACGAAAACCCCGGTGCCCGCCACCGCCGCCACCCGCAGCGCCCGACTTGAAACCGCCGGGTAGTCCGCCAATCCCGCCAGCACCACCAGGATTCCCATCGTCGCCAGAATCGTGCCCGCCTGGAAGGCCCCGCCCGGATGATCCGCGCCGGTCCAAAGAAGATAGACCGCGAGGATGATCGCCGGCGGCGGCAGCACCCGGGCCAACAAGCCCAGCGGATCGTCCGCCGAACGGATTTGCGCGAATCCCGGCCGGCCGCCCCAGCGCGAGTCCGCGCCGAGCGCCCAGATTCCCGCCAGCGCCAAGCCGAGCACCACCTTTTCCAACAAGGTGTCCCAGCCGCGGTAGGCGATCAGCACCGCCGTCACCGGATTCCCCACGCCGAGCCGCGGCATCGACTCCACCGCCTGCGGAGCCAGCGACGGAGCCGGATCCGGCAGTGAGAACCACGCCGCCGCCAGCGCCGCCGAGACCAGCGTGCAAAGCAGCGCCACCAGTCCCTTCGCCGCGACTCCGGGATCCCGCCGCCGGGCCGCCGTCACTTTCCGCCGGCCCTCCACCCGCGCCGCGCCCAGCAGCAGCGCGCCGGTCACGCCGCCGCCGATCGCCGCTTCGGTCAGCGCCACATCCACCGCCCCCAACGCGACCCACGCCACCGCCACCAGCAGACCGAAGACCACGAAAGCCACCACCGCGGCCAAGGCATCACGCGCCAGGATCGCGCACGCCGCCAACCCCAACAAGGTTACCGCCAGCACGACTCTCAAGCATGTCTCCACGATCATCGGCCGCTCTCCTTTCCATCCGCTTCTTCTTCGTTGCGCACCTTCCCGGCGATCAGTTGGCCGAGGGTCGCGGACGTCATCAACAGCACCACCCAGACGGCCGCCAGCTTGATCGCCGCCAGCGGCCCGTCGGCACGCGCCATCAAGCCCAGCACCACCAGGCCCAGCCCGAGATTGTCCGCCTTGGCCAGCGCGTGGAGGCGGGTCAGCCGGTCCGGAAACCGCAGCAGCCCCAGCGTGCCCGCCACGAAGAACAAGACCCCGGCCGAGACCGTCACCCCCACGAAAACGTCCGCCAGCAGGCTCATGGTTCACTCCTTTCGTCCGGCTTCCTTGCACCGCGCGCGAAGGCGATCCCCGCGAATCCGGACACCACCGCCAGCACCAGCGCCACATCCACCACCGCCGTGATCCCCGACGCGTCGGCCAGCAGCAGCATCCCGGCGATCCCGCCGGTTCCTAACAACTGCGCCGCCATCATGCGGTCGGCCGCGGTGGGCCCCCGCAGCACCCGCAGCAAACCCGCCGCCACCGTGAGCAGGATCAAACCCGCGGCGGAGATCAGGAAAACACTCATGCCGGCTCCTCCTTCCACCATCCCGCGATCTCATCCTGCAACCGCGACAGCGCTCCTTCCACATCCTCCCGCGTGTCCAGGCAATGAAACAAGAGGTAGCCGTCCTCATCCACGCCGCAAGCCAGCGAGCCCGGTTGCAGGCTCGCCAGTCCGCGGAACAACAGGCGTCCGGGCCCCGCCGGAAGCCGCGGGGCCACCTTCACGATGCCCGGCCGCAAGGGTATCTTCGGCTGAAACACCCGCCACGCCACGTCCACCCCCGCCGCCACCGATTGCCAGAGGAAAACCGCCGCGAACCGCGCCACCCGCAGGACCGGGAGACGCCGCTTTGCCGGCGGCAGCAGGACCCCGCCCGCCCATGTCGCCAGCGCCGCCGCCGCGGTCCCGACCACCGCGTTCCACGGCGACCATCCGGCCAGGACGAGCCAGATACCATAACCCGAAGCAAAGCGCCACAGCCACACCCTTGACATCATACCGGATGCTCCGCGCACCTGTCGGTGATTACGGATACCTCGCCGCTTGGAAAGGAAAAACCCTTGCCCGGTCAAGGTTCGGGCCCGACCCCGTCCGATCCCGGTGATCGGAGTTTGGATGAACCCTGTTCCCCGCCGGATCGCGCGACGCGCTTGACACTCTGTCCGCCGCGCAACTAGAAATATTGGTCCTTGGAAAAGGTGCTTTGTTTCAAGCCCCCTCGTCCATGCGTCTGCGGAGTTACCACCATTTCCCATCTCCCACTCCTGTTCCATCATGTCGTCCCCTGATCTAATGGTCGTTCCGTCCACGCCTGCCACGGAACGGGAGAAACCGCGTCCGCGCCTCGCCACACTCGCGGCGGTCTGCGTGCTGGCCGCCCTTTCGGCCGGCTGCGAGAAGGAGGAAGAGCGCCCGGTGGTCGCCCAGCCGGTGCGGATCTTCACCATCGGCGCGGGCAAGGATCAGCCCTTCCGCAGCTTCCCCGGTGAAGTGATTTCCCCGCGGACCGGTCGCCTCTCGTTCGAAGTTTCCGGCCGGCTCGTCGAGTTCCCGATCCAAAACGGCCAGATGGTCAAAAAGGGTGATCTGATCGGACAGTTGGACACCGCGGATTTCATCGCCGCGCGCGACAGCGCCAAAGCCAGCTTCGACGCCGCAACAAGCAACTTCGAACGCAGCGAAAGGCTCCAGCCGCGCGGTGCCGTATCCGTGGCGGAACTCGACCGCGCCCGGCAGGAGATGGACATGGCCGAGGCCGCCCTGCGCACCGCCGTCCGGGCGCTTGAAGAAACCCGCTTGCTGGCACCCTTCGACGGCCGCATTGCCGACCGGATCGCCCGCGAACTTCAAAACGTCCGCGCCCAGGAGCATGTGGCGATCCTCGAGGAGGTCTCCACCCTGGAGGTCGAGATCAACATCCCGGAGCGCGACATGATGCTCGGCAACCGCGGCCTCACGGTCGAAGAGGCCCGCGACTTGATCGAGGCGAAGGTGGAATTCTCCACGATGCCGGACCAGCCGATCGACCTCGAACTCAAGACCTTCAGCACCCGGGCCAACGCGGTTTCCCGGACCTTCCTGGTTTCATTCGCCTTCCATCCGCCCCCGGAACAAAACGTCCTGCCCGGCATGACCGCTTCGGTCCTGATGCGTCGCATCCCGGATTCCGCCGCCGGGGCAGCGGACGGCAAGTCCCTTCGAATGGTCCCGGTCGAAGCCCTCACCACCCACTCCGGCGCATCGACCGTCTGGCGCTTGAATCCGGAGACTCTGACGGTGTCCGCCGTGCCCGTGGAAATTTCCTCGATCAAAGGCGGGGTCGCCCTGCTCCGGGCGGAGGCGCTCGCCGACGGGGATGAGATCGTCTCATCAGGGACCCGCTTCCTTGCCGAAGGCACGCCGGTCCGCCGGATGAACACCCGGAAACCCTGATCGCCCCGATGAATCCCGCGGAAATTGCGATCCGGAACAAGACCGTCACCCTCGTTTTCACCGTCCTGATGGTGATCGGGGGGATCATCTCCTACATCAACCTCTCCCGTCTCGAGGATCCGGAGTTCACGATCAAGGACGCGCTCATCGTCACCAGCTACCCGGGGGCTTCGGCGGAAGAAGTTTCCGACGAAGTCACCGATGTGATCGAGCGCGCCGTCCAGGAAATGGCCCAGCTCGACCGCGTGACCTCCCGCTCCGAGCGCGGCCGCAGCACCGTCACCGCCACCATCAAGGCCCAATACGACAGCAGCACGCTGCCTCAGGTCTGGAACGAACTCCGCAACCGGATCGGCGACGCCCAGCGCCAACTCCCGCCCGGTGCCACCGCCTCGCTGGTTCTCGACGACTTCGGCGATGTCTTCGGTATCTTTTTCGCGATCACCGGCCCCGATTACAGCCAGGCCGAGCTTTACGATGTCGCCAAGATGCTGCGCCAGAACCTCGTGCTGGTGAGCGATGTCAACAAGGTCGAGATCTTCGCCAACCAACAGGAGGTCATCTACGTCGAGATGGCCCGCAACATGGTTTCGCAGCTCGGCATCCAGCCCCGCGAGATCGCCGCGGCGCTGGGCGAGCAGAACCTCGTCCGCTTCTCCGGCATCGCCGACACCGGCCCGCTGCGCGTCACCATCGATCCCACCGGTTCCTCGCAGAGCGTCGAGTCCCTCGGCGACATCATCATCCGCCAGGCCCGCAGTAGTCCCGACGGGGAGACGCCCTTGGTATTCCTCCGGGACATCGCCACCATCAAGCGCGACTTCATCGATCCGCCGCACACGCTGCTGCGCTACGACGGGGAGCCGGCCATCGGCATCAACATCTCCACCGTCAGTGGCGGCAACGTGGTGAGAATGGGCGCGGCGGTGCAAGATCGGCTCGAGGAGCTGAAGTCCCAGATTCCACTGGGCGTCGAGCTTCACCCGGTGGCCTTCCAGGCGGACAACGTCACCGAGGCGATCAACAGCTTCATCGAAAGCCTCGGCCAGGCCGTGGCCATCGTGTTCATCATCCTGCTCATTTTCATGGGCCTGCGCAGCGGCATGATTATCGGCGCGGTGCTCTTCATCACGATCTGCGGCACCATGATCGTGATGGAGATGCTGGGGCTCTCGCTCGAGCGCATCTCGCTCGGCGCCCTGATCATCGCCCTGGGGATGCTGGTGGACAACGCCATCGTCATCACGGAAGGAATGCTGGTGGCGATCCAGCGCGGGGTCGACCGGATGAAGGCCGCCAAGGACATCGTCAAGCAGACCGCCGTGCCGCTGCTCGGGTCCACCGCCATTGCCATCCTCGCCTTCGGTGCCATCGGCCTGTCGGACGACAGCACCGGGGAGTATTGCCGTTCGCTGTTCACCGTGCTGATGGTCGCGCTCGGCATCAGTTGGCTCACCGCGGTGACCACCACGCCGCTGTTCTGTTATCTCTTCCTGAAGGGCAAGCCGGCGGCGGCCGAGGGTGCGGCGGCGGAGCCGGAGAAGGACCCCTACGGCGGTTTCCTGTTCGTGGTTTACAAGGGCTTCCTCAACTTCTGCCTGCGCTTCCGCCGACTGACCATGGTCGCGCTGGTCCTCATGCTCGGCCTGTCGGTGTTCGGCTTCCGCCACGTCGACCAGAGCTTCTTCCCGGACTCCACCCGCCGCCAGTTCATGATCGACGTCTGGTCGCCGGTGGGCATCCGGCTCGACGAGGCGACCGCCAACCTGGCCAAGATGGAGGAGTACGTGAAATCGCTGGAGGGCGTGACCCACGTCACCACCGTGGCGGGCCGGGGCGCGCCGCGCTTCCTCCTGACCTACTCCCCGGAGCAGGCGGACACCGGCTACGCCCTGCTGCTGGTGGACGTGGAAGACCACCGCCGGATCGGCGAACTCACCGACCGCGTCCAGCAGGAACTGTCGGCCGGCTTTCCCGACAACCAGATCGTCACCCGCCGGTTCATGTTGGGCCCGGGCAATGGCGGTCGGATCCAGGCGAGGTTCTCCGGGCCGGACCACGACCAGGTGCGCGAGCTCGCCGTCCAGGCGATGAACGTCATCCGGCAGGACGGCGGCGGCAAGGGCATCCGCCTCGATTGCCGCGAACAGGTCAATGTCCTGCGTCCGCAGTTCATGGAAGCGGAGGCGCGCCGCGCCAGCATCACCCGGACCGACCTGGCCAGCTCGCTCGAGGCCACTTTCAGCGGCCGCCGGATCGGGATTTTCCGCGAGGACGACGAGTTGATCCCGATCCTTTTGCGAAGTCCCTACCACGAACGCTCGGATCCGGATTCAATCCGCGACGTGCAGGTCTTCAGCTCGGCCACCGGTGCCTTCGTGCCGATCCGCCAGGTGGTCTCGGATTTCACGATCGAAACCGAGGATCCGATCCTGATGCGCCGCAACCGACTGAGCACCATCACGGTGCATGCGGATCCGATGGAAGGGCTGCCGGCCGCGCTGTTCGAGCGCGTCCGCCCGCAGATCGAGGCGATCCCGCTACCCCCAGGCTACAAGATGGAATGGGGAGGCGAGCATGAGGACTCCAGCAGGGCGCAAGCCGCGCTGGCGGGCACGCTGCCGTTTTTCCTGCTGATGATGATGCTGATCGTGCTGACCCTTTTCAACTCGATCAAGACCACCCTCATCATCTGGATCACCGTGCCCTTCGCCCTGATCGGCATCGTGTCGGGGCTGCTGGTCGCCGGCCAACCCTTCGGCTTCATGGCCCTGCTCGGGGCGCTCAGCCTTTCCGGCATGCTGATCAAGAACAGCATCGTGCTGATCGATGAAATCCGGCTCCAGATCAGCACCGGCAAGCCGCCGTGGGATGCCGTGGTGGAGGCTTCCGTCAGCCGCGTGCGGCCGGTCTCGATGGCCGCCCTGACCACGGTGCTGGGCTTGATCCCCCTGCTCTTCGACGCCTTCTTCGTCGCGATGGCCGTGACGGTGATGGCCGGCCTGCTGTTCGCCACGGTCCTCACACTGATCGTGGTGCCGGTCCTTTACGTGATGTTCTACCACTACCGGCCGGACACGCCGCCAGTGGCGGCAGAGACTCTGTGAGCTGATACGATCGCGTGCTTCGTGAGCGAAGCCGATAAGCTGGTGATTTGTTGGACGACGCGCGGAGAACCAGTGGCCGCGGCGCTTGATTGAATCCCCGAGACTTTCCCCCGATGGACGACGCAACTTTCTCACTCATCCCCATGCTGATCGGGCTCGCCGGCGGGCTGGCCTTGTTCCTGCACGGGATGACCATGATGTCGAACGCAATGCGGGCGATGGCCGGCTGCCGGCTGAAAAGCATCATGGCCAAACTGGCCGGCAACCGCCTGAGCGCCCTGCTGACCGGCGTGGTGATCACGACCGTCGTGCAGTCGTCTTCCGTGACTTCGGTGATCGCGATCGGCTTCGTTTCCGCCGGGATTCTTTCGCTCGGGCAGGCGCTCGCCGTCATCATGGGCGCGGCGGTCGGCTCCACCGTCACGGCACAGATCATCGCCTTCGACGTCAGCAACCTGGCCTTCCTGCTGGTGGCGGTCGGCTTCGGGCTCTCGATGTGGAAGGCCCGGCGGATTCCGAGTTTGTTGGGGACGGTCATCCTCGGGCTGGGCGTGCTGTTCATCGGCCTCTCGATGATGTCAGGATTCATGGCGCCGTTGCGCAGCCACCCGCCGTTCCTGGATTTGATGGCATCGATGTCCAACCCGCTGTTGGGAATTCTGATCGGGGCGGTTTTCACCGCGGTGGTGCAATCGTCCTCCGCCACCCTGGGCGTGATCATCGCCCTCGCCTCGCAGGGCTTGATCCCGCTGCAAGCCGGCATCGCGCTGGTATTCGGCGCGAACATCGGCACCACGATCACCGGCTTGCTGGCGACCATCGGCCAGCCGCGCAGCGCCTTGCACGCGGCGGTGGGCCTGTTCGGTTTCAAGCTGCTGCTGGTCCTGATCTGGCTGCCGCTGATGGGCTTGCTCGAGCGAATCGCACGCGCGGTTTCGCCTTCCGCGGAGGGCTTGGACCTCGCCGAGCAACTCGCCTACGAGGTGCCGCGGCAGGTCGCCAACGCCCACATGATCGTGAACGTGACCACGGTTCTGCTGCTGTTGCCATTCACCAATCTGCTGGCCAAGCTGATCGTGCGGGTGGTCGGTGAGGGCAAGCCGCCGGAGGAAGCCGCGGAAGTGGCTCCGGACTTGAACCCGCTGCTCCTTGACATGCCGCCGATGGCGATCGACGCCGCGCGGCGGGAGTTGCTCAAACTGGGCGAACGGGTGGGCGACCTGCTCGATGCCGCGGTTCCGGCGATCCTCGACGGTCGGGACGCGGAGATCGAGGCCTTGCACGCGGACGAGGATCACATCGACCGGCATCATGCGTCGATCGTGGGATTCATCGAGCAAGTGCTGGACTCGGAGCGTGCCCCCGATATCTCACGGAGTGCCATGAATCTCGCCGAGGCGGCCGACTACCTTGAGGCCATCGCCGACCTGGTGGACCGGGAAATGATCCCGCTCCACCAGCGCCACGCCGAACGCGGGACGGAGACCGATCCGCAGTCACGGGAGCGCCTGCACGCGCTGTCGGAAGCCATCCGGCATGAATTCCGCCGGGCCTTGCAAGCCGTCGGCGAGGAGAATCAGGTGCTGGCCGCCTCCGTCATCGACGCCAAATCGCACGTGCGGGAACTCGAGTGGAGCGTGATCGATTCGAACTCCGGCGATGCGCCACGACTCGTGCGCCCGAGCGCGCTTGAGCGTGAGCTGGCCGAGTCCCTGCGCCGCAGCTACAGCCTGGTCCGCCGATTCGTCCGCGTGGGAACCGGCCTGCACCGCGCCGGGATGGAAGATGCCACCGCGAGGGGTTCGCTTCGGTCATGACCTGCATCTTTCCTTCGACCGTGGCGGTGGGGGGATGGCCGGGAAATTTGATTGCTAGGATATAAAACCACTCATAGAAATCTGACATCATGACACCAGAAGCCATCCTGGATTATCTCGCAAGCCACGAAGAGCGTTTCATCGAAGAGCTTTTCGCCTACACCCGCATCCCGAGCATCAGCGCCCAGTCGGATCATGCGGGCGACATGCAGCGCTGCGCGGAGTGGTTGGCCGACCGTTGCGTCAAGGCCGGCCTGGAGGCTGAAATCCGCGAAACCAGCGGCTACCCGGTGGTGATTGCCAAGACGCCGACGCAGGATCCGAAAAAGCCGACCTTCCTCGTTTACGGTCACTACGACGTCCAGCCGCCGGATCCCCTGGAGCTCTGGACCTCGCCTCCGTTCGAACCACGCCGGGTTGGACGCAACG
>CAMCYK010000086.1 GCA_945883695.1 Akkermansia muciniphila | reverse complement strand
ACCGGGTGCAAGGCTTCCTCCCCTCGCGGTGGGGGAGGCCGCAGGTTTCCCGCCACGAAGTGCTCGACCTCGCCCGAGGATCGAACGAGGTAGGCATCCACCGTATCCATCCGCGGGGTCCTCAGTTCAACAAACCACAGGGCGGCGGCCGGACCGTGGTTCCGCGCGGCAAACCGCACCCAGACGGCATCCTTGGTGAAGCCCAACGATGGCCTGCGTTGCGTGCCGGGGGAAAACAGGCCCCGCGCCGACACCTCCCGCGCCCCGTCCACGGTCATCGCGCCGGAGGCATCGCGGTAGAGGGAAAGAAACGGCGCGAGCGGAAGCACCGCCGTCGCCTCGTCCAAGCGGACTGTCACGGCGGCCGAGCAGCCACAAACCCCCAGGAGAAAGATTGCCAGGACGGCCGGCATCCTGCGCCACATCACCCGACAAGAGGCACGGAACGAAGTTGGAGCGGGTAGCGGCATCGACGGTCGGCAGACGGGTTTCATACCCGGATGAGATCACGGGCCACGATCCCCCAGGGGGAGATCCCGGGGGCCAGCCGCCCGAAGAAAAAGCGCCCGCGCGCGGACCTTCCCGTTACTCGGGATCCTTTGCTTTCCAACGATAAAGCGAACGGCGGCCGATCATCGTCCATCTCACTTCGATTCCTCATCCCACGCTCCCGCCCGGGTCTTCCTCGACGTCGGCATTCTCCGCCTCGATCTCCCGCTGCACCCGCGCCGGCAGGAAGGGCCGGATCACCAACCCGTAGAGCAGATACGCGCTGAACAGCACCGCCGGCATGATGTGGCGGTAGCGCACCGTGATGATCAGCACCACCGCCGCCGCCACGATCAACAACGGCGTGCCGCGGGTCCGCCAGCCGACTTTCTTGAAACTCGGGTAGCGCACGTCGCTGACCATCAGGAACGACAGCCCGAGCATCGCCCCGGCCAGCACGTAAAGCCAGGCCCCGAGGTCGCGGTCGGTCTCGTTGAAATAAATGATCAGATAGGTCAGCGACGAAATGAAGCCCGCCGCCATCGGGATCGGCAATCCCCTGAAATCGCTGCTGGTATCGGCCCGCTTCGGCAAGGCCGCCAGGCAGTTGAAGCGCGCCAGCCGGATCGCCCCGCACAGCACGTAGATGCAGGCCAGCCACCAACCGACGTCGCCCAGCTCCAGCACCACCGCCTTGGCCATCAACATCGACGGCGCCATGCCGAATGAAATCACGTCCGCCAGCGAATCGAATTCCCGCCCGAACGGCGATTCCTGGCCGCCGAAGCGCGCGAGCCGGCCGTCCAGCAAATCGAAGATACACGACGCGAAGATCAGCAGGATCGCCTTCTCGTAGTAGGGCTGGGCGGCCGCGAAAACATAGCCGTCCTTGGTCGTCGCCACCAGGATGCCGTTGAAAATCGTCAGCACCGCGAAGAACCCGCAGGCCAGGTTGCCGGCCGTCATCAGGTTCGGCAGCAGGTAGATTCTCGGTTCGTCGGGGTCGCGGGTGCGGGACATCGGACGGGCAACATGCCCCAGATTCGCCGGTTGAAACAGTGGAAAATCCCCGCGCCCCCGTTAGCCTCTCCGCCGTGGACCCCGCCCTCATCGCCGCCGACACCCCCATGGGCCGTATCATGGAAGCCCTGCCCGGCGCCCGCCGCGCGCTCTTTTCCCGCTACCACCTCGGCGGCTGCCAGAGCTGCGGCTTCGCCGACGGCGAATCCCTGGCCGAACTCTGCGCCCGCTCCGGCGACCTCGATGTCGCCGAAGTCCTCGCCCATCTCCTTGCCAGCCACGCCCACGACGAGTCGATGCTGCTCTCCCCCGCCGCGCTGCAAGCCGAGCTCGCCTCCCCCGCCCCGCCGCTCTTGTTGGATTGCCGCACCCGCGAGGAACACGAAGCCGTGAGCATCCCCGGCGCGGTCTTTCTGGAACAGGAACTCCAGCAGCAACTCTTCGCCGGCGATCCCGGGCGGCGGATTGTCCTCCACGACCACGCCGGCAAGCACGTCCTCGACACCTGCGCCTGGTTCCAAGGCCACGGCATGAAGAACACCCGGGCACTCAAGGGCGGGATCGATGCCTGGAGTCAGGAAATCGACCCGTCCATGCCGAGATATCGGATCGAGATTGACTGAGCCCTCCCGCCCCGACCTTGACGCAACCAACTGGACAGGATACCGTCCAGCCCATGGAAGCCATTTCTTACACCGCCGCCCGCGAGAACCTGGCCGCCACCATGCAAAAGGTCTGCGATGACCGCGCGCCGATCATCATCACCCGCAACCGCGACCAAGCGGTCGTGATGATGGCCCTGGAGGAATACGAGGCCTTGGAAGAAACCGCGCACCTGCTTTCGTCTCCGGCCAATGCACGGCGGCTGATGGATTCGATCGAAGAACTCAGGGCTGGCAGGGGCAGGCCTCGCAATCTCGCCGCCGAATGAGGCTGATCTTCTCCAAGCGGGCTTGGGAAGATTACCAGTTCTGGATCCAGACCGGCAAGCCGACCCTGAAGCGGATCAACCTTCTCATTCAGGATGCCGTCCGCAGCCCGTTCGAGGGCCTCGGCAAACCCGAACCGCTGCGCCACCAACTCGCCGGATTCTGGTCCCGACGGATCACCGCGGAACACCGCTTCGTCTACGCGGTCGAAGGCGATGACCTGTTAATCGCCCAGCTCCGTTTTCATTACGAATCCTGATCCTACTCCCCCACCATCCCCGGCGGTATGTGGAACAGCAGCCGGGCGTGCCAGGCCGGGGGATGCACCAGCAGGCCGGTGATGCTTGCCTTCTTCACTTCCACCGAGCTGCCGGTGCAGCCGAGCAGCCACTCGATCAGCGCGGACAGGTCGGGCTCGTGGCCGACGATCGCCACCCGTTCGAAATCGCTGAAGGCCACCAGCTCGCGGATCGCCGTTTCCGGGTCCATGCCGCAGGCCAGCCACCCCTGGACCACCGGTCCGGGCATTTCCGCCGCTTCGCACAGCCGCTCCGCGGTCTGGCGGGCGCGGACCAGCGGGCTGGTCAACACGACGTCCGGCCGGCGCGACACCTTCTTCAACAGGCGCCCCAGCCGGGCCGCCTGCTCGAAGCCCTTCGCGACCAGAGCCCGCGCGCCATCGCCCTGCGGATGCCCGTGGGCTTCGGCCTTGGCGTGACGGATGACGAGGAGTTCCATGGGAAAGGGGATCGTAGATGGAAGATGGAAGATGGCGGCGCGGATCCTGGACCCGGCTTTCACATGGTCATCCCGCCGTCGACCGCCAGCACCTGGCCGGTGATGTAGCGGGCGTCCTTGCTGGCAAGGAACAACACCGCCGCGGCGATGTCCTCCACCGTGCCGAAGCTGCCGAGCGGGATGTTTTTCAGCACTTCATCGCGGACTTTCTCCGGCAGGTCGCCGGTCATGTCGGTGGTGACGAAGCCCGGCGCGACCGCGTTGCAGGTGACGTGGCGGCCGGACAACTCGCGGGCGATCGATTTGGTGAAGCCGATCAGACCGGCCTTCGACGCCGCGTAGTTCGCCTGCCCGGCATTGCCGATCAGGCCGATGACCGAGGCGATGTTGATGATCCGCGGATCCTCGGCCTTCATCAGGACCCGCATGAAAGCCTTCACGGTGTTGAAGGCGCCCTTCAGGTTGGTATCGAGCACCGTCGTCCAGTCTTCTTCCTTCATCCGCATCAGCAGGCCGTCGCGGGTCACCCCGGCGTTGTTGACCAGGATGTTGATGGTGCCGAAATCCTCGATGATCCGCTTGCCGAGGTCCTGCACCGCCTCGTGATCGGACACGTCGACGGCATACGCGCGGGCGCTGCCGGGCCGGGCAAGGTTGATCTCGCCGGCGGTCCTGGCGCAGCTCGCTTCATTGCGACTGACCACGGCGACTCTTGCCCCTTCGGCGGCGAAGGCGTGGGCGATGGAGCCGCCGATCCCGCGGCCACCCCCGGTGACCACGACCGTTTTTCCTGCGAAACGCTGCATGGCGGGAGCCTGCGACGTCGCGGACCGCTTTGCCAACTTGGAAAATCCGCGGAAAGCCCTGCTTGGACGGCGGCAGCCCGCTGCCGCATTCTTGCCACGGCCTGCCGTGGAGTTTTGCTCTTCCGCTGGCATCGGAACCTCCGTTAGATGGCGGCCATGCGGTGCCCGTATTGCCGGACGCGACTGACGGAAATGGCGGCGGAGTGCCCGTCGTGCCGGCTGACGCTCGGCCGTGCCACGGCCTTGCTGGGACCGGTCCCGCGCCTGGGCCACGGCGTCGCCGATCCCGCCGGGGTGCTGCCCGCGGGCGACGCCGCCCGGATCAGCAAGGCGATCGGCCGCCTGACCTTTACCTTCCCCCAGGTGAGCCTGCACGTCCTGCTGCATGTCTTTCCCGCCGAGCATCCTTTCGATCTGCACGTGTTCTGGCTCTTCAACTGCGGCGGCTTCTCCGCCGAATCCCGCAAGGGTGGCGAAAACCGGACCATCCTGCTCGCGCTCGATCCGGCGGCCGGCCGCTCCGCCCTGACGGCGGGCTACGGCCTGGAACCCTTCCTCGGCGACGAGGCGCTGGACCACCTGCTCGAACTCGCGGAGCCCGCGTGGATCGCCGGCGACTGGACCCGCGGCATCCTTGAGGTGATCAGCGGGCTCGACCGGCTGCTCGAAAACGCCGCGCTCGAGGTGGCCGCCGGCTTCGGACTATCCGCCGTGGCGTCGGCGAAACGGCGCGACGACTTCTGAGCCCTCAGGCCCTCAGGCGAAGGCCTTCAGGAAACCGACTTCCAGCGCCAGCTGCTCCTGGGCATTGGTGTCCAGATTCGAGCGCATTTCCCCCAAAGCCTCGATCCGGCGGATCAGGCGGCTGAGATCTTCCGCCGCGGCGAGCGCCCCGGTCGCCGCGACCGATCCCGGGAATTCCAAACCGCCCGCCCCGGTCTTGCAGCGCAAAACATCGGCCATCCACGACTGGAGGACATCGAACAAACGGCCCCGCTCGCCGATGTATTCGGACTCGGCGGCGGCCTTGAGCGCTTCTTCCCGGCGTTTGAGCCAGTCGCCCTCGAACCCCTTGTTGAGGGCCTTTTCCTCCTCTTTCAGCAGCGCTTCCGCCGCCTCCACCGCCTCCGCCTTGCTCGTTTCGAGGATCGAGGAAAACACCGACTTCAAGGTCAGCGCCACGCTGGCGGAGCCGAAGCCGGTGCGGCCGGCAAGGTCGAGCGCGGCCAGCAGGTCCGCCCCGGATCCCTCGCTGAGATCCGGCTTCCCGAGCAAAGGCATCCGCACGCAGCGGGACAGCACCGTCGGCAGCAGCCCGCCGGGATTGCCGGTCAAAAGCAGCAACAAGGTCCGCGGCGGCGGCTCCTCGAGGGTTTTCAAAAACGCGTTCTCGGCCGCCGCCGCCATCCGGTCGGCGTCGCAGATCACCCCTACCTTCCAGGTCTTCGGCCCCGAGGAAACATAGAGGCTCTTCTCCAGCTCGCGGATTGCATCGACCACGATCCGCCGCGACTTCGACTGCGGCCGCACGATCCGGACCCATTCGCCCGCGAGTTCGTCCAGCGGCGGGACCTCCTCCACCACCGCCTCGCCGAACAAATCGAAGCCGCCCGCCGCCGCCCGGGCGTCCAGCAATTTCACGATCCGCGCCGCCAGCCGCTCCTTGCCGCAGCCGCGCGGACCGCTGATCAGGAAAGCATGGGCCAGCCGGCCCCGCTGGTGGGCGGACTTCATCAGGTCGAACGCTTGGTCGGGCGAAAATGCCATCGGCGCGATGCTCGCCGCGATCCCCGGCCGACTCCAATTTCAAATTTCCGAAATCCGCCTGCCCGGAGCCGCTTCGGAAGACCCAGAATACCTTGATAAAAGATTTGCCCTGATTTTTAAAATATATTAAGTAATTCCCCGCTGTCGCCCTTAAATCATGAAAATTCAACTCAGGAGGTTGCCCCACCTCTGCGTTGCGTTGCTCTGTCTTCCGCCCCTACTCCCCGAACCTCTCGCCGCTGCCTCACCCGGGCAATCGGCGTATCCCATCGGCCGGGTCGCCCGACTGTTCAATCGCAAACTGGTCCGAGACGAAGACCAAATCGATTGGTTGAGAAGCCGTCTCACCTACCTCGCGGTCTTCGCCGAAAAGCCCTTGAAAGAGCAGGTCGGCTGGCGCTGCGGCATCGTCGACGTATCGGCGGGCGACCCCTGGATCGCCCTGGACCTCGGCCGCGAGGTGCCGCTCGGCGAGATCTTCCTGGTGCCCGCCCAGCGACAGGCCGGCGACCACCTCGACCTCTTTCCCCTCCGCTTCAAGGTCGAAGCCGCCACCCTGCCCGACTTTTCCGACGCCCGGGTCATCTACCAGACCGGCTCGAATCCCCAGCCCTCCCCGGGCGGCTTCCCGGTGCGGCTGATCGGCGATGAAGGCCCGACCCGCCACCTGCGCATCCACTTCCTGGAGGGCCACATTCGCGGACTCAATGGCGTCTGCGCCCTGTCGGAAATCTTCGTCTTCGCCGACCGCCAGCCGGTCTCGCTCGGTGCCCGCGTCACCACCTCCCAGTCGGTCGATATCCCCGGCGTCTGGGAACCGTCCTTCGTGGTCGATGGCCGCACGCCGCTCGGCCTCTGGGAGGGCGCGGCATCGATTGAGAACGATTCGCGCGGCCACTTGCTTGAAGTTCCCGCCGACCGGCAGGATGTCGAGTGGATCATCGATCTGGGGGAAACCACCCGCGTCGACCGCATCGTGTTCTTCCCCTACGCGCTGCCGGAGCTTTCCGGTCCCGGCGTGGTGCCGCCGCGCCTGCGGGTCGAGATCGCCGACAACCCCGCGTTCGAAGGTGCCGTCCTCATCGCTTCGAACGGCAGCCGGGACCTCCCGGTCGACCTGACCACCCCGGTGATCTTCTCGACCACCGCGGCGGAGGGCCGCTACCTGCGGATCCTGTCGGAGAAGGCATGGCAACTCGGCACCCGCCACCTCCAGTCGCTGGGCGAAGTCGAGGTCTGGCAAGACTGCCTCAATGTCGCCGCCGGCCGACCCGTGCTCGTCCGCCACGCCGGCATCGACCAGCCGATCCAAGAGCTGACCGACGGCTTCAGCAGCGGCAAGCAGATCCTGCCCATCCACTCCTGGCTCACCCAGTTGGTCGAGCGCTCGCAGCTCGAGGACGAGGTCGCCATCCTGACTTCCCGCGTCACCCTGATGGCGGCCGAGAGCGAACTCAACACCACCTGGGGCGCCGCCATCGTGCTCGGCCTGACCTTCCTCATTCCGGTCGCCATCGTCGAACGCCGCCGGCTGGTCTCCCGCACCCACCTCGACAAGCTGCGCAAGCGCATCGCCTCCGACCTTCACGACGACATCGGCAGCAACCTCGGCAGCATCTCGCTGATCGCCCGCTCCGCGAAGCGCGATCTCGAACGCCTCCACGGGCCGGTGGGAATCGCCAGCGACCTCGGCGAAATGGAGATCATCGCCCGCGAAAGCTCGCTCGCCATGCGCGACATCGTCTGGCTGCTGGAGCGGCGCCAGGACACCATCGGCGACCTCGTCCAGCGGATGCGCGACTCCGCCGCCCGCCTGCTGCGCGATATCGAGTATTCGCTGATCTGCCGTTCCTCGAAAACCGCAGCCAAGCTCACCCTCGACGCAAAGCGCCATCTCTTCCTGTTCTACAAGGAAGCGCTCCACAACATCGTCAAGCACTCCCGCGCCACCACCGTGACCGTGCGGCTCTACGACTCGCGCGACCAGATCGTGCTCGAGGTCGCCGACAACGGCGTCGGCCTGCCGCGCGGCGAAGGCGATGAACTGGCCGCCGTGAAGAAGCTCAGCGACCGCGCCCGGGTGCTCGAAGGCAACTTGCACGTCGAGTCCAAGCCCGGCGCCGGCACCACCCTGCGCCTTTCCGTGAAACGAACCAACCTGATGGCCACCAAAAAAACATCCCATGAGTGATTCCAACAAACCGATCCGCATCTGGATTTGCGAAGACCACGCCAACTTCGCGAAACAGATCTCCCGTCTGATCGCCGGCGAGGACGACCTCGTCTGCGAGAAAGCCTTCAACCACCCCGACGACCTGATGGCCGAGTTCAGCTACTGCGCCGCCCCGCCCGACCTGCTGATGCTGGACCTCGGCCTGCCCGGCAAGGACGGCCTGCAAGTGCTGCGCGAGGTGAAGGCCCGGCTGCCCGACCAGCGCATCGTCATCCTCACCTCCTTCGACGACCGCGAGCGGGTCTACCGCGCCATTTGCAACGGTGCCTCCGGCTACCTGTTGAAGACCGCCGATCCCGACGACATCCTGTCCGGCATCCGCGATGTCATGAAAGGCACCGCCGCGCTCAGCAGCCCGATCGCCAGCATGATCCTCGAGGGATTCTCGAAACATGGTCCGGTCGAGGAGACCGAACCGCTCACCGGCCGCGAGGAAGAAGTCCTGCGCCTGCTGGTGAAGGGCTTCATCAAGAAGGAGATCGCCGACCAGCTCGACATCTCCCAGCACACCGTCGACATGCACCTGCGCTCGGTTTACCGGAAGCTCCACGTCCGCACCCAGACCGAAGCCGTCTCCAAAGCCCTGCGCAAAGGCCTCGTCTGACCCCCGGGGGCGCGGAGACATGCCCCGCGGAACGGTCCGCGCCACACCGCTGCCGGAACCCTGGAGCTCAGGACCGGAAGGGAGGCTTGCGGCCGGCTGCCGCGGCCACGATGCTGGCGGCCCGAACCCGACCACCCCTTCCCATGCGCTACGCGATCTGCAACGAAACCTTCGGCTCGATCCCGCTCGCCGAGGCCGCCGCCCTTGCGGCGAAAATCGGCTACACCGGGCTGGAAGTCGCGCCCTTCACGCTGGCCGGCGACGTGGCCGCCGTGACGACGCGCGATGCCGGCATCCTCGGCCGCCAGGTGCGCGAGCAGGGCGTGGAAGTCATCGGACTCCACTGGCTGCTGGCGAAAACCACCGGCTTCCACCTGACCACGCCGGACGATGCCGTCCGGCACGCCACCGTCGGCCGCGCCCGGCACCTCGCCGACCTCTGCCATGCGATGGGGGGCAAGGTCATGGTCTGGGGCAGCCCCCAGCAGCGTTCGCTGGAACCCGGCTGGAATTACGACGATGCCTTCGCCCGCGCCGCCGACGTGCTGCGCGCCGCCGCCGAACACTGCGGCCCGCTCGGCGTGACGATCGCGATGGAGCCGCTCGGCCCCGGCGAAACGAATTTCCTCACCTCGGCCGCCGAAACCATCCGCCTCTGCCAGGCCGTCGATCATCCGTCCTGCAAGCTCCACCTCGATGTCAAGGCGATGAGCTACGAGGACCAGCCGATCGCCGGGGTGATCCGCGCGAGCCAGGACTGGACCGTGCATTTCCACGCCAACGACCCGAACCTGCGCGGCCCCGGCATGGGCGAGGTGGACTACGGGCCGATTGTCGAGGCGCTACGGGAAACGTCGTACCAAGGATGGATCTCGGTGGAAGTCTTCGACTACACCCCGGGCCCGGAGGAAATCGCGACGGAGAGCCTCGCCAACCTGCGGCGATTCTTCCAATAAGGCAGGGCGATCTTCCGGTCCCCCGCGTCTCACGCCAGCCCGTCGATCACCGCCCGCACCGCTTCCGCCGCGGCGCGGAACTGGTCGGTCTCAACCTGGTTGAGGGCCGGGTGGAGATAGCGTTCGACCCCGCGCTTGCCCACCACCACCGGCACGCTCAGGCACACGCCCGACACGCCGAGATAACCGTCGATCTTGACGCTCAGGGGCACCGTCCGCTTTTCGTCGAGCAGGATCGCCTCGATGATGTAGGCCGCCGCCTGGCCGATGGCGTAGCAGGTGTTGCCCTTTTTCCTGAAGACCTCGATGCCGAGGTATTTGGCCCGCTCGCACAGGGCGCGGCGCTCCGGCGTATCGTCGATCCTTTCCCCGCCCGCCTGCGCCACGCTCATCGCCGGGAACTGGTGCTCGCCGTGCTCGCCGAGAATGTAGGCGCGCAGGTCGTCCGGGTGGATCTGAAGCATTTCCGACAGCAGCTCGCGGAAGCGGATCGAGTCGACCAGGGTCCCCGTCCCCATCACCCGCTCCGGCGGGAAGCCGGTCAGCTCCAGCGCCTGCCAGGTCAGCACGTCGACCGGATTGGTGACCATCACCAGTTTCGCCAGCGGCGCGACCTCCGCCACGCGCGGCAGCAGGTCCTTCATCAGCTCGGCGTTGCCCCGGGCGAGCGTGTTGCGGCACAGCAGGCCCGGCGGCATCGCGACCGAGGCGCACACCGCGACCACCTCGCTGCCGGCCGCGTCCGCGATCTCCCCCGCCCGCACCTTCACCGGGATCTGCTGGAAAGCCTGCGCGTGGGTCAGGTCGAGCGCCTCTCCTTCGGCCTTCTCGCGGTTCGCGCCAACCAGCACGATCTCCCGCGCGACACCGCGCGAGGCCAGCGTGTAGGCCAGGACCATGCCGACTTTGCCCGGCCCGATGATGGCGACTTTCATGCGCGGCTTTTCCTCGATGCCTGCCGCGGCATCAAGCCCGCCCGCGCCGCGCCACGGCTTTTGTCCGCATCCGCCGGCCGCCTTCCGTTTTTCGGACAAGACTCGCCACTCCCCGCCGCCTAGGATCCGCTCCATGAACGTCGGCATCCCGAAGGAAATCAAGGCCCAGGAGCACCGCGTCGCCATGATCCCGACGGCCGCCGGAGAGCTGGTGAAACGCGGCCACCGGGTCTTCGTTGAAAGCGGCGCGGGCGCGGGATCGAGCTACAGCGACGAGCACTATCTCGCGCTGGGGGCCGAGATCCTGCCCGACGCCGCTGCCGTCTTCGCCGCCGCCGAGATGATCATCAAGGTCAAGGAACCGCTGCCGGACGAAGTCGCGCGCTTGCAGCCGCACCATGTCCTTTTCACCTATCTCCACCTCGCCGCGGGCAAGGCCCTCACCGAGTCGCTGGTCGCCAGCGGTTGCACCGCCCTGGCCTACGAGACGCTGGAAGTGAACCACCGGCTGCCGCTGCTGGAGCCGATGAGCGAGATCGCCGGCCGGATGGCATCGATCGTCGGCTCCTATCACCTCGCGAAGCACAACGGCGGCCGCGGCACCCTGCTCGGCGGCGTCCCCGGGGTCGCTCCCGGCCGGGTCGTCGTCATCGGCGGCGGCACCGCCGGCGTCAACGCGGCCCGCGTCGCCACCGGGATCGGCGCGGACGTGACCATTCTGGAGGTCGATTTCGAACGGATGCGTTTCCTCGACATCACGATGAGCGGCACCCACACCGTTTATTCGAGCGAGGCCAACCTGGCGGAAATGCTGCCCCGGGTGGATCTCGTCATCGGGGCGGTGCTGGTCCCCGGTGCCCGTGCGCCGAAGTTGATCACCCGCGACATGCTGAAGCTGATGCAGCCCGGCAGCGTGTTCGTCGACATCGCGGTCGATCAGGGCGGCTGCGCCGAAACCACCCGCCCGACCACCCATCAGGCACCCACCTATGTCGAGGAAGGCGTCATCCATTATTGTGTGGCCAACATGCCCGGAGCCTATGCCCGCACCGCCACCCAGGCGCTCAACAACGTGACCCAGCGCTGGATTTCCCTGCTCGCCGACCAGGGTGTCGCGGGGGCTTGCCGGGTCCGCAAGGAGGTGCTGGGAGCGGTCAATTGCACCGGCGGCAAGTTGACCTGCGCCCCGGTCGGCGAGGCGCACGGGATCGAGGTCTTTTCGGCCGCGGAGCTGCTGGGGATCTGACCGGAGTGCCGTGGCATGACAAAGACGGGGAACGCTCCCGCCAATACCTCATTCCGCGGCCGCCGGCGGAACATGGCGCAGGGAGCCGTCGGCCTGCCGCTCGTAAACCGGAAACGAGTGCCGCCACGTGCCATCAAAGTAGAGGGTGCACGAGAGAGGAGGATTCCGGACCATCCGAAGTTGTGGCTCGGCACCCGGCGACTCCCGGATCAACTGGGGCATGTATCTCAATGCCAGACGCCGATCCAGCGCCACGCCCGGGTGATCGGGATCTTCCACGAAGGCGACCGCGGAAGCGGTCACCGCGATGATCTGCTCGAGATATTCGGCATTGTAGTGAGGACCCTCGCTCAAGTTCACATCCCCGCTCGCGATGAAACCCGACCCGCCGTCAATTCCCCCCTTCACCTCCTTGCTCCACGCCAGCGCCGCCGCCGGATCTTCGACGGCAAGCTGCACGGCGTATCCCCAGATATAGGAATCGGCCGCCACCGACCCGCGATGCTCGTTCAGCCACTCGCCCGCCGCCTTCAGATCCCGCGCCGCCCAATCGTTCATCGAGGTCTCGGCCAGCCACTCCGGAAAGCCCTGCTGCGGCGACAAACGCTCCAGCCATTCCACGGCTTCCCGCGGCTCCTTCGCCGCCATCAGGGGCACCACCTGATGCAGCGCCTGCCCGCGTTCCACCGGATCTTCCCGCGACTCGACCCAGCTCATCACGGCCTGCTTGCCTTCGCCTGCAAGGATCTCCGCGGCCACCAGCTCCGCGGCGGCCATCCTCACAAACGGGGAAAGGGTGGATCCTTCCCCACCATGGGTTTCAAGCCATCCGCGGACCGCCGCGACGCCCCGCTGGTCCTTGAAGGCCCGCATCGCGGCGGCGGCTTGCCAGATCTTTCAACACCGCCAGCCACTGCTCGTGCCGCGTGGACGGCATCCCGTGCGGATACGCCGCGAGACACTTCCCGAGGAACCACGCCGCATCCTTCACGCTCACCCGCCCGGCCCACAACCCGAGCATCCGGTCGATCTCCGCGTTCGATTCCGCATACGGCAACTTCAGCGCGGCCTCGATCCCGGCCCGGAATCCCGAATCCACCGTCACCGGCCGCGGGCGCTCGCGCGGCCGATCCGCCGTGGCCGCCTCCACCGCCGCAGGACGTCCGTCCGGAGTTCGGAGGAACCAAATGCCGGTGCCCGCGATCATGGCCGGCAGCAGCAGGACGATTCTCCATTTCATCAAAGCACCCCATCCGATCCCCTTTAGGATGTCGACGTGAATCCACGGTGATCCTGAAAGCCCCCCCCGGGATTCACCCCGCTTGAACCGGGCTTGAAAAGCCGGAAGAATCGGCCAGCCACCCGCCGTTCTGGACTCATGAAAATATCCATCCTCGGGGTCGCGATGCTGCTCGCGGCGCTGGCGACCGCAATCCGGACAGCCGCAAATCCTGCTTCCATCTGGAAGCTTTCCTGTTGCTCGCCAGGCTCGGCGAGCAGGTGGGCGTCGACCTTTGGAACCACTCGACCGCCGACGGCCGGAGCCTGGGTGGCGCCTTGCGCTATCTCGCTCCCTATGCCGATCCCGCGCTGACGTGGCCGCGCAAGGACCTCGATGCCACGAACCGTGCCCGCCTGCTGCCGCTGCTCCAGGAGGGAGTGCATCGTTCCGGCGACCCCGAGCTGCGCGCGCTGCTCGAAAAATTCGGCGAGCGTCCCGCCCCGGGCGAATCCTGGCGCTTCAACGGACCCGCCCGCCCGTAGCCTCGGGTCCGTCGATCCACCCGCCCGGGCCACCGGTCCACATCAAATCGAGAAGATCCCCGGGAGGAAAGCGATTGCGTGCTGGCGTTCCCGGCGAATCGGGGGCAGAGTTATCCTCGTAAGGGATAGTAGCACACCTCCCCCCAAAAAAGGGATCATGGCCCCCGGACACTGGAACGGTTCCCCCCTCTAGTGTCCGGGGGCTTTTTTACAGGCCGATCCCCCTTGAACCGGCGGCCCGGCCCGGTTTAATCGCCGGCCATGGCAATTGACGGCGATTTCATCGCGCGGGTGGACTCCCCGCGCTTCTGCGAACGCTTGTTCGCCGTGCTGCCCGACGTGATGTTCTGCCTGAAAGACTCCGATCGCCGCTACCGGGCGGTCAACCAGGCCTTCGCCGAACGCACCGGCATCAAGGACCCGCGGCGGCTGATCGGGCGGCGGGCCGAGGATTTCTTCCCGCCGTCGCTGGCCGATGCCTACCTCGACCAGGACCAGCAAATCCTCGGCGGCGGCAATGAGATCGTCGACCAACTCGAACTCTCCACCAACCGCGACGCGACCCAGGGCTGGTATCTCGCGACCAAGGTCCCGCTCCACGACCGCGGCGGCCAGATCATCGGTCTGGCCTCGGTCTCCCGCGACCTCCGGGCGCCGCGCGAAGGTGACGCCGAGCTGGCGGGCATCGCCAAGGTGGCCGAGCACGTCCGCGACCACCTCGACGAACCGCTGCGGGCGGCCGAACTGGCGGCCATCGCCAAACTCACGCCGACCCAGCTCGAACGGCGGATGCGCCGGGTTTTCCAGCTCAGCACCACCCAGTTCGTCCGCAAATCCCGGATCGAAAACGCCGCCCGGCTGCTGCGCGACACCCGGATGGCAATCGCCGAGGTGGCGCTGGAATGCGGCTACGGCGACCAGACCGCCTTGACCCGCCAGTTCCGCAGCACGGTCGGCATGCCGCCCGCCGCCTACCGCGACCACGTCAAAAAGCGCGCCACGCCATGAATCCCGACGCCCCCCGCCGCATCGCGCTGTTCGGCGGCACCTTCGATCCCATCCACCTGGGCCATCTCGAGCTCGCGACCCGGGCCCGCGAGGCGCTGGCGCTGGACGAGGTCCGCTTTTTGCCCTGCCACACCTCGCCGCACAAACCCGGGGTGACCAGCGCCCCGCCCGCCGATCGCCTGGAAATGGTGCGGCTCGCCACCCGCGGGTTGCCGTGGGCGACGGCCGACGATTTCGACCTGGTGGCCCCGCCGCCGGCGTATTCCTACCGGACCGCGGAAGCCATGGCGCGGCGCTTCCCGGCGGCCAAGTTGTTCTGGATCATGGGCGCGGACCAGTGGCGGGCCCTGCCGGAGTGGAAAGAGCCGGAGCGCCTCGCGGAACTCGTCGAATTCATCGTCGCCGCGCGGGACGGCGCGCCGGAGCCGCGTCCGGGGTGGCGGATGCATCCGCTGGCCGGCTGCCATCCGGCTTCGGCCACCGCGATCCGCCGCGAACTCGCGGCGGGCCGCGGGGCGGACGGCTGGCTGGATCCGGCGGTCGCCGAGCACATTTCCCGACACCGCCTTTACATTGCTTGAACCGCTGCTTGCAGGATCCACCCGCAGCCGCTAGTTTGGCCATCGAATTCCAGCCATGAAACCGATTTCCCGTACGATTTTCCTCTGCCTGTTTCCGTTCGCCGTGCTGCACGCCCAGGAGGCGCCAGCACCCAAGCCGGAGCTGCGCCCCCATCAGCAGGAGTTTTCGAACCTCCCCTTGAAGAAGCGGGAAGATTTCAGCAAAAAGTTCATGGAGGGCCAGCGCCTGTTCAATGAGAAACGGGTGTTCGAGGCACTGGAGAAGGTCAACGAGGCCGAGGCGATCTTCGCCGACAGCCCCGAACTCCTCAACCTCCGCGGCGCCTGCGACGTGGAGTTCCGGAATTTCGAAAAGGCGATGGAGTCCTTCGTCAAAGCCGACAAACTGATTCCCGGCCAGCAGTCGATCCTGTTCAACATCGCCGAACTGAATTTCGTCACCAAGGACTGGCCGGCCGCGGAGACTTCCCTCGCCAAGGTCCTCGCGATGGTCCCGGCCAAGCCGAGCGCCAATGACTTGCAACTGAGCCGCCTGGTCGAATTCAAGCTGCTGCTCAGCAAGCTCAAGCTGGGCAAGAAAGAGGAAGCGGCCAAGATGGCCGTCAAATACGACTACCTCGACGATTCCCCTTACCCCTACTACGCCGAGGCCGCGATCCACTTCTCCGAAGGCCGCGAAATCGAGGCGGAGGCCGCCATGGCGCGCGGCGGACGGATCTTCCAAAACCCCGGCATCCTCGCCCCGTGGCAGGACACCATGATCGAATTCGGCTATATCAAAGGATTCTTCGGCGGCGATGCCGAAGCACCGGCGGTCGCGCCGGTCGAGTAAGCGCCGGTTCCGCCGTCGAAGGGGCTGAAATCGACCTGCTCCAGCTTCACGCCGTAAAGCCGGGCAATCTCCAACGCGTCGGACGCGTGGTAGATTTCCCGGTAGTAAATCTCGCGGATCCCGTTCGCGCAGAGCGTCTGCATGCAGGCGGTGCAAGGCATGGTGGTGGTCGCCACGATCTTCGCCTCACCCCGGCGGAACAGGCTGCACAGGTTCACCTCCGCGTGGAGCATGAATTTCTGCCGGGCCTCGCGGTCGTCCCAGAATCCGGCCGGCGCGTTGAAGCCGGGAGCCAGCCCGTTGTAGGCGGTGCCGATCACCCGGTTGTCGAAGTCGAGCGCCGCCGCGCCGACTTTCCGATAGGGATCTTCCGACCGCATGCTGGCGACATGGGCCAGCGCCATCGCGTATTCGGGAATGCTGAGCCGTGACACCCGGCGAATCAATCCGCGGACCGGCCGCGAGTCAACGCCCGCCCGCGGCGACATCGAGCGCCTGCCGCACCAGCCGCCGGGAATCGGCGCGGCCCGGATCCTCGTCGCCGCCGGCTTGCCGGAGGATCTCCTCCATCGCCGCGGCCTCGACGCCCTCGCCGCGCAGCCACATCCCGAAGGCCGCCATCAGGCCGAGCTGACGCATGCCGGGCGAGGCCACGGTCGACGGCACTTCGACGGTCCGGCCGGTGAACTCGCCGTCGATCTCCCACTTGAGCACTCCCAGCCGGCTGGAATCCGCCGCCGGCGCGACTTCCAACAGCACGGTCACGGCGCGCCCGGCCGACAGGCGATCCGGCAGCTTCCCGGCATCGGACCCCGGCGAGGCGATCAGCCGGACCCGGACCCCCTCCGCGGCTTCGAACGACCAGCTCACCGGCGTGTCGCCCTCATCCTTGCCGCGCAAGGTCGCGGCCACCAGGAACGAGTCCGGATTCCAGGGAGAAACGGCGGTTTCGATCCGCGGCGCGACCCCGTCCCCGTCCCGGCGGTCCAGCGGGAAGGTGTTGACCAGTTCTTCGAGCCGCACCGCGTCTTTCGGCGGCAGGGCCGCGCGCTCCCGGACCCAGCCGCGGACCCAGGCATAGCTGGCGTGGCCGATGATCACCGGCAGGCCGATCTCGCCGGACGGATGCAGCGGCGGCAGGGGCTTGAGTGCCGGCAGCCGCGCCGGATCGGGCAAGGGATTGCTCCCCAGCTGGCGCGAAACCTTGTCGAGGAAAGCCCCGGGGGCCTTCTCAAGTTCCTCGCGCTGGGTCACCCGGGCCGCCGCGCTGGCGGAGCCGCCGCCGCCCGGGGCCACCGCGCCACCCGACACCCCCGCCGGTCCCGGCATCGGCAGCAGGGCCAGCTCGACCGCCCCGCCCGCGCCGCCCTCGCCGGGCTGGCGCGGCCCGGAAATCCGCGACGCGAGGGTGACCGCCAGCACCACCGCGGCGGCGGCGCCGAGCACGGTGGCCCACGGCCGCAGGCCGCGCCGGGCGGAGGCGAACTCGATCACCTTGCCCGCCTGCCCGGCATGGCGCACCGCGCGCAGGACCGCCTCACGCTGGACCGGCCGCAGCGCCGGTGCCGCCGTCGAAAGCGACCCTTCGAGCAGCGAGGCCACCCGCCGCAGTTCGTCGAGCGACAGCCGCAAGGCCGGATCCGCGGCGACCGCGTGCTCGACCCTCGCGGCATCGGCCAAGGGAAGTTCGCCCAGCAGGTAGGCACTCAGGCGGGGATCATCGGAAGAAAGTTTCATCGGGAGCCGGGGTTGGAATCGAGCAGGTCGGCAGGCAGCAGTTCGCGCATCCGTTTGAGTCCGGTATGGATCAGGAAGCCAACATTGCCGCTGCTGAGGCCGGTTTGTTCGCAGATTTCGTGGTAACTCAGACCATCGCGGAATTTCAGCAGGATCACGGTGCGCTGGTTCTCGGAGAGCCGCTCGAGCAGCCGCATCATCTCCGCCATCCGCTCCGCCTGGTCGAGCGCGCGGTCCGGTGCCGTTTCGGAACCTTCGCGGGCAAGCAGCTTTTTCTCGTCCATCGGGGTCATCCGCGACTCCTTGCGCAGGATGTCCAACGCGCGGTTCCGGCAAACCGTGAACAACCACGTCTTCAAGCCATCCCGCACCTTGGACACGTCCTGCTGGCAAAGCCGGATGAAGGTGTCCTGCACGATGTCGCGGGCGCGCTCGATGTCCTTGACGAACCCGTAGGCATAGCCGACCAGCGGCGACTCGTACTCCGCGAGCGCCCTTTCGACCAATTGTTCCCGGGTTTCCACCATGTTCGGAGCGCCCGACGGCATCGGGTCCGGGGCAGAAACGGGCGGCTCGCCACTTTCTTGGGGAAATGTCGGCATCGTCCGGGTTCCGGCAGGGCGGAAAATCGTCCGCCGGCTAGCGGATGAAGAAACTCAGGTGCTCCAACTCGAGGGCAAGGTCGACGTTGTTCACGATCACCTCCTCCGGGACTTCGAGCACCACCGGCGAGAAATTCAAGATCCCCTGGACGCCCGCCGAGACCAGACGGTTCGCGACCGCCTGAGCAAAGCCGGCCGGGACGCACAGGATCGCCAGCTTCACGTTCTCGCTTCTTACGAACTCCTCGATCTCCCCGTCCGGCTTGACCGGGATGCCGATCCCGCGCCGGCGCGCCGCCTCGGGGTCCGCGTCGAAGGCGCAGACCACCTCGAAGCCCTCCTTCTGGAAGCCCTGGTAGCGCAGCAGCGCCGAGCCCAGGTTGCCGGCTCCCACCAGCACCACCGGCTGCAAGCGCTCGCGGCCCAGCAGGTCGCGGATCATCGAGCCCAGGGTCTCGACCGGATAGCCGAGCCCGCGGGTGCCGAACTGCCCGAAGTAGGCCAGATCCTTGCGGAGCTGCGCCGGCTTGACTCCGGCCGCTTTCGCAAGCGCGGTGGAACTCACCGTTTCCTGACCGTTGTCCTGAAGACGCTGGAGGCAACGGTGATAGATCGAAAGGCGGTAAATCGCCTTTTTGGGGATATCAATCCTTTCCACGCGCAGCGGAGGAAACGCGGGGAAGGCTCCCGGGTCAAGCCCCGGCGAGGCCGCCCGCCCCCTGCTCACGCGGCAATTCGCGTGATTCGCGGCTTGCGCTCCCGCACCACTGCCCTGTACTCGCACGCGCTACACCAAAGATCTCCATGACCAAAACGCTCCTCTCCCTCGCCGCCCTCCAACCCCTCCTCGGTTTTGCCGCCGTGCCCGACGCGCTCGACCAGCTCACCCCGGAGGCCGGGCCCGACTTCCTGCGGAACTTGAATGTCGCCAGAACCGAGTTCACGGGGAGTTTCGGGATGGATTTCGACAACTCGGGGGCGGATCTCGAGAACTACGCCTTCCAGGTCGCGGCCTTCGTTGCCAAGCCGATCGATCTCTTCGCGGGCTACTCGATGCTCCCCTATTTCCAATACGAAGCCAACTTCCTCCGCCCCGGCGGCGTGCCGCTCGGCATCCCCCTTGAGAACGAGGACCTCCACGAGATCGAACTCTCGATGATCTTCTACAAGATGGAATCGGGATCCCCGTGGATCACCGGTGCCATGATCAGTCCCTCGATCGCCACGGACTTCCAGAGCGTCTCCGGCGACGACTTATTCCTCGATCTCGCGGCCGCCGCGGGCTACCGCTTCAGCGACAACCTGATCGTCGGTGCCGGAGTCGGCGCGCTGAACGTGACCGGCGATTGCGCGGTCTATCCCGGCATCGGGTTTTTCTGGAAACCGACCGACGACACTCAGGTCGCCCTCTTCGGCCCGAACTTCCGCGCCGGCTGGGACGTCACCGATTCGTGGCGGCTGGGCTTCGAAGTCCGTCCCAACGGCGGCATCTGGAACATCGACACCACCGGCGGATCCCGCAACATCGACTATAGCTCGTTCCGTGTCGGCCTCGGCTCGTCGCACCGCCTCACCGAGAAGCTGTGGTTTTCCTACGGCGGCGGCATGACCGTCGGCAACTCGCTCAACATCACCAACACCGAGGGGTCGGACTTGTACAACAACACGCTCGACGACCTCGACGAAGGCTACTACGGCTTCATCTCGCTCAACCTCAGGAATTGGTGAATCAGACGTCCTCCCTGGCGTCCAGAAACTCGCGCAGCTGCGGCCATTGTTCGCGGCTGACGATGAAGCCGACGCAGCCGTCCCGGCCGCAGAGGCAGGGATGGTCTTCCCAACACTCGACATCGAAGGCATAGTCGAAGGTCAGCTCCTCGCCGGCGGCGATGTCGCGCAGCGAGTGGATGAAGATCCGCTTGCCTTCGATCCAGGCCTCGCAGTTCGGGTCGCAGGAATGGTTGATCAGCCGCGCCGTGTTCCACGGCACGTTGCCGTCGATGTCCCACTTGTCGGTCAGCGTGAAAATGTAAACGGCGGCGTCGCCGCTCTCCTGCGACTTCGCGTGCTGCGCCCAGGCCCGCCGCTCGCTCTCCTTCTTGTCGATCAGTTCGCCGACGTACTCGATGATCTTGGTCGCCGCCGGGATGTCCTGCAGGGCGTAAACCCCGCGCCCGTGGATCCGCGAGCCGCGCACCTCGCACAGGTCGCTCTGACCCCGCGACCAGAGCCGCTTGAGTTTCTTCGCCAGGCTGGCTTCTTCCAACAGCTTTTTCGATTTCATGCCCATGGGGTCCGGCTCCGGTGGCTCGTCATTTCACTTCCTTGTGGTCCCGCTTGATCTCCGGCAGCACCATGTTGTCGGGAAGCGTCATGAAGAGACGGCGCAACTCCGGCACGGTGACACCGGTGCCGTCGATGAAGGTCCAATCGTTCTTGTCCTTGTCCGAAATCGCCACCTGGAATCCGCGGGTGGTGATCACCAGGAACTTCGGCAGCTCGCCCGCTTGCGCCGGCTTGGTGATGCGGTACTCGGTGATCGTCGGGATCAAGAGCATCCACTGCTTGTAAATCATCTTCTCCACCTGCTTGCCGTCCTCCTCGACGACTTCCTTGCCCGGCCCCACCTCATACGCCGTGGGTTTGCCTTCCGGACGGAACGAAATCAACTGCACGCCTTGCTCGCTCATCGCCTTGACGATCTCCGCCAGCTTCGCCTCCAGCTTCGCCATCCCGCCCTCGCTTTTCGCGACGCTTTCCTTCCATTGCGGATACATCCGGTCGATCGCCACCTGGTGCCGGCCCAGCACCACCTGGTCGCCCATGCTCTTGACCGCCGCCACGGCCGCCGAGGTGACTTCCACCGGGACCTCCACCTGGGCATCCATCCTGGCCGAGGCCAGCAGGATCACTGCCGCTGAAACTATCGTTCGTATCACGCTGCATGGATGCCCCGCCGGTCCGCCCGCGTCAAGCGCGCCTGAGCGACGGGGCGCTGCCTCCCGATTTAAAAAACGTTATTCCCAATCCGTGAATCCGCTTTGCTTCCCCCCGGCCCTTTGCCACGCTCCGCCCCCCATGTCCAAACAGGCACTCGGTAAAGGTCTCGGCGCCCTGATCCGCAAACAACCCGGCGGCCCCGTGCCCGAAACGACCGCCGGCTTCGACGGCCACGGCCGCGCCCGCGAGGTCGCCATCGATCTCGTCATCCCCAGCCCGCTCCAGCCGCGCACCATCTTCATCGAGACCCCGCTCGACGAACTCGTCGAGTCGATCCGCCAGCACGGCATCATCCAGCCGCTCATCGTGCGTTTGGTCGGCAGCAACTACGAGCTGATCGCCGGCGAACGCCGCTGGCGCGCGTCGAAGAAGCTCGGCCTCGCCACCGTCCCGGTCATCGAGCGCGAGGCCTCGGACCGCGACGTCCTCGAAATGGCCCTCATCGAGAACCTCCAGCGCGAGGACCTCAACGCCATCGAGGAGGCCGCCGGCTATGTCCGCCTCGCCCGCGAGTTCGCGCTGAAGCAGGAAGAGATCGCCACCCGGGTCGGCAAGTCGCGCGCCAGCGTCGCCAACGCGATGCGCCTGCTCGACCTCCATCCGGATGTCCAGCTGCTGGTCGCCCAGGGCCGGCTCAGCGTCGGCCATGGCAAGGCCATCCTCGCGATCAAGGACAAGGACGCCCAGCTGCTCGCTTCCGACCAGATCCTGAAAAAAGGACTCAACGTCCGCGCCGCCGAAAAGCTGGCGCAGGGCTTCGATCCCGCCGGCGGTGCCGACGAAGGCAAGCCGCGCGGCGCCGCCTCCACCCCGGCCGCCCCCGACGCCCATTTCCGCGCCCTGCAAAACAAGCTGCGCGACCGCTTCGCCACCCACGTCTCGATCCACCACGGGGCGAAGAAAGGCCGCATCGAGTTGGAATATTACGGCGACGACGACCTCCAGCGTTTGCTCGACCTGCTCGGCGTCGAGGACCTCTGAAAAAGCGGCTGCGGCCTCCGGCCGCAAGCCTTCCTCTCCGCCGAACTCCCCGGCAGTTTCCGCCCTTTATCCTCCGGCTTCCCCGTGAAACGAGTTCCCCTCGCGGTCCTGCTCATCCTTGCCACGCTTGCCGTCTGGTACTTCACCCGCAATCCCCCGGAGCCGCCACCGCCGGTCGGCACCCGGGTTGCCTTCGAACCGATTCCCGCGACCCTGGCGGAACAGTTCTCCGGGGCAAAGGCCTACGAGCACGTCAAGGCGATCGTCGCCTTCGGCCCGCGGCCTCCCGGCAGCGAGGGCTACGAGAAATCGCTGGTTTACGCCGAAACCGTCCTCGCCGCCCACGGCTGGACCACCCGCCGCCAGTCCTTCACCCGCGGCGGCGCCCTCACCTTCACCAACCTGCTCGCCCGCCACGCCCAGGGGGAGGCCAACTGGAACCGCTCGACCCCGGTCCTCATCGGCGGCCATCTCGACAGCAAGGCGATCCAGGAATTCCGCTTCGTCGGTGCCAACGACGGCGGCTCGTCGACCGGGATCCTGCTCGAACTGGCGCGGGTGCTGTCCGGCGACCCCGCCGCCGCCGCCCAGGTCGAACTCGTGCTGTTCGATGGCGAGGAAGCCTTCGGCCCGAACATCACGCCCGAAGACGGCCTCTACGGCAGCAAGTACTATGCCCATGCGATTTCCAAGCGCGCCACGTGGCCGTCGCTCGGGATCGTCATCGATCTCGTCGGCGACTCGCGCCATGACTTCCTCTACAACCCCGAAGCCCCGCCGGCCTTCGCCGCCGCCGCCGAGCGCGCCGCCGCCGACTCCGGCCTCAAGCTGCGCCGTGCCCCCGGCCCGATCCTCGACGATCACGTTCCGCTGCAGAACACCGGCCTTCCCTGCCTTCACCTGATCGGCGATTTCATGAACATGCCCTACTGGCACCAGCCGGGCGACACCCTCGAAGTCATCGACCCGCAGGCCCTCGAACAAACCGGCCGCACCACCCTGCGCTTCCTCTCGCAAGTCGTCCCGCCCGGGTAGGACCGGACGCCCATAAGCGTTAACTTAACGCTGGAAAGCTCGGGATATTGGGTTTCGGGAAAGACGCTCTCCGGGATTTGATTGACGAATGATGATTGTTGATATCGGATTTTTGAACTGATGGAACCGAGGTCATTCAATCAAACCTCAAACCTCAAAAATCAACATTCATCAATCGTCAATCAGAATTTGTGGATGGGAAGCGTCAGGAAATCG
>CAMCYK010000085.1 GCA_945883695.1 Akkermansia muciniphila | reverse complement strand
GGAGCGGACGAGCCGCTCGGGCCGGGTGTCGCGACCGCGGATGCGGGACATGACTGCGGAGCGCTTTTCCGGGGTGAAGACGTCGGCCATGGGACAAGCAAGCCTGGAACCCGGCCACAGGCCATGAAAAGCCCGGGGCAGAGCGGGTGTGAAAAGCTTTGCGCATTCTAAGGGACGGGCAAGCTGTCGACCGTCGCAGGCGAGCACTTCGTCAATGAGCGTCCAATGGTTGCCGCCGCGCGCCTTCAGGCGTTCGCGGACGGTGTCGGCGTGGTCGCGGATCTCGCGGATGTCGAGCATGGCGGGCGGAGAATGAACGGGGAGCCGGATCGTCCAATCTTCTTTGACGATCGTCGCCCATCTCTGTAGCCTCAGGCCATGCACATTTCCCTCACTCCCGAACTGGAAACCGCGTTGAAGGCGAAGGTCTCGTCCGGTCTCTACAACAATGCCAGCGAGGTGGTTCGCGAGGCACTCCGGCAATCGCTCGCTCGGGATCAGGAAAACCAGTGGATCGCCCGTGAAGCGGCCATCGGATTCGCCCAATTGGAAGCAGGCGAGACGGTGGAAGTCCGGTCGGAGCTGCACTTCATCGAACTCGTCCGCGGTGGCGCATGAAGCTCGTTCTCACCGAGGCGGCGCTCGACGACCTCCGTTCGATCCGAGCCTATACCTTGGAACCATGGGGGGAGGAACAGGAGGAGCGCTATCTCCGGCAGCTCTGGTCGCGCTTCGAGTCTCTCCGTTCCGATCCCTTCCGTCATCGGCTCCGCGAGGATCTCTTTCCAGGCTGCCGGATTGCCGCCGAAGGCCGCCACGTCATTCTCTTCCGCTGCTCACCGGAGGTTCTTGAGGTGGTCCGGGTCCTGCATTCCGCGATGGACTTCAAGCGCCAGCTTCCGCCGGGGGTATGACAACTTATTTTGGGAAAGTGGACAAAGTAGAACGACTAGATATTCTATTCGATCTATCACACGGAGGGCCGGGTAAAAAATTGCTTGAAACTGGAGCGTCGGACCGATTTTTCATTCATTTTTATTGAACGCAATGAACAAGGATAAGTATCCCGTCAAACTTTCAGAGCTGATCCCTGAATTGAATAGCTTGCTTCGCGCACTCAAAGGCCTGCGGGAGAAATGGCCACTCTATAAGTTCTCGGAAAATGACATCGATTTCCTTGAGAAATGTGATCTTGTTGATCTTGAACATTCTATTTGATGGATTCGAAATGAGGCATCCGAAGATATTGAAGGGACGATTGACCAGTGGTGAATGGATGACCGTTATGGCTTACTGCGGCCAATGCGGTTCAGAGCCTTTGATCTACGGTATAAACAATGTATGCACTCATGCTAAAAAGCTTATTTGCTCATGTGGGTTCTGTTGCCAAGAATGCAATTCACAAGGAATTTCGTTCTAACTTATTTTGCTGAGGCAGTTCGCGGCTCCTCGGAAGCTGCTCAGCTCCAATCCAGCACGACCTTCCCCGACTGCCCGGACATCATCGTCTCGAAGCCGGTCTTGAACTCGGCGACCGGGAAGCGGTGGGTGATGACCGGCGAGATATCCAATCCCGCGCGGACCATGCTGCCCATCTTGTACCAGGTCTCGAACATCTCCCGGCCGTAGATGCCTTTCAACATCAGGCCCTTGAAGATGACCTTGTCCCAGTCGATGGCGACCTTGTCGGGGAAGATCCCGAGCAGGGAAACCTTCGCGCCGTTGGAGGTGTGGTTGAGGATGTCGTTGAGGCCGGACGGGTGGCCGGACATTTCGAGGGCGACGTCGAAGCCTTCCTTCATGCCGAGCGACCTCATGGCGTCGCCGACCGATTCCTCGGCGACGTTCACGGTGCGGGTGGCGCCGAGTTTTTCGGCGAGCTTGAGGCGCCAGGGATTGACGTCGGTGACGACCACGTGGCGGGCCCCGGCGAAGCGGCAGACGGCGGCGGCCATGCAGCCGATCGGTCCGGCACCGGTGATCAGCACGTCCTCGGCGACGAGGTCCCAGGACAGCGCGGTGTGGACGGCGTTGCCGAGCGGGTCGAAGCAGGAAATCACTTCCTCCGGGATGGCGGGGTCGACCTTGTAAACATTGCGGTAAGGGATCGAGAGGTATTCGGCGAAGGCCCCGGGGCGGTTGACGCCGACGCCCTGGGTGTTCGGGCAAAGGTGTTGGCGGCCGGCGAGGCAATTCCGGCAGCGGCCGCAGACGATGTGGCCTTCGCCGGAGACCAGCTCGCCGGGGACGAGGTCGGTGACGCCGGAGCCGACCGCCTCGACCACGCCGCAGAACTCGTGGCCGACATGCATCGGGACCGGGATCGTGCGCTGGGCCCAGGCGTCCCATTTCCAGATGTGGACATCGGTGCCGCAGATGGAAGTCTTCCGGATCTTGATCAAGACGTCCATCGGCCCGACTTCGGGCAGCGGGACGTCCATCATTTCGAGACCGGGGCCGGCGGTGGCTTTGACGAGCGCTTTCATTCGATTCGGATGCGGGACTGAGGGAGCATGACCCGATTCCGAGGGCCAGAGGAATTCCGAATCGGCGGAAAAAGTGACTCATTCCGGCGATCCGGGGAGCGGAATCGGTCCAAGGCCTGCTCAAGGTAATGCCCCAGGAGGCAAGGAAGAAGGCCAGGAGCTGGACGGCCAGTGTTTCGTCGCCCGGTCCGACGGGAACTTGAGGGTTGGAGATTCCGCCCGGATTCCCTTAACCTTCCTGCATGCCGCATTGGGAAGCCCTTCATATCGAGCGATTCCGCCGCTTGGAGAACCTGCGGCTCGATGATCTTGGCACCGTCAACCTGCTTGTCGGCAAGAACAACAGTGGCAAAACCTCGGTTTTGGAGGCGCTTGCGATCGCCAGCCATCCCACCAGCGCCCTCCAATGGATCGACGTCGGGCGCGAGCGGGAGTTGAAATCGGCGCGGACTCCCCTGCTCGAAGTGCTCGGATGGTTCTTCCCGCATCAACACCCGAGGGAGAATGGTTTCGTCGGTTCGTCGGCGTTGAGCGGCAACTTTTCCGGAGGGGGCAAGGTGAGTATCCGGGCGGAGTACAAAGAGTTCCGGCAGGTCAAGATGACCCCCGAGCCCGAAGAGGGGACCGACTTTGCCGACGACGAGTTTTCCGACTACGCCGCCACCTTGGAAATCCGGGTTGAGAAGGATCCCCGCGACAGCTTGTTGGAAGCTTTTCCCGTGATCTACGAGTTCAGCGGGAAGAGCTTCAAAGACGTCGGTTCTGCCGCGCGCTTGCTTCCCTGCCAGTTCATTTCCCCGGTGTCCCATCGCACGAGCCGCCATCTTCTCGCTGGTGTCGATCAGGTGCTCGAGGAACGTCTGAAGCCCCAGATTGTCGGGCTGCTGCAGAAACTCGCACCGGACGTGCAGGACATCGAGATCCGCTCACCTCAAGGACGGGGTTCCGTCATCCAGCTTTACCACGAAGGCATCGGTCACGTGCCCCTCGCGGTGGAAGGAGACGGGATGCGCCGGGCACTGGCCTTTGCGTCCGCCGCCTCGCTGGCAAGGAACGGTGTCCTGCTGGTGGACGAAATTGAAACCGCGCTGCATCCGGAGGCACTCGCCGGGATCTTCCGCTTCCTCGTTCATGTCTGCCGTGAGACCGGGATCCAGCTTTTCGTAACAACTCACAGTTTGGAAGCAGTGGATGCGATGCTCGCGAGCATGGCCGATGATCTCGGGGATCTGGTCGCCTATCGCCTTCCCGAGCGCGGTAGTGGCGTTCCGATCAAGCGCTTTGGCGGGCAAACCCTCCATGACCTGCGCAACGAAGGAGGCCTTGACCTGCGCTGAAGCCATGACGACGAAGACGCTTCTACTGTTGGTCGAGGGACCTCATGATCTGGCGTTCTGCGCACGGCTTCTCAAGTGTTTCGCATTCGGCAGGATCCAAAGTCATGAGGCGCTTCAAAGGGAATACCCGTTCTGGACTCGTCTGGTCAGGTCGACCCGAGCCCGAGATCCAGCAGCTGAGGTTCCCGCTAGAACCGGGACAAGTAGCTGCCGGGATTCCGCGCTGCGGTGTGTTTGTCATGCCTGACAACCGCTCGATCGGGACTCTTGAAGATCTTTTGCTCGAGGCGGGCTCAGCGGCATATCCGGAATTGAATGCGGCTGCCGAAAGCTATGTCCAGAGTGTCCAGGCGCTCTCTGAACTGTCCCCGGAGGACTTAAAGGAACTGCGGAAGCCGGCAGGGTTGAAGAAGGCGACGGTCGCCGCCATGTCCAGCATCCTGAAGCCCGGAAAGGCGATTCAAGTATCGATTCAGGACAATCGATGGCTGGAGGAGAATTCGCTCGAGCTTCCGCGAATTGCCGAAGTCACCCGGTTCTTCCGCGCGTTGTTGGAATAAGGTGATCTCATTTGAAATCGAGCAGCCACCCAACGAGGGCGTGGAAATCCGCCTCGGGGATGGCGTGGGCGAAGGCCGGCGGCATCAGCGAGAGACCGGTCTCCTCGTTGGCCGCGATCTCGCCGCGCGGGATGCGGTGTTCGTTGCCGGCGGCATCGACGCAGACCAGCAACTCGCCGACCTGGCCGCGTTCGAGGCCGGCGAAGGTGCTGCCGTCTTTCTTCGTGATCAGATGCAGGCGGAAGTGCGCGTCGACGTTGCGGCTCGGGTCGAGGATGTCCTCGATCAGGCGCGCCGCGCCGCGGTTGCCGATGCCGTCAAGCTGCGGGCCGACCAGCGCGCCCTTGCCGCCGACCGCGTGGCAGGCGGCGCAGTGGGCGGCGTAAACGGCGGGACCGCGGGAGTTGTCGGGGGTCGCGCTTTGGAACGAGGCCGTCCGCTGCTGGATCAGCCGGTCGAGTTCGGCCCGCATCTCCGGGGTGGCCGGCGCGGGCGGGGCCGGCGGCGGGGCGGGCAGGTAGGCGGCGAGTTTTTCCCGCAGGCCGGCCGGCGCGGCGTATTTCAGGAGCTCCGCGAGACGGCCGAGCCGCATGCCATCGCCGGCGAACGAAGCGACGGTGATCACGGCCGGCTCGAAGCCGCCGGCAGCGAGCCAGGCGTAGGCGGTGCCGTTGTCGCCGTCGCGGAGTTCGAAGCGGACGTCCTTGCCCTCGTGGCGGGTGAGATCCCAGCGGACGGCGCGGGCGGCATCGTGGCGCGGCGGCAAGGCGCGCTGGATTTCCGCGCCGGTGGCCGCGTCGACCAGGCGGACGAAGTTATGCGGATGAGCCGCCGCGTCCGGCGGTCCGGAGTGCCCGCAGAGGAGGAAGGAGAAGGTGGCGGGAGCCTTGAACACGGCGGAGCGCAGGGTGCCGGTGCGGCGTTCGGGTTCCGCGCCGCCGCCGTCGAGGCTGGAGATCAGCGGGATCTCGCCGCCGGACTCGCGGGAGCGGGTTTGCAGGGCCCATGGCGAAGCCGGCGAGGAGGGATCCGGCACCACGGTCCATGGGTCCGGCCCGGCCCGGTCGAGCAGGCGCGCCGCGAGCTCGTTGCCCCAGGCGGTGAGTTCCGCGCCGGGCAGCTCGCCGCGCTGGCGGACGCCATCGACAATCGCCGCGAGCAAGTCGGCCTGCGCGGCGGGGTCGGCCGGGTGGCGGTCCCGCGCGAGCGCCGCCAGTTCGGCCGCGGGAAGCAGCGTCGCGAGATAGGTCAGCGCCTGGGTCATCTCCGGGAGTTCCGGCGGACGGGAGCGGAGATGATCGAACAAAAATCGGGCCGCTTCCGGTGATTTCACCGCCCGGGCCATCGCGGCGAGGTCGGTGGCGGTCTCCGCCGCCAGCCCGGGCCCCGCCAGTTGGGCGAAACCGCCGGGCAGCTTCAGGTGCTCGCGGATCACGATCCGCAGCTGGTGGCGCAGCGCGGCGTCTTCGGCCGGCGTGGACGCGAGGGCGGCCAGCAAGTCCGGCAACCAGCCGACCGACAGCGGCCGCAGCAGCGCTTCGGCGGCGGCGCGTTTTTCGAAGGGATTGGCCGACGACAGCCAGCCGCGGACTTGCTCGCGCGAGGCGTCGGAGAGCGCTCCGGCGCGGGCCTCGAAGCGCAACTCGGCGATCGGGTCCGGCGGCCGCGGGGTGGCGGGCGGCAGCTCGCTCTTGACGATCCGCCAGATCCGCCCGCGCTCGCGGTCGCGCCCGGGGTGCTCGAGCGGGACTTCGTAGTGGCCGATGATCCGGTTGTAGAAATCCGCGACGTAAAGCGCCTGGTCCGGGCCGATCCGCAGGTCGACCGGGCGGAACCACGGATCGCCGCTGCTCAGGAAGTCCGGCTCTTCCGCGGCCACCGGCGTGCTGCCGCGGAAACTCACGCGGTCGCAGTTGATCCGCGAGGTGACCACGTTGCCGATCAGGATGCGGTCGTGCCAGGCCTCGCCCCAGAGCGCGCGGTCGAGATACGTGATCCCGCAGATCCCGGTCGACGAATGACTGTGGTGCATCATCACCGGACCGAAGCCGAGGCCGTCGTCGGGCTTGCCGAAGCTGGGATAGACCGCACCGGGCAGCAGTTGATAGATCGGCGCGCTGTGGCAATCGGCGCTGTACAGATCGCCGCGGGCGTCCCACGCCAGGCCGAAGGGATTCACCTGGCCGGCGCTGAACAACTCGACCCGGCTGCCGTCCGGCCGGAAGCGGAAGACATTGCCGGAATGCAGGACGAGCTCGGTCCCCGGGTCGCCGGGCTTCGCGCCGCGGAGGTTTTCCGGGCGGACCTTGAAGTGGCTCTCGTTGCTGAAGCCATGGGTCGCGTAGACCCAGCCGTCGGGAGCCAAGCGGAAGCTCGAGCAATTCCCGTGGACGTCTTTTTCCCAGCCGAGCGGGCCGAACAGGATCGTCCGCCGGTCGCAGACGCCGTCGCCGTCGGTATCGTCGAAAAACCAGAGATTCGGGATGCTCCACGCGATGCAGCCGGTTTTGTACGGGAGCAGGCCGGTCGGGATGTTGAGGCCGTCGGCGAAAACGGTGCGCTTGTCGGCGCGGCCGTCGCGGTCGGTGTCCTCGAAGATGAGGATCGCGTCGCGGCTGTCGCGGACCCGGCTGCCCGCGGGATCCGCCCAGCGCTCGCGGGGCGCGGCGTAGGGGTATTCGCGGCTGCTGGTCACCCACAGCCGGCCCCGGTCGTCGAAGGCCAGGTTGACCGGCTTGTCGATCTCCGGTTCGGCGGCGAAGAGCTGGACCTCGAAGCCCTCGGGGAGCCGGAATTGCTGGCGTTGCTCTTCCGGCGACAGCGGACCGGAGTCGCGGACCAGCGAGGTGTCGAGCGCGCCGGCGAGCGGCAGCCCCGGCAGGGCGAGCAGGAAAAAGGCGGAGCGGAAGGTCATGCGGAGTTCTCGGGGTCGCGGGATCTACCCGCGCGAAATCCCGATCTTTCCGCCGATCCCGCCGAAGGGTGACCAGAGCGGGCGGTCTATCCGCCCGCCCGCTCCGGCACCGGTCATTACAAGCATTTCCATCGGGGGGGGGAGCGATCGAAATGGCCTGTCCGCGCACGGTGTCATGAGCACGCATTTGGCGGGTACCAGATGGGCCAAGCGCGCCGCAGACTCAATTTCGATGCGCTGAACGACGATATTGGTCGACGAACGACCTCAAATCCGTTTGAGGGTAGGCATCCCCGCGTTTCACTCGTGACTCCCCCCCCGGGTGGCGCCGCTGTGACCGGAAATCCAGCCCTCCCTCCCCCATGGAATCCCAGGAACTGTCGATCGCCGATTGGAAAGACGTGGTCGGCTGGCTGCTGCAGGACGACATCGACGACGGGGTCGCGCACGTCCTGCGCCTGTTCGGGACCCGCCACGACGCGGACCGGGCCTGGGTGATCCGTTACGACGCGGCCTTCTCCCTGCTTTGGAACACGCACGAATGGACGGCACCGGGAGTTCCTCCGATGGTCACCGACCTGCAAGGCGTCCCGGTGGAAGCGGGGCTCTGGATCCATGAGGGCCTGGAGCGCGAGGGGCGGGTGATGATCGGCGACATCGGCCGGATGCCGCGGCGAGCCCGCGGTTTGCAGGCGGAATTCCAGCGCCAGGGGATCCGCTCGCTGCTCGCCCTGCCGGTCCTGCGGAATGACAAGCTCGCCTTTCAGATCGGCTACGACTCGTTCCACCGCGAGAGGATCTGGAGCGAGGACCAGATCCGCGAGCTGGCCGACGCGGCGGAACTGATCGCCCGCGCGCTCTGGAACCGCGGCAGGAACCAGGCCGCTTTCCCCTCGTTCGCGCTCGAAGCGCGGCTGATCCACCTGAGGGTCGGCGTCGGTTCGGTGGCGATCCCGCTGTCCGAGATCCTGTGGATCGAGGCCGACGGCGACTACACGGTCGTTCACACCGAGGGCAAACGGCGCAACACCGAGCGGCGCAGCATCCGCGACTGGGAGAGCCTGCTGCCGCGCGAGGAATTCATCCGGATCCATCGCGGGACGATCGTGCGGGTCGATGCCATCGGGCGCTTCGACCGGAGCGGCGGGCAATGGGCGGTGATGCTGTCGGACGGTCAGGCGCTGCCGGTCGGCCGCGCCTACCGGCCCGTGCTGCGGATCCATCTCGGCATTTGAGCCGCCGGGATCGACACGGCGCGCCGGGGCGGCTAGCTTGCGCGCCGGATGACCTTGGCCGAGCTGGGATGGAGCAAGTTTTTCGCGGAGGCCTTCGTGCCCTATGAAGCGAAAGGCTGGGTCCCCGCGCGCCTGATCCGCGAGACGCCGATCAATTTCAGCGCCTTTCTGGGCGAGGACGAGGAGGGCGAGCTCGAGGAGATCGACTGCGTGCTCGGCGGCAAGGTCTGGCACGACGCCGCGAACGACGCCGACCTGCCGGCGGTCGGCGATTGGGTGGCGGTCGAGCTGGGCGATGAAAACACCGACCACGTGATCCGCGCCCGGCTGCCCCGGAGGTCGTGCTTTTCCCGCAAGATGCCGGGCAAGACCGTCGAGGAGCAGGTGATCGGCGCCAACGTCGACGTGGTGGCGGTGGTCACCGACTCCGGTCCCGACCACAACCCGCGGCGGATGGAGCGCTACTTCGCGCTGATCGGGCGCAGCGGCGCGAAGGCGGTGGTGCTGGTCAACAAGGCCGACCTGTTTCCCAAGGCGCACAACGAGGCCTGCGCGGCCGAGCTGCGCGAGCTGTGTCCGGAGGCCGACGTCCACGTGACCAGTGCGCTCGGCGGCAAGGGCCTGGGGGTGCTGAAGAAGTACCTCAAAAAAGGGGTCACGATGTGCGTCGTCGGTTCCTCCGGGGTCGGCAAATCGACCTTGGTCAACCAGCTTTACGGCGAGGAATGGCAGTGGACCAGCGAGGTCAACGAGGTCACCGGCAAGGGCCGCCACACCACGGTCTCCCGCGAGCTGGTGCCGCTGCCGAAGGGCGGCATGCTGATCGACAATCCCGGGATGCGGGAAATCCAGATGTGGACCGACGAGCAGACGCTGCGCGAGAGCTTCGCCGACGTCGAGGCGAGGTCCGCCGGCTGCCGCTTCGCCGACTGCAAGCACGGCAACGACAAGGACTGCGCGATCCGGGCTGCGGTGGCGGCGGGGACGCTCGACTTGCAGCGGCTGGAAAGTTTCCTGAATCTCGACGACGAGATCGAGCAGCTCCGCCACCTCGCGAAGAAGCGCCAGATCACCGTCGAGCGCTGGGCCAAGCGCAACAGCCGGGTCAAGGCGCGCAACCTGAACGACCGGATCCAGCTCGAGGAAGACGAACGCGGGGAGTGGCGGGACTGAGTCCGGGGAGGATTCCTTTGCCATTCCTAGGATCGGCGTTAATCGTTGCCGGATGAAAACCTTGCTCACGCTTCTGATGGTTCCGTTGATTTCCTGCGTCGCCTTCGCCGCCGACCCGCCCGCGAACGAGGCTCCGAAGAAGGAAGCGCCCGCGAAGGACGCGCCGAAGAAGGACGAGCCGGTGAAGGTCGAGCAGGCGGAAAAGCTGATCAAAGAAGGCATCCAGCTGCTCGATGTCCGCACCAAGGAGGAATGGGATGAGGGCCACCTCAAGGGCGCGAAGTTGGTGACGGTGACCGAGGACGGTTTCGTCGTGAAGGCGACCGCGGCGATCGATCCGAAGAAGCCGGTGCTCGTCTACTGCCGCAGCGGCGGTCGCAGCGCCCGGGCGTGCAAGCAACTGCGCGATGCCGGATGCACCCTGGTTTACGACATGGAAGGCGGCATCACCGAGTGGGAAAAGGCGGCCAAGCCGGTGGAGAAGTAAGGGCCGGGGAGCCCAGTCCCGCAGGGGACCGGGGGCGCGGAGGCTCTGCCCCGCAGAAGGACGGGGACAGCCGAGGGGGACCTTTCGGGCGTGAAGGGGAAGAGCGCTTGAGGGGACCGATCGAACCGGTCTGAGACCAGCGCTCCCGTCCGCCCCGCGGCGTCAACGCGCGCGGAGCCAATCGAGCACCGGGACGCGGTAGCGCAGCGGCAGCGAGTAATGGCCTTCGCCCGGCTCCCAGTGGCCCTCGGCCCCGGGAATGCGGGCGGCGAGCTTCTTCGCGACCTCGCAGGGCAGGTTCTTGTCGGCGAGACCATGCCAGAAGGCGACCGGGACCCGGATTTCTTCCGGCGAGAAGTCCCACGGCTCGAGGTAAAGCTCGCCCTCGGTGAGGACCGCCTCGGGACCACCGCGGACGCCTTCCAGGTAGCTGCGGGTCACGCTGTCCCAGCAGCCGGCGTCGGCGATGGCTTCGCGGTCGCTCGGCGGGATGCCGCGGATCATCCAGCTCATCGGAGCCCGGTGCTGGCCGCGGTCGATCATCCAGCGGCTGGCCCCGATCACGCCGGGCAGGGCGAAGCGGCGCAGCCGCTTGAGCCCGGCCAGGGTCCGGTAGGCCCAGTGCATGCCGGCGCGGTCGGCCGGCTCGCCGAAGGGCGGCGCACCGCACAGGATCGCGGCGGCGATCACCCGCTCCGGCAGGGCGGCGGCGGTGGCCAGGGCGTAGGGCCCGCCGCCGGAAACCCCGTAGAGGCGGAAGCGGCCGATGCCGAGCGCGTCGGCACAGTGGGCCACGTCCTGCGGCCAGCTGCCGAAGCCGCGGCCGGGCAGCGGATCGGAAAGACCGACGCCCGGGCGGTCCGGCGCGATGATCCGCAAGCCGCGCTCCGCCGCGAGTTCGTGGACCAGTTTCCCCTGATAGCGGCTGCTCGGCCAGCCGTGGAAATAGAACACGGGCTCGCCCGCCGGATCGCCATACTCGGCATAGCCCAGCGCCCGCCCGTCGGGCAGCCGCACCTGTTCGTCCTCCTTCATCGGCGGCGGCGCGCTCACCGCTCCAGGATTTCCACCTCGTAGCCGTCGGGATCGGTGACGAAGGCCATCTTGCGGCCGTCGCCGGCGAATTTCTCGCGCCAGCCGTCGGGCCAGATCGCGATCCCGGCTTTCTCCACGCCGTCGCAGTAGGCGATGATGTCCGGGACGCCGAGGCAGGTGTGCATCAGGTCTTCCGGGCAGGTCGCGGTGTAGTCGGGCGAGTGGCAGAGCTCGAGAAAGACGTCGTTGCCGGGGAGTTCGAGGAAGGCGAGCCGGTTGCCCTGCGGCGAGTCCTGGCGGCGGGCGTCGAGATAGCCGAGTTTCTGGTAGAAGGCGACCGAGCGCTCGATGTCGGCGACGCGGATGCGGGTGTGGAGGAACTTGATCATGGCGGGCGGAGCATCGCCCCGGAGCGGCCGCCTGTCAGGTGCGGATCTCGCGCGGATTTGCAATTCCGGCGCATCGGTCATCCGGTTCTTGTGAAGCCGGGGATTCCGGACTTAGGCTACGGACACCATGAAAACCATCGTTGCCGCCGTCGATTTCTCGAATGCCACCCCCGGCGTGCTCGAAGCCGCCGTGAAGATCACGCGGGCCTTCGGCTCCTCATTGCACCTGCTGCACGTGCTCGAGCCGGAGCCGAGCTACACGGCGTATGGCTTCACCCCGGATGAGTTTCCCGCGATCCACCTGTTCCAGGAAGAAGCGCGGAAGCGCGCCGCCGCGCGCTTGCAGGAGGTGCTGGACAAGGTGGCGGGCGAGGTGCCGGGGGTCACCGTGCATCTGGCGGAGGGCAGCCCGCTGCACGCGGTGCTCGACTACGTCCAGAAATCCGGGGCCGATCTGGTGATCCTCGGATCGCACGGCCACGGCGCGGTCGCCGCCCTGCTGCTCGGCAGCGTGGCGGAAGGCATGGTCCGCAAGGCCGTGGTGCCGACGCTGGTGATCCCGGCTCCGGCGAAGTGACGGGAGGAGCGGCCGGGATGAATGGGATGAATCGGATGGGAATGAAAAGAAACCGCGTTCCGGAGGCTCAAAGATCCCATCCATCCTATCCATCCTGGTCCATTTTCCGGTCATGGTCCTCGATTACTCCCTGGTGTAGGAACCCTGGGGGTCGTGCCGCCGAACGCGTGTTGACCGAAGGTCCACACTCCTCAAGGCGGCGTGTAGCGCAGCTTCAGGAAGCGCTGCGGCCCGCTGTCATCGGCGCTGTCGCGGAACAGGACTTCCTCGAGATCGCCGGGAAGCGGGTCGCGGGCGGCGGGTGAGGTGGCGACCACCGGCCAGCCGGCGAGGTCGCTGCCGGCGAGCAGCTCGTAAGTCACGTCGAGCGCGCCGGCCGGGCGGCGGAAGCGCAGCGCGGGGCGGCGGACCGCGCCATCCACCGACCAGGCGAAGTCGAGCAGCGGCAGGTCGCTCACGCGGGGATCGCTGCCGAGGGCGTATTCATCGGCATTGGAGCGGCCGTCGCCATCGGCGTCGGCGGCCGGGCCGGACAGCAAAGGGTCGTCGCGCTCGGCGGCGGTGAAGTGGAAATTGTCCCAGCCGTGGTAGGCCTGGGCCAGCGCGGCGTCGGGAGTGCCCGGACTGCCTTGGGGCGCACCGCTGATCGCCCACACCACCGGATCGCCATAGCGGTCGTGGGGCGTCGCCGGATCGCGCAGGACCAGCGCGCGGCCGCTGCCGTCGGTGGCGGGGTACCAGCCGTCCTTGTATTCGAAGTCGAGGATGTTCTCGCCCGCCGGATCGACCAGCCGCAGCGTCTCGCCGGTGTTGGCCAGCACCTCGTCGTAGGGTCCGAAGACCGCCGCCGTCGTCGCCGGGTGGCGCAGGGCGAAGGCGGCGGGATTTTTCGCGAGGACCAGCCGCCCGCCGGCCGCCAGCGAGTGGGCGGGAAAGGTGAACGCGATGCCATCGGTGAAGCGGGCCCCGGCAAGTTCGAGCGCCGACGGTCCGAGGTTCACGAGTTCGAGGTATTCGAATTCGTCTTCCGTCACGAATGGCAGCGCGAGATCCTCGGCCGCGGTCGGCGGCGCCGGGTGGTACTGGATTTCCCCGATCCGGAGCTGCTGCTGCAAGGCGGACGGGGTGCCGGCGTAGCCGAAGGTGGCGATCAAGCGGCCGGCGGGATCGCGCAGCTCCATCGATTCGCCGCGGGCGGACAGTTGGCCGGAATATCCGCCCTGGACGAGCCGGCCCTGTCCGCCGCGCGGGCCGTTGGCGCGGGCGCGGAAGGCGGACGCGTCCTTCGCGAGGTGGAGCAGGCCCTGGTAGCCGGCGGCCGGCGTTCCGGTGCCGGGCGGGATCACGGTGCCGCCTTCGAAGACGTGGTCGATCCCGCCGGAGAGCGTCCAGCCGGAGAGATCGACGGCCTGCGCGCCGTGGTTCCTCAGAATGAGGAATTCCTCCAAGGGATTGTTCGAGACGGGCAGGAAATCGACGGAGTCGATGCTCACCATGCCGGGGGTGTTGACCTGGGGCAGGTCGGGGATCGGGTCGCCGCTGCCGGCGCTGAGCCCGAAGCGCTGGCGGGTGGCGTTGTTCTGGTTGAACAGGAAGGCGCGGCGCGGGGCGAAATGCTGGGCGATGACGTGCTCGGTTTCCTCGCGCGGGCGCAGGCCGCGGCCCCAGGTCCCCCACTGGGCGAAGTCCCGGTCGCCGTCGGTCCACGGCGAGGGGTCGGCGGGGTCGGGGTCGATGCGGCCGACAATCTCGCGCATGCGGGTTTCGAGCAGCCCGTTGACGGTGCCGGGCGGCTCGAGAATCCCGTCCATCAGGCTGCGCATGCGGCGCAGGTAGATGGCGCGGAATTCCGGGACCTCGGCCATGATCCGGTAAAGCCGGTTGAGCTCGGTCTGGGTGTGGCGGATCGGATTGACGTGGTAGATGGTGTCGTCGAAGTAGCCGGGGCCGCTGTTCCAGTCGTGGCCGAAGGAGAGATCGACGTCCCAGATGACCGGCCGCCATTCGCGGCTGCGGTTGGTGTCACGATAGACGTAGTAGTTCTTGTGGCCGTGGTCGCGGTCGCTGTTGAGGGCGCGCACGGCGAGGTAGTTCGCGGTGGCGGCGAGGTTGACGTGGTCGTAGGCCCAGGTCCGGCGGGTGGCCAGGGCGGTGGCGGGGTCCAGGCCGTTGATCAAGGCCTGCAGGTCGCTCTTGTCCTCGTCCTTGCGGGTCTTCTTCTCGCCGTTGCCGGTCGAGACGAGGGCGCCGTACATCTTGTAGAGCGCGCCCCCGGGGTCGAGGCCGTTGCGCTCGAGCATCCGGTCGTCGCCGTCCTCGACCAGGTCGAGCACGCCGTGGAAGGCGGCGTTGCGGTGGACGCGGACCGGAAACGCGAAGTGATGGACGGCGCCGGCCCGCGCCGCGACTTCCTGGGCCAGGGTGTTGCGGCTCCGCGTCTTGTCGGCGTGGTTGGAGAGCAGGTCGATGTCCTTGGCGGGGCGGCCGGCGGCCTCCGACCACACGAAGCGCTGGTCGGCGTTGAAATCGAAGTTATGGCTTTTCTTGCCGAAGGCGGCGGTGCTCTGGCCGTGGAGGTCGATGCCGACATTGTCGTAAAAGCGGCCCAGATAATAGAGGGAGCAGCGGGTCCCGGCCTCGGTGCCGGCGGCGGGGACATCGGCGATGAACTGGTGGAGGACCGGCAGCAGGGAACCGGCCTCCGACCCGTCGGCGGCGACACTGCCGAAGTACTGCGGGGAATCGAGCGGGTCGGCGAAGGCGGGCAGCTTGGTCAGGTTGCCGGCGCTGTCGCGGGCTTCGAAGCGCCAGCGGAACATCTGGCCGGCGGTCGCGCCGCTGGTCGGCAGGTAGGCCGAATGGATGCCGTCGCCCGCGGTCGTGTCGGCCCCGCTGCCGGCGTCGTTGAGGACCACCGCGGCGGATTCGCTGTTCCACATCGTCCGGTGGTAGGCGCGGACGCTGGCGACGTTGTGCCGGGTCCGGATCACCCGGACGGTGACTTTCATGACGGGACTGGCGGCATTGCCCAGCGGGCGCGGCACCAGCGGATCGACCGGCGTCGGATCGTGGACCACCGGACCGGCCGAGCCGCTGCCGTTGACGATGCCGGGGGTCGGGGGGGCGAAGTAAACCGTCTCGCCGGGGGTCAAGCCGGACGACGCGGTGATTTCCGGCAGGACCAGGAAATCCGAGCTGCCGGCGGTGATGTTCATGCCCTGGATGGCGAGCACGTTGCCGCCGGTGGCGACCAGCGCGGGCGGGATCGGGAATTCGGTCCAGAGGCCGACGATCGCCTCGTCGAGGTTGGCGGCGGCGGTCGAGTTGAAGGCCGGGGTCGCGGGAGCGTTGGCGCGGCCGATCTCGACGCCGTTGAGCCAGGCGACAAAGCCGTCCTCGTATTTCATCCGCAGCTTGTAGGTCGCGTGGACGGCCGGGTTGGGCACCGAAAACGTCCGCCGGAAGCAGAGCGACGGGTTGACGTTCTGCAGGGCGCTCCGGCAGTCGGTGCCGATCAAGGCGCTGAAGCCGCCGCTGCTGTCGTAGCCGACGCCGGTGGAACCGGCGGTCCACGGGGCATCGTTGAAGCCGGGGCTGACGTTCCAGCCGCCGGCGAGGCCGGTTCCAAGGTCGCCGGCGGCGAAGTTGGCGCCGGCATACTGGGCCGCGCCGGCGGCATTGTTGGGCAGCACCTTGTAGCGGCCGCTCTGGCCGGAGCCGACCAGGGTGGCGGTGGTTTGCGAAAAGGCGATCCCGTAGGAAATGTCGGGGACCTGGACCGGATAGGACGCGCCGAGGGTGTCCGCCCGCAGCGGATCGCCGGTGGCGGGGTGGGGCCGGAACAGTCCGAGGTAGCCGCCGCTCTTGGACAGGCTGAAGTTCGTGTGGAGCGGTGCCGCCGGCTGGCTGCGGTTTTTCCCGGAGGCCCAGACCAGTAACGTGCCGTTGGCCGGGATGCTGACCGCGGGAATCCGCCAGCGCCGCCGGTCGAACGCGTCATCGGTCAGCCACCAGCCGTCGAGATTCACCGCGCTGGCTGCGGTGTTGGTCAGTTCGATCCAGTCCGCCCGCTCGCCGTTCTCGTCCCGGATGCCGTTCTCGTTGTCGGCGAGGAATTCGGAAATGAGGACGTCGCCCGCCGCGCCGCCCCAGGTCAGAAAAGTCGATCCGAGCAAGAGGAGCAATCGTCGCATGGGGGGAACACGGCCGGAAACCGGGTGACAATCTGGTCACGGAAGCAAGGTCCGGCAATCGAAGAATCGCGGCGTGGCGGAAGCTCTGCTTTGCCATCCCGCCGGCATCGGCTATGACATCCCGCGGTGCCTGCGAACTCCCCTACGAACCCGGAACCGGCCCCGCGGCCGGTCCGACTGGTCCTGATCGAGGACCACGCCGACTTCCGCGAGTCGGTGTCGATGGTGCTGACCGAGCGCGGCTACGTCTGCGCCGGCGAGTTTTCGACGATGGAGGACGCGCTCGAGGCCTTCCGCGGCGGTCTCGAGGCCGACCTGGTGCTGTCCGACCTCGGGCTGCCGGGGATGAGCGGGATCGACGGGATCCGCAAGATCCGCGAGCTGCGGCCGCTGGTCCAGGTGCTGGTGCTGACCGCTTTCACCGACAAGGCGAAGGTCTTCGCCGCGCTGGAGGCCGGCGCCCACGGCTACCTGGTGAAGGCCGGCAGCGCGACGCGGCTGATCAGCACGCTGGAGGAGGTGCTCGCCGGGGGCACCCCGCTCGACCCGAAGATCGCCGGCATGATCTTGCAAACCTTCCGCCAGCTCAGCCCGATCCCGGGCGCGGAAACCCTGTCGACCCGCGAGTGCGAGGTGCTCCAGCTCTCGGCCAAGGGGCTGACCCGCCAGGAAGTCGCCGACCAGTTGGAAATCAGCACCCATTCGGTCACCGAATACATCAAGCGCTGCTTCGACAAGCTGCACGTCCGCAACCTGCCGGCCGCGGTCAGCGAGGCGATCCGCCGCGGCTTGCTGGATTTGTCATGAGGGCCCCGTGTCCCACATCTTGGGGACATGACAGGAACCCGGAATTAGGGCACTTTCCTCACATCCGAAGGGGAGCGATCCCCGGGGATAAAAGAAATTTCATGACGAAATTCATTGGGGCCGCGTGAGTGCGCGGCCCCTTTTCGTGTCCGGGCAGCACGCTTGCCGGGCCGACCCGCTGTCCCGGCCGCTCCCGGATTTGTCTTGCCGCTTCCCGCGGCCGACTGGTTCGCTCCGCGCCATGGAACCATCCTCCGCCTACGAAGCCGGCCACGCTTTCGGCAGATCGCTCGCCCTCGCCGGCGTGCTGCTGGCGCTGTTCGGGGGCGGCATCATGTTCATCGTGGCGATGATCAAGGCCTCCACCCGCAGGACCCGCGGCTGGATCATCGGCGCGGTGGTCGCCGGCGTGATCACCCTGGCCGGCCTGCTCGGCGCGGTCGGGCTGGCGGCCAGTTCCCTCGGCAAGGCGATCCAGGCCAACAAGGTCAGCGCCGAGCGGAAGAAGCGGGTGAGCGCGGAAGGCGGCCGCTACCGGGTGGAAATCCCGGGCCACTGGAAGGAAATGCCGGAACTCAACGAGGAAGCGGGCATCGGCGCCGGCAACGAGGTCCGCGAGCAGTATCTGCTGGTGATCGAGAATCCAAAAAGCGACTTCGTCGGCACCCTCGATGACTTCGACCAACTGAGCAGCGACCTGCTGACAGCCAATCTGGAAAACCCCGAGATCTCCGAGCCCGACCCACGGAATGCCGGCAAATACCCCGCCCGCCACCGCCGCCTGGTCGGCACCACCGAGAACATCCGGGTGGCCTACCAGATTTCGTCGATCGAATCGGACGACGCTTTCTATCAGGTGCTGATGTGGACGATCCCGTCGCGCGAGGCGGTCGCCTTGCCGCTGTTCCGCGAGGTGGTCGACAGCTTCAGCGCCAAGGCCGGACCGCCCGACCCGAAGCGTCCCGCCGCGCCGGCAGCGGACGCGGGAGACACCCGCTCCCGGGTGACGGCGATCCTGGTCGAGCTGCTCGCCAGCGATCCGGCTGCGCTCACGCCGGAGTCCCGCTTCGTCGAGGACCTGGGAGCCGACAGCCTCGACACGGTCGAGCTGGTGATGGCGGTCGAGGAGGAGTTCGGGGTGGCGATTCCCGACGAGACGGCGGCGGGGTTGAAGACCCTCGGCGATCTCGTCCGCTGGATCGACGCGCAGGCGGTCGAGGAGTAGCCTCAGCGCAGCTTTCGTCCGTCCACGGTCAAGGAGGTCATCCGCCACTCGTGCGCCTTGGCCCGCAGCGGACGCTGGATGCGCTCGACAAAATGACCCGGCCAGGTCGAGGTGTCGTCCTCCGCGAGCCAGAAATCAGAAAACACCACGTCGACGTCGGCACCGCGGGTGGAATCGAGGCCGTTGAGGGAAAACTGGAAGCGCTTCAGCAGGTGGCTCTCCGGCTCGATCCACACGATGAAATGATCTTCGTCGGCCACCCCGAAGCCCGGTGCGAGCCGCCCGGCCACCCGTTGGCAACGCTTGCCGTCGAGGTCCCGCTCGCCCAGCAGGCGGAGGTCGCGGCCCGGTTCCGCCAGCCACGAAGTCCCGAACAGGAACACGGTGTAGGCGTCCGCCACCAGGGCCGCGGCGTCGAGAACTTCGGGGTCGGTCGCGGCGGTGCCGTTGAATTCCACCGTGACTTCGCGGCCTTCGCGGAGGACCTCCTTGGTTCCTAGCGGGCCGGTATGCACCTGGCGGACCCGCGATAGGCGGGGCTGGTAGGTTTCCACCGAGTCCTTGCGGAACCCGGCATCGGTCAGCACCGGTTGCAAGCGGGTGGCGAGGCCGCTCCATTCGCCGGTGTATGCCACCTCCACCTGCCGGTAAGTCCGCCAGGGATCGCCGTGGGCGCGTCGAACTAAGATGGGATCGCGACCCGGTCAAGAGGGGGTGAAATGCTGAGAAAGCAGCATTTCAGGCTTGACCGGGGCGGCTCGAAATGCTGTTTTTCCAGCATGAAGAACCGATATCCGGGCCGCGCGCGATTCATTTCCCTGCTGTTGGTTTCGGCCAGCGGCCCGCTCTGGTTGGCCGGCTGCGCCGATTTCTGGCGGGTCAAGCGTCCGATGACGGTCGCCTCGGGCGAACTTCCGCGGATTGAGGCGCCGCCCGAGCCCCCGGTGCTTCCCCCCGCCCCGCCGCCCGAACCGCCGGCCCCGGCCCCGGACCCGGACCCGGCCCCGGCCCCGGCCCCGGCCCCGGACCCGGACCCGGACCCGGACCCGCCGAAGCCACCGCCGGCCCCGGACGCGACCCCGCTGCCGACCGCGATTCCGGTCCCGGGGAAGGAGGGTCTGGTGTTCAGCCCCTACAACAACAAGCTGATCGACGTGAAGGGAATGGCACCCGGCCGGCTGGTCGCGGACCCGACCTATCCGATGAGCGAGCGGAAGTTCTTCCGGGTGCCGTGAAATCGATCCTCACCCGGCCGCTTTGTCCGGCTCCGGCGGCGCCTCGCCGGAGGGCGGGGTTTCCAAGCCGTATGCCGCCGCGAGGGCATCGTGAGAGTGGTTGACGAAGACCGACTCGCCCAGCGGATGGTGGTCGCCGAGCACCCGGGCGATGGCCCGCCGGTAAAGATCGATCATCCCGGCCACGGCCTTGGCCGCGAGGGTGACCGATGACGGCGCGGACTGATGCAGGAAATCCGCTTCGTGTTCGACCGAAGATTCCTCGCGCTCCATGTGCTGGAGCAGCTTCCCGATCTTCTCCAGCCGCACCGAGTCCGGTTCGCCGCGCCGCATCGATTCCTCGAAGTTCCGTTTCAGCGCGTTTTCTTCCACCCGCAGGGCGTCGAAGCGCTTTTTCAGGTCATGGGCGGCCGGTTGGCCGATCTCCTCGATCTCTTGTTCGAGCGCCGCCAGCTTGCGCTCCATTTCCGCGATCTTTTCCGCGACGGCGGAGGTCCATTCAGATGAAATAGTCATGGGTAGGGTCAATGGTTTTGCGAACCCTTACCCTACCCCGGTTTGGCGCGGGCTCCACGCATTTTTCGAGAACCCGGATTCCGAAGCCGCCGCGGGATCAGCCGGCCGGCTTGAACCAGATGTTGCGGAAGCGCATCGGGTTCCCGTGATCCTGGAACTCCAGCAGGCTGGTTTCCGTTTGGGTGTCGATCTCCACCGCGTCCTGCACCAGCACGCCGTTGTGGGTGACGCTCAAGCGGGCCTTGCGGACCACCTTGCCGTCCTTCACCTCCGCGCGCTGGATGACGATGTCGTAGCTCTGCCATTCGCCCGGCTTGCGGCAGGCGTTGGCCAGCGGTGGCTGGATGCCGTAGAGCGCGGCGGCCTGGCCGTCGGGGTAGGTGTCGTTCTGATACGAATCCAGCACCTGGACCTCCGGGAAGCCGTCGATGAAGACCCCGCTGTTGCCGCGGCCCTGGCTGGAGCCTTTGACTTCGGACGGAGTCGCCCATTCGAGATGGAGGTGGCCGTCGCCCTTCATTGGAATCTGGCACTTCAGGGAACCGCTGCCGGCCACCACTTCCATGAAGCCGTCGGCGAGCCGCCATTTCGCGGGCTGGCCGCCGGACTTCCACGACTCGAGGGAAGTTCCGTCGAACAGGATCACCGCCCCGGCCGGCGCGGCCACCGGCTTGCCGTCGTACTTCGGTTCCACCACCGGCGGGCGGGGGCGCTCCATGCTGTGGCGCGGCCACTTGGTTTCTGCCGCGGCAGGCGGGGCTTGCGCGAAGAGGGCGGGACTGCTGGCGAGGCAGGCGGCGAACAGGAGGCGGTGGATCGGTTGCATGATCCGGGCTTACGTCCCGGATGGCGGGCGATGTTTCATCGCTTCCTCGCGCCGCGCGGCTCCCGGCCCCCGGCCGGTGGAACGGGATCGGCCGTTGCGGATCGCGCAAACCGGCGTAGCGTGCGAGTGGCTGGAAAGGCCCGACCGGTATCCGCCGTCGCGACGCCCTCGAACGCCCAAAACCCGAACTCGAAATGTCATGAGCCCGATTGATCCCGCGATCCCCGCCTCGGCCAGCCCGCTGCCACCTGCCGCACCGCCCTACGTGAACGAAGATCCGAATCTCGCGATGGTCCGTCAGGGCCTCGACGAGGCCGAGGACGAAACCCGCGAAACGGTGGCCGCGCTCTACGAGGAACGGGCGCTCGCCAGCGAGGATCCGGACGAGGCGCTCAACGATATCGACTTCACCGAAGGCGAGGATGAATCGACGCCGCCCGAACTCGCGGCGATGCATGAGGAGTTCATTCCGGAAGACGACCGCGGATAGCGGGGTGCGTGCGATCTTTGACGCAGGTCGATCCCTCATCCGCGGGTCACCTCGATCGGAGTGCCGCGATCGACCCATTCATAGAAGAATTTCGCCGGGTTGCCGCCGCCGAGCGGCACGCGGATGCAGCCGTGGGAGGCCGGATAGTCGGGCACCGAGGTGAAGCCGTGGATGAAAACGTGGCCGTGGATTTGCACGCTCCATGGCATCGGCGCGTTGTGATAGCGCTTCGAATAATGCATCCGCGCCTTGTAGGGGCCGGCCACGAAGTTACCCGCCGGCGTGCTGCCGCGGCGGCCGGAGCTGATGTGGGTTTGCAGGACCTGGCGCCCGCCCTGCCAAGCGCTCAGCTGTTGTTTCGCCAAGCTCACCTCGGCCCGCTTCGGCCCCGCGGCGGCGGTGAAGCGGTGGCCCCTGCCGATCACCTCGACGCGGCCGGGCTCGCCGGACACCAGCACGGCACCGGCGCGTTCCAGCTCGTCCAAGGGCACCAGCAGGGTGCCATTGACCAGCTGCCGCAGCTTCCGCGCGTCGAGTTGCAGCGCGTTCAATTTGAAGCCGGTCCGGTCCGGGTCGATCCGCCAGCGGAGCGCGTGGCCCGCCTCATCAAGTGGCACGTAAAGCGTGCCGGGCTCGGTGGCGAAGGTGATCCCGTCGATCGTTTCCGACGCGGCGAGCCACTGGCTGGCGATCAAAGCCACCATCCCCATTCTCAGCACGCGGCAAAGCTGCCGCGCCCGGATTCCGAAACACCCGAGGTGCTGCTGGAGCCTCGGATCCATCGCGCGTGCACTCAATCACATCCACCGCCCGCGGCAAGCACGGAGCTTGATGATCGCCCGCCGCCGATTTCCTCCAGCTGCCATCGGCGGCGAACACGGAGTCACCCGAATCATGGGAAAAGCGCTGCTCCTTGGACCTGAGTCCCCCAGGAGCAGGCTGCCGAGGCCGGGGTTATTCACCGGACGGGCTAACCTGCCGGCCAATCTGGCCGGAATGGTGGGATAGCGCGGCAGCTTTCCGAGGGTTTCCTCCGGCAGCCCGCTGGTCTCTCTCCATCGATTGAAGCTTGCTCATCGGCCGCCGGAAGTAGCGCTCAGGGTTGGATTTTCCCCCTGTTCATTGCTCTCATAGCCCGTTAGAAGCTCCCCGTTCCCTGATTTCCCTCAACGAAGCCGAGACCCGCGCCAAACTCATCGACCCCGCGATCAAGGTGGTCGGATGGACCGAGGAGCACATCCGGCGCGAGGAAACGGCGGGCCGCATCGCCATCATCAGGGGCAAGGCAGTCCGCGCCCGCAGCGGCCGCACCGACTACACCCTGCGGCTGGTCGGCGAAAAGCAGGCCCAGCCGGTCGCCGTCGCGGTGATCGAAGCGAAGGCCGAGGCGAAACATCCGTCCCACGGCCTGGAGCAGTCCAAGCTCTACGCCCGCTCCAAGCTCCTCAATACACCCTTCGTCTTTGCCACTAACGGCCACCTCTTCGTCGAGTACGACCGCTTCACCGGTCTGACCACCGAAGCTCGGCCGCTTGCCGAATTCCCCACACCGGGCGAGCTGTGGTCCCGCTACGAGATCGGCATGGGCTTCAAGCTCACCGACGAGGCCGCCAAGCCGCTCATCACGCCCTACGCCGCCAGCGGCGAGCAAAGCCGCCGCTACTACCAGGACGCCGCCATCCGCGCCGTCTTCGAAAAGCTCGCCAAGGCCGACCAGCCGAAGCGCGCCCTCCTTTCGCTCGCCACCGGGGCTGGCAAGACCTTCCTCGCCGCCCACCTGCTGCGCCGACTCGCCGACTCGCCGACTCGCCGACTCCGGCCAACTCCGCAAGGCGCTCTTCATCTGCGACCGCACCGAGCTCCGCGAACAGGGTGTCGGTGCCTTGCGCGCCCTCTTCGGCTCGAATGCCGCGGAGGTGAAGGACGGCCGCCCGGAAAAGAATGCCCGCATCCTCGTCGCCACCTACCAAGATCCCCAAGGGCTCCGACGGCCAACGACCTGCTCGAAGACCAGCGCCTGCTCGCCGACAACCTCCGCCACTTCGGCGAGCCCGTTTACGAATACGACCTCGCCCAGGCCATGGAGGACGGCTACCTCGCCG
>CAMCYK010000084.1 GCA_945883695.1 Akkermansia muciniphila | reverse complement strand
TCTTCAAGATCCAGGCGAACATGAACCCGAAGCACCGGGACCGCATGGCCTTCATCCGCATCGTCTCCGGCAAGTTCGAGCGCGACATGCAGGTCTGGCACGGCGCCGGCACCAAGCAGATCCGCCTGTCGAACTCGCAGAAGCTGTTCGCCCAGGAACGCGAGATCGTCGACGAGGCCTTCGCCGGCGACGTGGTCGGCCTGGTGGGCAACCAGCCCTTTGAAATCGGCGACACGCTGACCACCGACCCCGCGATCAAGTTCGACGAGATCCCGATCTTCCCGCCCGAGTGCTTCGCCACCATCCGCGGCCGCAGCACCGGCACCGCGAAACGTTTCCGCGCCGGTCTCGACCAGCTGGTCCGGGAAGGCGTGACCCAGCTGTTCGAAACGCCCTTCGGCAGCACCTCGCTGCTCGGCGCGATCGGCCCGCTCCAGTTCGAGGTGCTGAAATACCGCCTCGAGTCCGAGTACGGCGCGGAGGTCATCGTCGAGCAATGCCCGTGGAAAATGATCCGTTGGCTGATGGCCGACGGCGAGCCGGTGGGCGGCGCCGACGCACCGACCGACGACGTCCCGAGCGGTAGCGCTCTGGCCCGCGATCCGGCGGGCCACTGGGTCGTCCTCGCGGAAGGCGACTGGGCCCTGCGCAGCTTCAAGCGCTACCACGAGAACTGGGAGCTGGCGGAGCGGCTGGTGAAGTGAGGCCGTCCACTCCTTGAACACCCCGGGCGTCCCGCGGCCACGGCTCCCGCGCGGCGACGGGCGGGACGCACGCTCCCCGAAAAAAGCCCGCCGCGGCGGACCGGGGCGGGCTGGGAAAAACGGGGTCTGGCGGACCTTCAGATCCGCGGACGGCGCTTGAGGCGGAGCTGGGCCATCGACTTGGCGATCATCGCCTGCAGCTGGGCCACCTCCTCGGCGTCGTGGTCGTGTCCGATCGTCTTGAGCTGCTCTTCGGCGCGCTTCAAGGCGTCCTCCACCCGCGCCTCGTCGATCTGGTCCTCGCCCATCGCCATGTCGGTGAGGACGCTGACCTTGTGCTCGGTGACTTCCGCGAAACCGCTGCCGACCGCGAGGACCGTGGTCTGGCCGTTCTTGTCGTAGCGGAGCTCGCCCGGCTTGAGGGCGGTCACCAGCGCGGCGTGGCCGTCGAGGATGCCCAGCTCGCCATCGGCCCCGGGCAAGTAGACGTTGCCGACGGTGTCGGAGAAGATCTTCTTCTCCGGGGTGACGATTTGAAGGTGCAATGCCATAAGAAACCAGAGTCAGGAGACCAGAAACCAGATGCTTGGGCTTCGGACCTTTTTCCGGTCTCTGGCCTCTTGCCTCTGGTTTCTCAGAATGGATCAGTCGCGGGAAACGGTGTCGATCGCGGCCTTCATGTAGAAGTTGCCTTCCGGCACGTCGTCCCACTTGCCGTCGAGGATTTCGGCGAAGCCCTTGACGGTGTCTTCCATCGAGACCAGCGCGCCGGGCACGTTGGTGAAGATTTCGGCCACGTGGAAGGGCTGGGTGAGGAAGCGCTGGATCTTGCGGGCGCGGAACACCGAGAGCTTGTCCTCGTCGGAAAGCTCGTCCATCCCGAGAATCGCGATGATGTCCTGCAAGTCCTTGTAGCGCTGGAGCACCAGCTGGACGCCGCGGGCGACGCGGTAGTGTTCTTCACCGACGACTTCCGGCGCGAGCGCCTTGGAGGTCGAGGCGAGCGGGTCGACCGCGGGGAAGAGCGCCTGTTCCGCGAGGGAGCGCTCGAGCACCACGGTCGCGTCAAGGTGGGCGAAGGTGTTGGCGGGGGCCGGGTCGGTCAAGTCGTCCGCGGGCACGTAAACGGCCTGGATCGAGGTGATCGAACCCTTGTTGGTCGAGGTGATGCGCTCCTGGAGCGTGGCCATTTCCTCGGACAGGGTCGGCTGGTAACCCACGGCGGACGGCGTGCGGCCGAGCAGCGCGGACACTTCGGAACCGGCCTGGGAGAAGCGGAAGATGTTGTCGACGAACAGCAGCACGTCCTGGTTGTCCTCGTCGCGGAAATGCTCGGCCATGGTCAGGGCGGACAGCGCGACGCGGAGACGGGCGCCCGGAGGCTCGTTCATCTGGCCGTAGCACAGGGCAACCTTGGAACCTTCGGCGGCGAGGACCGGATTGCCGCGCTCGTCGAGCTTCACGTGACCCTTCTCGTCCTTCTCGGTGGCGATAACGCCGGACTCGATCATTTCCCAGTAAAGGTCGTTTCCTTCACGGGTCCGCTCGCCGACGCCGGCGAAGACGGAGAAACCGCCGTGCGCCTTCGCGATGTTGTTGATGAGCTCCATGATGACGACGGTCTTGCCGACGCCGGCACCGCCGAACATGCCGCCCTTGAGCAGCGGGCAGATCAGGTCGATCACCTTGATCCCGGTCGCGAGGATTTCCGTGTTGGCGGACTGCTCGGTGAGCGTGGGCGCGGCGCGGTGGATCGGCGAGCGCATGTCGGGATGGGCGAGCGGGACGTTCTCGTCCACCAGGTCGCCGGTGACGTTGAAAATCCGCCCGAGGATCTGCTTGCCGACCGGCACCGCGATCGGCTTGCCGGTGTCCTGGAGCACCATGCCGCGCTTGAGGCCGTCGGAGGCCGACATGGCCACCGCGCGGACCCAGCCGTCGCCAAGGTGCTGCTGCACTTCGAGCACCAGCTTGGTGTGCACGCCGAAGAGGTCGTAGGAGACTTCGAGGGCGTTGTAGATGCCCGGAAGCGCGGGGGCTTTCGAGAAGTCGGCGTCAACGACGGCGCCGATGACCTGGACGATGGTTCCTTGGTTGCTCATGGCAGAGATAGCTAGTTGTGGGTATTCAGTTTTCAGGCCGGCCGATTAAGGCTGTGCCGTGGCCTTCGCGAATTTGACGGACTCTTCTCCGACCTTTTTGGCGGCACCGTTCATGAAGCTTTCAACAGTCTGGCCGGCTGCGAGGCCACCACCCAGAACCCAGCTGTTTTTATCAGCGCTCATGGTTCCGAGCACGGCACCCGTCCCGCCATCGATGAAACGGACGTTGGCGTCGAAATAGGAACTGCCGGCGCCAAGCCCGACGATTGCGCGCAGGGCGACATTGCCTTCCACGAACCGGGTGACCTCGCCATCCACGACGAGAGTGTTGGAATTGGCCCTACCGCTGCGCGCCACCGAACGAAACACGCCCTGACCGGAAATCTCGCTGGAGACCAGATTCGAGAAGTTCAGGGCGCTGGCAGGCCCGCGCGACTCGTCGGCGGCACCCTGATACTTGAAATCACGCACCACCACGTTTGAGAATGTCTTGGATGCGGTTCCGGCAACCGGCTTCACATCGGAAACCGTCCCGCAAGACGCGAGGACCGCCGCGAAGGGCAGGAGAATGAGGGTGGACTTCATTGAGTGGAAAGTGGGGGCAACCGGATCACTCCATGGCCCGCATGGCCGTGGTGATTTCGAGAAGTTCGGCGGTGATGGCGGCCTGGCGGAGCTTGTTGTACTCGAGGGTGAGCTCCTTGATGAACTTCTTGGCGTTGTCGGTGGCGCCCTTCATGGCGACCATCCGCGCGGAGTGCTCGGAGGCGCGGCTCTCGACCAGCATCTGGTAGACCTGGAAGTTGATATAAAGCGGCAACAAGGTGTCGAGGACCTCCGGACCGCTGGGTTCGAAGAGATAGTCCTTGGCCAGCGCGGCCGAGCGGTCGGTTTCCTGCGCGGAGCCCTCGTAGACCTGCTTCTCGCCGAGCGAGGCGGTGGAAATCGGCAGCAACTGGACGAGCTCCGGCTCCTGCCGCATCACGTTGATGTAGTTGGAGAAGGCCACGCTGACCTTGCTGTAGCCGCCTTCGAGGAAGGCCTTGGTCAGGAACTTGGCGATCGGGCGGGCCTCCGAGAAGGGCACCGGGTCGTGGACCTCGAAGTCGGCGACCATCTCGCGGCCGGCCTTGCCGAGCTGGTTGCGCAACTTGCGGCCGACGGTGACGAACTCGGCGTCCTTCGGAACCTCGGCGCGGATCTTCTTACCGAGGTTGGTGTTGAGCGCGCCGCAGAGGCCCTTGTCGGTCGAGATGACCAGCACCAGTTCCTTGCCCCCTTCGCGCTGCTCGAGCAGCGGGTGGGCGGCGTCGCCGCCGTTCTCCTTGAGGTTGACCAGGACCTGGTTGAGCAGGTCCGCGTAGTCGCGGCCGGCCAGCGCCTGGTCCTGCGCCTTCTTCATCTTCGCGGCGGCGACAAGTTGCATCGCCCGCGTGATCTGGGCGGTGTTCTTGACCGACTTGATGCGCCGGCGGATGTCGCGAAGATTAGCCATAAGAATTTAGAATCCAGAAACCAGAGACAAGAAACCAGACGGGATTACTTCCAGGAAGTCTTGAAGTCGCCGATCGCCTGCTTGACGGCGTCGACCGCGGCGGCGTCCTTCTTGAGGTCCGGCTTCTCGTTGCGGATCTTGTCGAGCAGCTCGGTCTTGCGGGTCTCGAAGTATTCGCCCATCGCGTGCTGGAAGCGCTTCACGTCGGCGACCTTCACGTCGTCGAAGTAACCGTTCTGCATCGCGAACAGGTAGACCGACTCCATTTCCATGGAGAGCGGCGAGTACTGGTTCTGCTTGAAGAGCTCCACGATGCGGGCGCCGCGCTCGAGCTTCTTCTTGGTCGAGGCGTCGAGGTCGGAACCGAACTGGGCGAAGGCCTGGAGCTCGCGGAACTGGGCGAGGTCGAGCTTGGTGGTGCCGGCGACCGACTTGATGGTCTTGGTCTGGGCGGCGGAGCCGACGCGCGACACCGAGAGGCCGACCGAAATGGCGGGGCGGATGCCCTGGTAGAAAAGGTCGGTTTCGAGGTAGATCTGGCCGTCGGTGATCGAGATCACGTTGGTCGGGATGTAGGCGGACACGTCACCGGCCTGGGTTTCGATGATCGGCAGCGCGGTGAGCGAGCCGCCGCCGGCGGCCTCGGTCAGGCGGGCGGAGCGCTCGAGCAGGCGGGAGTGGAGGTAGAACACGTCGCCCGGATAGGCTTCGCGGCCGGAAGGCCGCTTGAGGATCAGCGACACCTGGCGGTAGGCGACGGCGTGCTTGGAAAGGTCGTCGAACACGATCAGGCAGTCCTGACCCTTGTCCATCAGGAACTCGGCGATCGCGCAGCCGGCGTAAGGCGCCAGGTACTGCATGGCCGCGGCGTCGGAGGCGGACGCGGAGACGATGGTGGTGTATTCCATCGCGCCGGAATCCTCGAGGATCTTCTGGATCCGGGCGACGTTCGAGAGCTTCTGGCCGATGGCGACGTAGATGCAATAGAGCGGCTTGTGGTTCAGCAGCTTGCCCTGCTCGGCCGCCTTGTTCTGCTTGGCCTGGGAAATGATGGTGTCGACGGCGATCGTGGTCTTGCCGGTCGCGCGGTCGCCGATGATCAGCTCGCGCTGGCCGCGGCCGACGGGGATCATCGCGTCGATCGACATGATGCCGGTCTGCACCGGGACGGAAACCGATTTCCGCTTGATGATCCCGGGAGCGATTTTCTCCATCGGGTAGAAGGCGTCGGGGACGATGTCGCCCTTGCCGTCGATCGCGTGGCCGAGGGCGTTGACGACGCGGCCGAGGAGGTTGTGGCCGACCGGGACGGAGAGCAGCTTGCCGGTGGTGGAGCACTCGGTGCCGGCGACGATCTTGTCGTAGTTGCCGAGCAGCACGACGCCGACCTCGCTTTCCTCGAGGTTCATCGCGAGGCCGGTCACGCCGCCGGGGAACGAGATCATCTCGTTGAGCATGACGTCCGAAAGGCCTTCGACCTTGGCCACGCCGTCACCGACTTCGCGGACGACGCCGACGTTGGATTTCTGGACGGAGGCCGTGACGTTGGCGATCTCCTTTTCAAGTTCCTGGAGGATGCTGCTCATTGGAAGGGTTCCGGTTTATCGGTGGTGTGTTGGATGGGCTCCGGAGAGTGGATCAGAAGGCTTGGGCGAGGCGGTCGAGGCGGCCCTTGACGGAGCCGTCGAAGACGTCGTTGCCGACGCGGATTTTGAGACCTCCGAGGAGGTCGGGGGTAACGCGGTATTCGAAGGAAAGGTCGTTGCCGTATTTGGCGACCAAGCCGCCGACGACGCGGTCGCGGGAAACCTGGTCGAGCTCGGCGGCGCTCTCGACGACCACCCGGCGGCGTTCCATCTCGAGGCGGACCAGGCGCTTGAGGGCGCCCAGGATGCCGCGGTAGTCGCGCGGCTGGCTTTCGGCGATGCGGCGGACCGCGGTGGAGAGCTTGACCTCGTCAAGCCGGCCGCCGCTCTGGCAGAGCCGGAAGATGCGGCGGGCGGCGGTGTTGGCGACCTTGGAGATTTTCATGACGAGGAAGGAAGGAAATCGCTCAGCGCTCGACGGTGGCGAGGGCTTCCTGGTTGATGCGGGCCTGGTCGTCGGAGGTGAGGATCTTGCCGGTGACCTGGGTGGTGGTGGCGGTGACCAGGCGGCCGAATTCCTTTTTCAGCTCGGCGGCGATCTGGGCGCGCTCGGCTTTCGCGGCGGCCTCGGCCTTGGCGAGGATCTGCTGGGCGGAGGAGATGGCTTCCTGGGCTTTCTGCTCGGACAGGGCGGCGGCGCTGGTGCGGGCCTCGTTGATCAGGCGTGCGGCGTCTTCGTTGGCCTTGGCGATCGCGGCGGCGGTGGTCTTCTCGGACTCCGCGAGCTGCTGCTGGATCTGGGTCAGCTTGGCCTCGCCCTCGGCGATGCGGCCCCGGCGCTGGGCGAGGATTTCCTGGATCGGACCGAAGGCGAACTTCTTCAGGATGAAAATGACCAGGAAGAAGTTGATCACCTGCGCGATGAAGAACGGCCAGTTGAGGCCGAAGGTCTTCTGGATGGTTTCGAAGGCTCCGGCTTCGACGGCGGCGGCAGCGAGGATCGACATCATGGCAGGCGGAAGAAAGGGTGGACTCTCTCCGCGGGGCCGGAAACGACCCCGCGGACAGAGCGGGAGATCAGAGGACGAAGAGGGAAAGGATGAACATACCCTCGATGAGCGCGGCAAGGATGATCGAAATCACCATGATGTTGGTCGCGGCGCCCGGGTTGCGACCGGTTGCTTCGGCGGCCTTGGAACCGAGGATGCCGATGCCGAGTCCGCCACCGAGAGCGGCGAGGGCGACGGCGAAAGGCTTGGTGAACACCGCGGCATCGGTTTGCGCGAGGATCGGGGCGATGGTTTCGAGTAGCATGGTCGTGTTGTGGTTTGTTGTTTCGTTCGACGGTCCCCACGGTCTCGCCATGGTCGGACCGCTGAAAGGTCAGTGGTGCTCGCCCTCGGCGTGGGCTCCATGGCTGGGCCCATGGTCGTCGCCGTGGTCGCAGATCAGCTTGAGGAAAATCGCGCAGAGCAGGGTGAAGACGAGGGCCTGCACGAAGCCGACGAGCAACTCCATGAAGTAGAAAGGCAGGGCGGGCAGGAAGGCCAGCCACTCGGGGCCGAGGGCCATGAGTTTCTCGAGGGTCTGCTCGCCGCCGTAGATGTTGCCGAACAAGCGGAAGGAAAGGGCGACCGGACGGATGGCGATGGAAACCACTTCCAGCACGCCGACGAACAGGAAGACCGGGACCATCACCGCGAGCATCACCCCGCTGAACTTGCCCTTGGGCGCGAAGAGGTGGGCCAGGAACGCCTTGGTGCCGCCCTCCGTGATGGCCCAGTAGAACCACAGGAGCGCGAAGGTGAAGGCCATGGCGGCCGTCATGTTGATGTCGGCGTTCGCACCGCGCATCCAGGGAAGAAAACCGACCGTGTTGCCCTGCGGATCCACGAGGTTGAAGCCGACGGTCCCCACGCCGGGGATCAGCGCCATGTAGTTGTTGACCAGGACGAAGAAAAACACCGTGCCGAAGAACCAGAAGGTGCGCGCGGTGAGGTGCTTTCCGAGCAGGCCTTCGAGGAAATCGTAGAGCGACTCGACCGCCCACTCGGCGAAGTTCTGCACGCCGGTCGGGACCAGCGTCATCTTCTTGGTCGCGATGCGGCAGAACAGGACGATCAGCCCGACCGCGATCCACACCATGATCATCGAGTTGGTGACCGGCAGGGAGCCGCTGAGGCGCTGGGCATCGAGCGGCAGGACGTGGCCGCCCGCCGCCAAGGCGGGAACCGCGCAGCAGAGCCACGTGAGGAAGATGGTGAGAAGGGAGCGACGGGTCATTCCTGGGAACGCTTCGCGAAAGCGCGCGCGGGCTGTAACAAAGGGTTTTATAATGGAGCAAGAGCTATTTGTGAAAAATTTCACAAGCTCCCTGAAATATTGATTTCGTGGAACTTGCGCCCGCATCAAAGAGCGGTCCGGCTGCGGTGCAGGGCGAGCTCCGCACGGGTTCCCGTAACGATTTCGTTTTTGCCCAGCCCGCAGGCCGCCACCACCCGGAATCCCTGCTCCAAGGCTTGGGCGATCAACTCTTCGGCGGGCAGGCAGAGGCGCCCGCCGGTCTCGACCAGCGAAAAGCCGGCCACCCCCGCGCCGCCGTAAGCCCGGTAGATGACCTCGGTGCAGGCGAGCCGCTCGGCATTCCGGAAATCGAAGGAGAAGTCGAACAGCTTCCCTTCGTGGCGCATCCCCCGCTCCAGCAGCGCGACGGGATCCACGCTGCCGGGCGGCGGCCGCAGGACCACGAAGGCGTCCACTTCCAGGGTGTCGTCGACCGGGCGGAAGCGCACCCCGTCCTTCTTCGCCTCCAAAAAGACCAGCGGGTCGCGGGCCCGGCGGGCCAGCCCGGGCGGCAGCGCCAGTCCGATCGCCGCCCGCTGGGATTCGCTGCCGATGAAAAACGCCGCGTGCGGCCAGAAGCCGGGGAGGAACAGGTTGCTCAGCGCGTCGTCGTGGCGGGTCAGGAAAATGTCCCCCGGACGGGCCAGCTGGAGGATCCGCTCGCGGTGGGCGGCGGTCACCCGCTTGGACGCGCCGGCCGGTTTGACCCCCGGCTGCCGGAGCTCGGCGACCGCCCGGCCGGATCCCTCGAAAAACCCGAACACCGACTTTTTCCACGCCGAGCGCTGGCGGCGCAGGAACGAGAACCAGCGGTAGCACAGGGCGTGGCGGACGATGTCGCGGCGGCGGCGCTCGATCCATTCCTCCTCCTCGCCGAGCAATCCCAGCAACGGCGCGAGTTCCGGGTCGGCCGCGAGGCCCGCGATCTCGCCACGATGTTTATCGTAGAAATCCGCCGCCGCGCGGAATTGCAACAGCCGCGCGGGATCGGTGGTCCCGCGGTAGAGCCGGGTGAAGGTGTTCCGCGGGATTCCGTGGTCGGGCGCGGCCTCGTCGAGCTTGCGCGCCAGCAGCGGGTGCCTCGCCGCCAGCGCGGCCAGCCCGCGGGACTGCCGCAGCAGCAGGCAGGCCGCCGCGAAGGCCACGGTGAAGGCCGGCAGCCGGGCGCTCCAGCCGCCCGCGGCGGGCGAACACGCCGCCTCGAGCGGCCCCAGGTCCGACAGCAGCGCGGCGCGGGCCGACAAGTACTGCGAATATAGTATTCGAACGGCGCCGTCCTCGGCGGGCGTGAAGTAGCCGCGCGCCACCGCCGCGGCGAGGAAGGGCAGGACCAGGCCGCGGCGCGCGGCGTCGGCCGCGCCGAGCACCGTGCGGGCACCCCGCCGGACCCTCGCGTCGGGCGCGTGACCGTCGGCTGGATTCATCGCGCGCAGCGTGCCATCTACGGCATCCGTCGTAAAGAGTCCGCCGCGCGGACGGCCGCCTTGCCGCGCCAACGCCCGTGGCTCTAGGCGTGGCAAGGAATCCGGGGCTTCTATTTTGGCTTGCCAAAGAAGGGAACGGCGCGCAATACCGACGTCGCCATGAACAAAGCAGAACTTGTTGAAGCCATCCAGAAAGCCCTCGGTAAAGACGCGACCAAGCGTGCCGCCGAAGATGCACTTGCCGCCGTCCTCGGTTCCATCGAAAAGGGAATCAAGGGCAAGGACAAGAAAGTCCAGATCATCGGTTTCGGCACCTTCGACGTCAAGAAGCGCGCCGCCCGCATGGGTCGCAACCCGAAGACCGGCGAGGCGATGAAGATCGCGGCGTCCAAGTCCGTGGGCTTCAAGGCTTCTTCCACCCTGAAAGCAGGTCTTTGATCCCCGCCGGCGCCGGTCCCGGACCGGTGCCAAGGGATCAGAAAACCCAAAAATGACGACCCCGGCCGCCCGCCGGGGTCGTTGTTGTACCAAGGAAGTTCGCGACCCGCGGCCGCGCCGGCGGCCCACCTGGCCATGAAACCACGACTGACCCTCGCCGAGATCACCCTGCCCGACGGCACGGTGCTGGGGCTGCACGAACACGACGGCCGGCGCTATCTCCAGCACGGCGGGATCCAGCTCGCCGGGCCGGCGACCCGCGCCAGCGAACAGGAACTGGGACGGACCGCCTGCGCGCCGTTCCGCTCGGTGAAGGAGCCGAAGATCTGGATCGCCGGCCTCGCCCTCGGCGAGGTGCTCGCCGGGGCGATGGAGACGCTGCCCCAGAAGCGCGCCACCTTCCTGATCGCCGAACCCTGGCCGGAGCTCGCCGGCTGGCACCGCGAATTCCTGCCCGACTGCCCGACGGTGAACGACCCGCGGGTGGAAATCCTCCCCGACGCCGGCCCGGCGGTGTTCCACAGCCACGACCAGGATCTCCATGCCGTGCTGGTCCACGCCGACACCGCGCCCCAGGCGGAAAAAGGCCGCGCCTTGTTCGAAGACCGCCGCTGGCTGGCCGCGGTCCACGGCGCGCTGCAGCCCGGCGGCCTGCTCGGCATCGCGTCCGCCCGCCCGCTGCCACAGATCGAACGCCACCTCGCCCGCGCCGGTTTCGAAGTGGTCCGCCACGAGATCGATGCCAGCCCGAACGCCCGCCGGCCGCGGCGGCACTTCCTTTGGCTCGCCCGAAAAGGCAAATCCGACGACTGACTCCGCTACCCACGCATCCCATCCATGAAAGTCCTCTCCCTCCTCGCGGCTTCGATGGCCGTCACCCATGCCGCCGAACTGACGGTCGAAGCCAAGCCCTTCCACATCGACCGCGGTTTTTCCGCCACCCTGCTGCCGGCGAAACCGCTGCTGATCGCGATCGACCCGGAAGTCTGGGCCGACTTCACGATCGAAGAGATCCTCCCCCACGGCCAGGCGGTCAAGACGGGTGAGGTGCTGGTCAAGTTCGACCGCGAGGGAATCGACCGGAAGCTCGAGGACCTCCGCCGCGCGGTGCAAGCGCGCGCGCTCGGTATGGCCAGCCAGGAACTCGCCTTCGCCAAGCTGGTGGAGGAAACCGCGCTCCAACTGGACGCCGCGCGCCGTGCCGCGAGCACCGCCGCGGAGGAACTGGCATACTTCACGCAAGTCGGCCGCAAGACCAGCGAGGAGGAGATCGCGGACAATCTGGAAGGCGCCCAGCGCCGCCTCGAGGCAACCCGGGAAGAGCTCAAGCAGCTCAAGATGATGTACGACGCCGACGATCTCACCGAACAGACCGAGGAGATCATCCTGAAACGCCAGGAGTACGCGGTGAAATCCACCGAACTTTCGCTCAAGCACACCGAGCTCGCGACCGAGCGCGCCCTCGAGGTCACCCTGCCGCGCCGCGCGGTGGCGCTGGACGCCGACGCGAAGACCAACGTGATCGAGCTGGAAAAAGCCGAGAAGAACCTGCCGCGCGCGCTGGAAAGCGCGCGGCTCGAACTCGAAGCGGCCCGCACCGCGGCCGCCCGCGAAAAGCAGGAACTCGCCGAGCTTGAGAAGGACCTCCCCTTGATGGAGATCAAGGCCGCGGCCGACGGGATCTTTTACCACGGCTCGCTCGATGAAGGGCGCTGGTCGCTCGGCGAACTCGCCAAGTTCCTGACCAAAGGCGGCAAGATGCCCTTCGTCCGTCCCTTTGCCAGCCTGGTGCCGGCCGACGCCGACCTCGGCCTGACCGCCCACGTCGATGAAGCGGTGGCCCGCAGCCTGAAAGCGCAGCTCAAGGGCAGCCTGACCGCGGCCGGCCGCGAGGACATCGCCCTCAGCGCGACCATCCAGGAGATCGCCAGCGTGCCGGGCGGCGATGGCAAGTACCGGGTCGACCTGCTGCCGGAATGGCCGGAAGAGGGTGAACTCGAATGGCCCGCCGACCTCGATGTCGCCCCGGGCATGAACTTCGAATGCCGCTTCGTCGTCCACCGCGAGGACGCCGCGATCGTCCTGCCGGTCAAGGCGCTCCAGGCCGCCGAGGGCGGCAAGTGGACCGTCCAGGTCAAGATGGCCGATGGCAAGAACGAGACCCGTCCGGTCGTTCGCGGCCGGATGAACGGCGAACAGGTCGAGGTCCTGAGCGGACTCGAAGGCGGACAAGTGGTGATCATCCCCGATTGAATCCCGTGAAACGAATCCTCGCCGCCGCCCTGCTCTCCCTCGCCCCGGCCTTCGCCCAGGAAAAACCCCAGGCCGAGGTCAATCCCTCCACCATCGCCAACTCGATCCGGCGCGGGGTGGATTTCCTGATCGAGGACCAGAACGAGAACGGCTCGTGGGGCAGCGCGACCCGCACCAAGGGCCTCAACATCTACGCCCCGATGCCCGGCGCGCACCACGCGTTCCGCGCCGGGGCCAGCGGCCTGGCGCTGGCCGGGCTGATCGACAGCGGCGATACCCGGCCGGAAGCCCTCGCGGCGATCGCCAAGGGAGCCGCGTGGATGGAAGCGGAGATGCCCAAGCTGCGCCGCGCCGACCAGACCACGACCTACAACGCCTGGGGCCACGCCTACGGGCTGCGGGCGATGACCCGGCTCCACCGGATCGCCAAGACCGACGAGGAAAAGGCGAAGTGGAAGCGCCTCGGCCAGGAGCAGGTCGACCTCGCCAACCGCTACATGGACATCAACGGCGGCTGGGGCTACCTCGACCTGTTCGATGACATGACCACCCAGAAGCCGACCGGGATCACCACCGCATTTACGACGGCCACCGTACTTCTCGCGATGCGCGAGGCCCGCGAACTGATGGGCGTGACGCTCGACGAGCGGATCGTGAAAGCGTCGCTCGCCAGCATCGAGCGCCAGCGGACGCCGGACTTTTCCTACGTCTATTCCCACGACCACATCCAGCGGCCGCGCTCGCCGATCAACCGCCCGGCCGGTTCGCTCGCCCGCAGCCAGGCCTGCAACGCGACCTTGCGCGCCTTCGGCGAGGAGAAGGTCACCGACCAGGTGATCACCGAGTGGGCCGACCGCTTCATCGAGCGCGAGGGTTTCCTCAGCATCGGCCGCAAGCGCCCGGTGCCACACGAGACGCACTTTCAGATCTCGGGCTACTTCTATTACTACGGCATCTTCTACTTCACCGAGTCGGTCGAATTCCTCCCCGCCGCCGCGCAGCCCGGCCACGCCGCGCAGCTCGCCAAGGTGATCCTCCACCGCCAGGAAAAGGACGGCTCGTGGTGGGACTACCCGCTTTACGACTACCACCAGCCCTACGGCACCGGCTACGCGCTGATGGCGATGGCCTGGTGCCGGGAGAAGATCGGGGCGAAGGAATAGGGTGCCCCGCAGCTCCCGGAGAGGGTGCGTCTCGCGCCCCCGATCCTACGCTTCACCGGTCCCAAGGCCCGGCACCACGAGCCGCACCGATGGAATGAATGCGGAAAACATCGAACACCTGGAAGTCGCGCGGATTAAGGGTGCAGATCTCGCTGATACCGGCCGCATGCCAAGTCGCGGCAATCAACGTGTCCAGCAGGCGTTTTCTACCCAGTTGGAAATCCGCCAGCCACTTTAACCATCGTGTGCTCACCGCTTCGTCTGCCACCAGCAGCGCGACTTCGCGGGCTTCGCTCCAAAACACCGCCCTCTCCAACGCCTCCGACATGGCAAGCGGAGTTTCGAAACGCCGCCCGTCCGTCACGATATGAATAAACTCAGCCAGAATCCCCGAAGTAATGGCGAATGTTTGGTTCCTCGCGATCTCCTCATCCAACCATTGCTGGCTTGCCTCATGCTGTGGATGTTCCGCGATGGCTTGCGCCACCAGAATGCTTGTGTCGAGACCGATCATGACTCGCGGTCCAGCAAGTCCTCCTGTCGGTCCGCCCGGTCACCCAGAGGACGGAGGATTTTCCCCACCGAGACCGGCTCCGGCGAAAACCTCAAGCTCGGCCGCTCCCTGCCGGACAAAGACACAGCCCCTTCCAGGCAATGGATCGCCTCTTGGTTCAGGGAACGCTTGTTTTTCTTCGCCAGCTCCTTGAGCGAGCGATGCAGTTGGGGCGGCACATTTTTCAGGGTTATGGTAGCACCGTTCATGGCGAAAACCGTAACGGATGCGTTTTGAATGTCAAACGACTTGTTCCATCGAACCACGTGCCTGGAGCGTGGCTGGACAGTTCCCACGCCGACCGGGTGACGAGGCCTTTTCGGTGCGGGTTCATACCCGGGCGATTGCGATGGCCAATCCGCCCGATGGATGATGGGATATCGATCGAATGGTAAAGCTTATCCGCGGGATCTTCGTCCGGGTCGCGCTGCCCGGACGCGGCCGGGGCCAGCCTGGCCTCGCTGGTCACCTGGGCACCCTCCACGGCGGGAAACCGGGATGCAAGCGGTGGGATCCCGGAAGGCCATTCACCGAAGCGGAGCTCGCGGGCATCCGGGAGTGAGCTTCCGGACGATTTCGAGATCATCCGGCTCGCCGCGATGGCGGGTCGCACGGGCCCGGCGAGGGAGCGGGTGATGGCGGAGCTTGCCGCCGGGGCTTCGGATCAGGAACTCGCGAGATGGTTGGCGGGGATCCTGGTCGCGGATCCCGGCTGGCTGGAAGTGTTCCTGAAGTCGGTTCCGGAAGATCGCGGGGAGGAACTTTGCCGCGAGGTTTTGGAGCAGTTGATGGGCCTCGACGAAGGCTCCCTGTGGGCGGTACTCCGGGCGTCACCCACCGCGATGGCGGTGGCCAACGGGAGTGTCTCGGTCTGGAGCGATCCCTTTTCCAGTCAGCCCGTGGCCATCGCGGGGAGCCGCTCCGCTTCGTCGGAAGCCGTGGACACGATCCTCGATCCGGCTTCAGCGGTCGATCCATCCCTGTTGAGTGTGTTGAGAGTCAACCTCGATGCGCCCTCCGCCTCCCGCTTGCTTGAGGCATGGGGTAGCGGGAAGTTATCCGTCGGGCACCGGGCGCTTGTGACCGCGGCTTGGATGACGCTCCTGTCAGAAGATCCGGCGGCGCTCGAAGGCATCATCGGGCGCTTGCCCGAAGAGCTGAAAGCGGATGCCGAGCGCATGAGCGGGTGGGCCACGACCCTCGCGAAGAATCCGCTCGAAGTGCCGCCGCCCGACCTGCTGGCACGTCTGAACTCGGTAGAAATCGAGCACTTGCAGGGGGAGCTGCTCATGGCCGGGCTTCAATTCCCGCTTGAATACTACGAGGGCCTGTCCCTTGACCAAAGATCGGCGGCGTTGATGGTCCACGCCTACAATTTGATTCCGATCGGAAATCTGGAGGGTCATCTCGCGGGTCTGGACCGCCTCGACGAAATGGCGCTGAGCGATCAGGAGAAGAGCCTCTTGTTGAGCGAAACCGCGGAGTTTCTCTGGAAGGAACAGGGGGAAATCGGCCGGGCGCTGGAGTTGGCGTCCCGCATCCCGGACCCGCAGGAATCCGCGGAGGCGTCCTCTCGCCTGCTTCGCGGCTTCGCCGAGGAGGATCCCGCCGCCGCCTTGGATTTCGCGGGCTCGATGGCCGAGGGACCGCAACGCGACGCGTTGATGGAAACCGCCGAACGTTTCCTCCGATGAAATTCGCCGCCCGGTTCCTGTTGCCATCGCTCGCCTTCGGGTTGGGCTTCTTCCTCTTCGCGAAGCAAGCGACTCCACGATCTAACAGAATCGCGGCCGCCATCCGCTCCCACGAAACGGGAGGACTCGCCGGCCTCCGCGCGTTCCTCCGGAACGGCGACCTCGAGACGGTTCGCGCGAAGCTTTCGCAGTTGGCGGAATCCGATCCGCTGGAGTTCTTCCGGATGCTCGAACGGCTTCCTCCGATCCCCGGGCTGGACGAGCGGATCGTGGCGGCCGCCGCCCGGCTGCCGTGGAATTCGGATCCGAGCATGGACGCCCTGAACCAGGTCCGGGGGCGCGAATTGAAGATTGAAGCCTGGCAGGCTTATCTTCAATCGGCCGTGGGAATGGCGGCTGACCGGGATATCGTCGAGGTCGCGAGTCATGCCATATCCTTGTCCCATGTCGTGCTCGGCCCCTTTCTGGCGGATGCCGTGCCGGACCGCCCGGTGGAGATCTTCGACCTGCTGGGCGAGTTCAGGATCCCGCGCGACGGATTCTTCGAACTCCTGATCCAAGCGCGGCCCGACACCTTCGACTTCCTGCTGGAGAAAATCGAAGTCGGAAGTCCGAACCGCGCCTCGGACCTGTTCGAGGCCGGCCGCATCCGGACCCGGAACGCAGGGAGCTTCGAGGATCTCGCCGCGGGACTGCGGGCTTACAGAGAGTGCGGCCTGCTTTCGACCGAAGGCATCTCCGGCGGCATGTGGTCGGCCTTGGAGAAGGCGACTCCCGGGGAACGGGCGGACCTCTATGCCGGGCTCGCCGGGCAAGCGGCACTGGTCCGCAACCGGGCGCTGCGGGAGGTCGGATCCGTTGCATCCATTCCCCCCGGGGAAATCGGTCACATTCTGGCGCTGGTCACTTCGGCTCCGATCCGTCAGGAAATTCTCGTGCAATGGATGAGCCGGCAAGCCAGCGCGGAAATCACAGGAGCGGAGTGGCTGGCATCTCTTCCCGACGGCGAACTCCGTGAAACCGCGGCCGGGCTCATCGCGGAAAGGGCGGGCAAAGGAAAATGATTCTCCGTGTTCCATGATCACTTGAATGAGCTTGATACCGGGTCTTTTCATGGGTGAGTCCTTCTGGATGGCATGATTCATGGCTTGGACTTTTCGCGCGGGTTGTTAGCCATCATCCGTGTTCGGATTCATCGCCACTCCCTGTTCGAGCTGCACCCGCGACGGCTACCCCGCGTGGCGGGGCGCTTTCTGCGGACTGGCCCGCTGCCTTGGCCGCGAGTTCGGGGATCCGGCGCGCCTTTTGGTGAACCGGGATGCCGCCTTCATGGGGCTGCTGGGAATCAGTCTCGACCCGCGGCCTCCGGCTTGGAAGCAAGCCACCTGCTGCAATCCCTTCGCCCGCCCGTTCGCCCTGGCCGACGAGCATCCGGCGGTCTTGCACGCGGCGGCGGTTTCGGTCTGCGGCCTGGCCGCCAAGCTGGCCGACGACACCCGCGACGAGGGGGTCTTGCGGCGGGGCATGGCGCGGATCGGCGCCCGCCTCGCCGGGCCCGCCACGGACCGGGCGGTCGCCCTGCTCAACACCACGTCTTTCCCCACGGCGCGGGTGATGGAGTGCCTCGACCGCCAGGACGCCATCGAGTCGGCGGATCCCCTCCACGCGGATGAACCGACCGCGGCGGCCTATGGAATCATCATCGCCCATCTAGCCGACTTGCTCGGAATCCCCGGGAGCAAGGAGCCGCTGCATCGGACCGGCAGGGCGCTGGGCTCGCTGGTTTACTGGCGGGACGCCTGGAGCGACCGCCGGGACGATGCGCAACGCGGACGCTTCAATCCCTTTCAAGCCCTCGATTCCAGCGCCATCCGCGGCCGGATCGCCGCCTCGTGGGATGGCTTCGGCGCGGCGCTCGGCGCCCTTCCCTTTCAACGCCACGCGGAACTGGTGGACGGCGTGCTCCAGAACACCGGACGCCTGCGGGGTTCTTTCCTCGAGCTCCGCTCCGGGGACGAGGAACGCGCGGAGAAGAAGCGCCGCAAACGGGAGCGGAACTCCGGACGTTCCTGGCAGGACTGCTGCGATTGCTGCGACTGTTGCGATTGTTGCAAGGGCTCCGGGTCCCGGAGCGGTGGCAAAAGAGGGTGCTGCGACGCGGCCTGCGATTGCGGTCCCGGCGACAAGGGCTGCTGCGATTGCAATCCCTGCGACGGCTGCGATTGCAGCCCGTGACCGCGGGCGGAACAAGGGTCGCTGGCGTCTCACCGGTCCCTTTGTTTTCAAGCCGGAGGTGAATCAGGGCCAGCACTCCAGACAGTGCTCCGGGCATCGAAGACTGTTAGAGCGCTAGACCGGTACCCCATTTGCGCGCGGCGGGGATTCCGGACGCTCTGGTAGAAAAGATTACCTGCCCGCTCGGCCTGCCGCTCGGCGGCAACGATCCGCACGAGATCGCGATCCGCATCGCGGCGCAGTTGCTCGAGCGGAAGCAAGCGAAGCCAGGATGAAGCGGGAATCTCCCGGATCGCAATTCTTGTAACATCCCGCGGATCCCCCAGGGTTTTCGGATGCAGGATGAGATTTCAAATGCGAGGCACGACTCCCGAAAACCGCTGCGCCGCTCAGTGGCCTTTTGGTCGGGGCTTTTCGTGCTCTCTTTCCTGGTTTGGGTTTGGGGCGACTCGTTCTTCCATCAGACTGGAATGCTTGTTGGAGGTGCCTCCCCCAAGCGTTTCTTGATCAAGCCTGGGATGCTTACAGTCGAATGGGAGAGCAGTTCCCATCCGGGCTTTGCGACACCAACTGTACCGCCGGGGATTGGGTTCAGGCGATCAAAACAACAGCATCGTCCCCCTTGGAACCTGTGGTTTCCTGATTTCTACGGATGGTCTGACGGAATGCGCTACTTCTATCCGCCAGGAACTCCCGGTCCCGTTCCCGGGGCTTCGTCCCCCCCCCAGGGGTGCCAGGCTTCCCGTTCAGGTCTTATCACGTCCAAGTGGCCCTTTGGATGCCCGCGACCGCATTTCTTGTGATATGGGGAATCGGGACCGGACTGTGGCGAAAGTGGCAGGGTCAAAAAGCCCTCGAATTCATCTCGAGTTGATTTGGAGCGGATCTCCTGCCCGCTCGGCGGCAACGACCCGCACGAGATCGCGATCCGCATCGCGGCCCAGTTGCTCGAGCGGAAGCAAGCCCAGCACCGGCGTCACGGACACGCGTACTGGACCGCGGACTAGTCCGCACGAAACCAATGGGGTCAAACCAATGGGGTCAGTCCTCACCGATTCATATTATTTCCGGTAATGTTGAAGCGTGAGGACTGACCCCATTGTATATTATTTCCGGTAATGTTGAAGCGTGAGGACTGACCCCATTGTAGGACTGACCCCATTGTACTGACCCCATTGTATCGCCACGATGAAATCCTTCGCCCTTCCCGCCCTCGTTCTGCTGTCGTTTCCGGCGCAGTCTCCGGCAGCCGCTGGGATCGGACGGAAACCAAACAGTTCCGCTGGACCGGACGGAGTAGAATTCAGTCAGCGGGCTGGGGCACGGGTTCGAACGGGCTATCTGGACGCGCGTTTCTCCACATCGATCCAATGGCGGGCGCTTGGAAAGCGCCCGGCCCATCGTCATGTCGCCGGCAAGGCGACACTCCGGGTCCCTGCGGGGCGGAGCCCCCGGGAGCGCTGGTCTTCAGACCGGCTCGAACGGTCCCCGGCAGCGGTCTGCCCGTTCACGCCGAAAGGGTGCCGAGCGGCCGTCCCCGTCCTTCTGCGGGGCGGAGCCTCGACGCCCCCAGTCCCTGCGGGGCGGAGCCCCCAACCCCGGCCGGCCAGCCGCCAAACCCTCACTCCCACTCCAGCTCCAACAAGGTCACGCCCTGCCGCGCGAGTGTCATCATCACGGCGGAAAGATTCTCCTCCTCGATGAAGCGCGCCTGCTCGTCGACCGCCGCCAGCTTGCACGCCTGCTCCAGCTCCGCGACCTGCTCCGCCGTCGGCTGCTGCGGCGATCCCATTGCCTGCCAGGCGGTGAACGAATTCGAATGCGTCTCGTCGATCAGATGCCGCGTGACCTTCGGCACGCCTTCGGGCGCGCCTAACAGATCGATCCGCACCTCGGCGTCCGGGCCGCGGACGTCGTCGTCGTGGTAATGCCAGACCAGCACGGTCACCTTCTTGCCGTCCATCGCCGCCAACGCCGAAACGTCCGGCTTGCCGCGGACCCCCGAGCGCAGCAAATCGGGCAAGGACACCGCGTGGTCGCTGCTTACCGGCAGCCGCAGGCCGTCCATCTTCGAGAACATCCGGAACACGTTGAGCACCGGCTTGTCGATGCCGTTGGTCGCCAGCGACCGGAAGCCGGCGAAGTACGGCTGGTCCTCGAACTCGAAGGCCCAGGTCAGCGCGCCCTCGAGGTTGACGCCGTGCTTGTCGGCGAGGTCGAGCTTCCGCGGGAAACTCGCCGCGGTGTAGCTCGAATACATGGTGCCGTTGCGGTACGCGAGGTTCGGCCCCTGGCAGGCGGCGCAGCCTTCGGGATCGGACTCGCCGATGACGATCGGCGTGTCCTTCAACTCCGGGTAGCGGGCGATCACCGCGAAGGCGCCGTCGATGTCGCGGAGCTGGTTGGCGAGGCCCATCTGGACCCGGCCCTCGACATCGCGCGGCGCGCCTTTCGCGTGGAACGAGACGAAGTCGAGCGGCGTGCCGGTCTCCCCGGTCGCGTGGTTTTTCCCGCGCAGGCAGTGTTCGATGAAGTTCCGCAAAAAGTCGCCGCCCGCCCCGCCGGCCAGGTCCGGGCCGCCGACTTTCGCGCCCGGGATCGCGCGGCGGACGGCGTGGATCGCGTGGTCATGCAGCTTGAAGAACTCGTCCCGCGTGCCGCGCCAGTAGCCGATGTTCGCTTCGTTCCAGGTCTGCCAGTACCAGTTGAGCACTTCTTCCTCGCCGTACTTCTCGGCCGAATGCTTCGCCCACTGGAAGACCAGCTCCTCCCACTTCGCCCAGTCTTTCGGCGGATAGGCCCAGCCGGTGTAGATCTCGTCGTACTTCGCCCGCGGCGTCCAGTGGTGGCGGTAGGGCTCCGGCTTCACCGACAGCGCCTGCGGCATGAAGCCGATCTGCACGTAAGGCCGCACGCCGTTCTTGAGATAGGCGTCGAAGATCCCGTCGACGATCTTCCAGTCATAGATCGGATTGCCCGCGGCGTCCTCGGTGTAGGCATTGGTCGAGCCCCACTTCAGCGCCGGCGTGCCGTCGCCGGTGACCAGCAGGCTGTGGGCGCGGAAAAAGACCTCTTTCGGCTTGAGCGACCCGAGGTGGCCCAGCAGTTCGTCGCCGTGCTTCATCGTCGCGTAATTCGGCTCGTCGGCGCCGAAGAAGCGCCAGATCGGCTTCAGCTCGGCGCCGGGCCGCTCGAGATCGACGCGGATCGTCACGGGGAAGGTTTCCGCCACGGCGAGGCCGGCCAGCGACAGGAAAAGGAGAGGGATTTTCAGGGTCATCGGGCGCAGCGTGGCAGCTTCAAATCGCGGCCGCCATTACGATTCCGACACGTTCGGGGGATCTCCCCGCTTTAGGGAAGGCCCGGCCGATGATACGCTCCGCCGCATGATCCCGCGCTGCCTCCTCCTGCTCCTCGCCGTGGCCAGCCTCGACGCCGCGCCGCTCCCCCGCATCCAGGTTTCCCCGGGCGGGAAGCATTTCGTCGAGGAAGGCAGCGGGCAGGCCTTCGTGCCCTGGGGTTTCAACTACGACCACGATGCCAAGGGCCGGCTGATCGAGGACTACTGGCACGACGAGTGGCCGGCGGTGGTCGGGGACTTTGAAGAAATGAAAGCTCTGGGCGCGAATGTCGTCCGCATTCACCTTCAACTCGGCAAGGTCATGCGCACGGCCGAGCAGCCGGACCCAAAGACCTTGGAACGGCTTGCGCGGCTGATCGACCTGGCCGGCGGGAAGGGCCTCTATCTCGATCTCACCGGGCTCGGTTGTTACCATGCGAAAGATATTCCCGCATGGTACGACGCCCTCCCCGAGAAGGAGCGCTGGGCGGTGCAGGCCCGCTTCTGGAAGGCGGTGGCGGAAACCGCCAAGGGCCGGCCGGAGATCTTCTGCTACGACCTGATGAACGAACCGCTCGCCCCGGGCGGCGACAAGGTCGAGACGGAATGGCTCGCGGGGGAACTGGGCGGGAAGCACTTCGTCCAACGGATCGCACTCGACCCGGCGGGCCGCAAGCCGGTCGAGATCGCCCGCGATTGGATCCGGCAGATGAGCGACAGCATCCGCGCGGTCGACCGCGACACGCTGCTCACGGTGGGCGTCATTCCGTGGGCCACCGTGTTCCCCAACGCCAAGCCCTTGTTCCACTCGCCGGAAGCCGGCAAGCCGCTGGATTTCGTCAGCGTGCATTTTTATCCCGAGCGCGGGAAGATCGACGAGGCGCTCAAGGCGCTCGCCGTGTATGAGGTCGGCAAGCCGCTGCTGATCGAGGAGATCTTCCCGCTGAAATGTGATCTCGGCGAGTTGGAGAGCTTCATCGACCGGTCCAGCGCCACCGTGGACGGCTGGGTCGGATTCTACTGGGGAACGCCGCCGGCGGAGCTCGCCGGCGATGATATCGGAAGCGCGATCACCCGTGGCTGGCTGGAGTATTTCCAGCGAAGCGCGGCGAGGATGAAAGCCGGCGGGAAGCGGGTGGAGAAGCCGCTGAAGTGATTGGCGGCTGGAGTGTCGCCTTTGCCCCCCGATAGGAGTGTCGCCTTGCTGCCCATTAGGAGCGCCTTCCGGCCTGATAGGAGTGTCGCCTTTCGAGGCGACATGACAACGGGCCGGCGGCATCCTGCCGCCCGGCCGACCCGCCCCCGCGGGTCCGCGAAGCCACGGGAGGGTGGGTCGCCACCTTGCGGGTGAGGCGGGCCACCAGGGACCGTTCCCTCCTTCGCCGAGCCTACGGAGGGCAGGCCGGTCGGCCGAGGGCGGTCCGACCCTACCTTTGCGGCCGGCGGCCGCCGGGGAACGCCCCTACCCCGCCGGCATCGGCGGCGGGACGTTCGGGGCGGGGGGCTTGACCCAGGCGGGGGCCTTCGGGGTGGCGTCGGCGTAGATGCTGACCAGCGACATCCCGATCAGCCCGACGAAGCCGGCGAAACCCGCGGTCATCGCGGTGGCCATGCCGACCACGAAGGGTGTGAAGACCAGCAGGCCGACCACCATGTAACTCGGCTTCACCTCGTAGGCATGCACCACAAGCCGCAGCCGTGAGCGGGCCAGCGCGAGGCCGAGCAGGGTGTAGCAAACCGCGGCGGCAACCGCGTTGAGATGATAGAAAACCCCGCACTTGTTCGAGACCCCGGCCGAGGCGGCGAGCGGGATGCCGCAGCCGACGATCATCGAGCCGGTGAACAGCAGCATCACCCCGATCCGCGCCATCAGGCCGCGGAACGACGAGGCCCCGATCGCCCCGGCGCACATCATCGCCGACAGCGCCATCACCGTGAGCGAGAGCGCGATCTCGTCGAGCACCTCGATCGCCCCGACATTGTAGCGGACGATCACATAAGGCAGCAGCGAGACGAAGGTCAGCACGCAGAGCCCCCACAGCGTGAAAAATTTCCCGCGCACCACCTTCCAGCGGCTGAGCTTGGTGAGCAGCAGCAGCTCGTGGTTGCCCTCCTCGAGTTCCTGGCCCATCAGGATCAGCCCGCCGAGCGGCATGACAAAAGCGCAGACGATCATCACCACCCACCAGAAGTGCCCGGCGTCCTCGAGCATGGTGAGGTTGAGCATCCCGGAGTATTTCTCGAACGAGGGCCCGGAGCTGTTCTGGAATTCCATCAGCAGCGCCAGCACCGCCAGCACCTGGATCCCGAGGAAGGGATAGACGAAGCTCCCGCGCCGCATGTTCTGGCGCAGCTCCTTCACCAGCATCGCGCCGAAGCGGTCCGGCAGATCGTCGTTTCTCACGCTTTCCACGCCGCGCATGTTCTCCGATCCCGCGCTCCGGGCAAGCCGGATCCTTGTTCCGGATCGCAAGGATGGGCCTTGCCCGCCCGCCGCGGCCGGTCTAAAGCAGCCGCCGCCATGGCCCAGATCAACTCGAACTTCCTCAAGCTCAAAGCCGGTTACCTCTTCCCCGAAATCGCCCGCCGGGTGAAGGCCTTCTCCGATGCCAATCCGGACCTGGCCGC
>CAMCYK010000083.1 GCA_945883695.1 Akkermansia muciniphila | reverse complement strand
CCGGGGTGGACTTGGAAAGGATGGGCGTCTCGATCTCGCAGAAGCCGCGCTCGTCGAGGTAGTCGCGGGTCGCCTTGGTCACCCGGTGGCGGGTGCGCAGGTTCTGCGACATCCGCGGGCGGCGGATGTCGAGGTAGCGGTAGCGCATGCGCAGGTCCTCGTTGGAGAGTTCCTTGTCGAGCTGGAAGGGAAGGACGTCGGCCTTGTTCACGACGACCAGCTGGTTGGCCACGATCTCGATCGCGCCGGTGCCGATCTTGTCGTTGACGGTGCCGTCGAGGCGGGCCGAGACCGTGCCGGAAATCTGGACCACGTCCTCGTCGCGCAGCTTGTGGCTGGCGGCGGCGGCCTCGGCGTTTTCTTCCGGGCGGAAGACGGCCTGGGTCACGCCCTCGCGGTCGCGGAGGTCGACGAAGATCACGCCGTGGTGATCGCGCACGGTATTGACCCAGCCGATCAGGGTGACGGTTTCACCGATGTGGGCGGAGCGGAGTTCGTTGCAATGATGAGTGCGCATGGTCGAGAGTGGAAAGGGGTCGGGTGAGGGGAAAGAGGTTCAACCGCAGATGAACGGGATGGACGCAGATGGAAGAGATGGAATCAGGACTGGAGGTCGGGGCTGCCCGGAGAAGTGAGAGTCACGCGGCGGAACTGGAGTTTGGCGTATTTGAAGTTCAGGATGAGCCCGACTTGAAGTCCGGTGGCCCGGAGATAGTTGAGCATCCTACCGATTTCGTGGTCGGTGATCCGGTCGATGGTCTTGGCATCCACGACCACCTTGCCGAACGCGATCAGGTCGGGAACATATTCCCCAACCGGCTCTTCGCGATAGGTCAGCGGATACCGCGGCTGTTGAGCGTGGGGAATTCCTTGGTAGCGGAACTCGACGACGAGCGCGTTTTCGTAGGGCTTCTCATGGAATCCATGTCCCAACGCGTTCAGAACCGCAAATGCGCCTCCAATGATCGCCTCGGTTTCCTTCACATGCAGTCCATCTGCGTTCATCCTGTTAAATCTGTGGTTGAGAATTTCTTCACGCGAGCAGCGGCCCGTCGGGTTGCTTGAGGCGGTCGGTGAGCCAGTCGGCGAGGCCGAGGACGTGGCAGGACTCCTCGCTGCGGGAAGAGAGAGCCTTGAGCTTGAGCTCCGGGAACTCGCTGCCGATGACCAGGGCGAAGCGGGCTCCGCTGCGCTCGGCGCTTTGGAACTGCTTGTTGACCTTGGCGGCGGTGAAGGGGAGGTCGCAGGAGATGCCGGCGTTGCGGAGCTCGCTGAGGATCTCGAGGGCCTCGGGGCGCTTGCTGTCGTCGGCGAGCACCAGGTAGATGTCGCAAGCGGCGGCGTTGCGCTGGAGCCAGGCGGCCATGTTCAGCTCGGCGTGCGGGGTTTCCTCGATGAGGTTGCGGATCACGTAGTCGCCCATCGCGAAGCCGGTGGCGGGCATCTCGACGTTGCCGTCGGAAATGACGCCGACCAGGGTGTCGTAGCGGCCGCCGCCGGCGACGGCGCGCATGCTCTTCTTGGAGTCGAAGACCTCGAACACGATGCCGGTGTAGTACGCCAGGCCTCGCACAATCGAGAGATCGAGCGAGAGATAGTCACCGAGGCCGCGCGCGCCGAGTTCGGCGCGGATCACGTCGAAGGCGGCGGAGGCGTTCTCCGGGCTGGCGATGAAAGCGGTGACTTCCTCGGTCGTGAGTCCCAGCGCCGCGAGCTTCGGGGTGGTGACCTCCGGCTTCTCGCGTTCGAGCTTGTCGATGACTTGCAGGAAATCCGGCGTGCTGCCTTCCGGCACGCCGCGGCGCTGCGCGAAGTCGAGCCAGGCCTGGCGGTCGGAGACGCGGACGACGAAGTCACCCGGCTGGAAGCCGAAGGCGAGCATGGTGTCGATCGCCAGCGCGATCAGCTCCGCGTCGGCCTGCGGACCGGCCTCGCCGAGGAGGTCGACGTTGAACTGGAAGAACTCCCGGCCGCGGCCTTTCTGTGGCTTTTCGTAGCGGAAGCACTGGCCGATCTCGAACCACTTCAGCGGCTTCGGGAAATCGCGCTGGTGCTGGGCGACCAGGCGGGCGAGCGAGGCGGTGACCTCCGGGCGGAGCGTCACGTCGCGGCCGCCCTGGTCCTCGAAGCGGAAAAGCTGCGAGTTCAGCTCGCCGCCGGCTTTTTTCAGGTAAAGCGCGGTGTCTTCCAGCAGCGGTGTCTCGTATTCGACGAAGCCGTAGCGGCGGGCGACGGAGCGCCAGGTCTCGAACAAATAATTGCGGGCCGCGGTGTCTTTCGGAAGAAAGTCGCGGAAACCGGGAAGTGCTTGGAAACGAGGGCCTGCCATGAGCGGGCGGGGAGGATGCACGGACAGCCCGGCATTTCAAGGGCGGAGAATGACCGCACGCCAGACCCCGAGAACCGCGACCTTACCGGGTCCGTTGGTCCATGCGGACCTTTGGATCGGGCGGGACGGGTTTGCCGGTGGCTTCGGTCGGGTGGGTGAAGAGGTAGCGCCAGACCTCCTCGTGGAGGTATTTGCCGTCCTTGGCTTTGGGCGCGGGACCGCCGGGGATGACGGCGTTGTGGGCGCGCTTGGGATCGTTCTTGACGTCGGCCTCGGTGATCAGGCGGCGGCTGTTGCCGTAGGGGAAGGGGGTGGCGTCAACGTCCACCAGCGGTCCGAAATCCTGGAGCTTGAGCAGCTGCCAGGAGCGCGGGTAGTGGTCGTTTTTCCAGCCGTCGTCGAGGACATGGGTGAAGCCGAAGAAGCGGTTGCCGGGGGTCGCGGAGGGCAGGGATTGCCAGACTTCGTGCTGGTCGCGCGGACCGGAGAACATCACGACGCGATCGACCTTGACGTGCTTGGCCATGCGGGCGGCGGTGGTCGAGCCGTGGGAGATGCCGCAAAGGATGACCTTGTCCCAGTTCAAGCCGCGGCCGCCCGGAGCGATGAATTGCTTCCATTTGCCCTGCGGGTTCTCGCGGTCGAGCCATTTCACGAACTGGAACGAGCGCTCCATGATGCCGTCGGGTTTCGGGATTTCGACCGCCTTGCTGAAGTCCTCGCCGGTGGCGGCTTCGAGGCGGATTTTGGAGAGGAACAGGTCGTCGGCCGGCGGCGGGCCGCCATAGAGCTTGCCGAACCAGCCGCTGGCGTAGTGGACCTGGATCGCGTGGAGGCCGTAGCCGGCGACGCGTTCGAAGAGCGGCTGGTTGTGGCCCATCAGCCAGATCACCAACTTGCCGCGGGACGGCACCCGGGTATCAACGCAGGCGTGCTGGAGGTCGGCCGGCTTGGCATCGGTCCCGAAAACGAAGCCGATCTCCGGATGCTCCCGGGCTTTCCGGTCGATCTTGCTGGCTCGCGCCTTGAGGTCGTGGCGCTTGGCGGCGGGTTCGGCGGCGCTGAGGACGGAGAGGCTGAGGAGGAAGAGGGCGAGGGGGCGGAGGGGCATGGGATGTCGGGGAAAGTGACGAGTGATCAGTGATCAGTGATCAGTGATCAGTGATCAGTGATCAGTGATCAGTGATCAGTGATCAGTGAGGTCAGTGAGGTCAGTGAGGTCAGTGAGGTCAGAGGGCGCGTGAGAAAAGAATCAGGCGGCCCATTTGGGGACGGCTTTGGCGAGATCCCACATGACGCGGTCGAGGGCGCCGGCGATGTCCTTGTTGCGGGCGTTGGCAAAGCCGGCCCAGCAGAGGCCGCTGGCGGTCTGGACGGCGATGGTCGCGGTGCCGGGCAGGCTGCCGCCGTGCCAGCGGTTCGGCGTGGCGTTGACGGCCCAGCCGCTGGCATAGGCGGGGTTGGCCTTGGTGGCGGTCATCATGGTCTTGAAGCTGTCTTCCTGCAACAGGTCGGAGGGCCGGGCGGAGCCGTCGCAGCGGATGAGGAACTTCACCACATCCCGCGCGGTGGCCAGCCACCCGCCGTGGGCGTCCATCCGGCCGACGTTCATGCGATAGGGGTTCTCGCCATTGCGGCCATGATAGACGACCTCGCGGGGCAGCCGGTCGGCGAGGGTGTTGCCGGCGATTTCCATCGACTCGATCCCGCAGCGGCCGAGCACCTGTTCCCGCACAAAGTCCGGGTAGGACTTTCCACTGACCTTTTCGATCAGGCGGCCCAGCAGGCAGTAGCCGAAATTCGAGTAGGCGTAGTGCTCGCCGGGAGGCTTCTTCAAGGGTTGGTCGCGCAGGGTGCGTGCGATCAAGTCGTCGTGAGCCAGCTCCGGATGACGGAACATCGGGTCGTTCCGGTCGTTTTGCCAGCCGCCGCAGGTGTGGGTCAACAGGTGGTGGACGGTGATGGCCGCGAGATCGGCGGGAAGTTTTTTGCCAGCTCCGGCATCGAGCCGGCCGGCCGGGCCGAAGACCTTGTCGCCGAGCTTCAGCTTGCCCTGCTCGACCAGCGCGAAGACGGCGACCGCGGTGACCGGTTTGGAAATGCTGGCGATGCGGAAGCGGTGGTCGGTGGCGAGCGCTTCGCCGGCACCCTCGTCGGCCATGCCGAACGCGGCCTCGTAGGCGGGCAGGCCGAGGTGGGCGAAGGCGACCGAGAAACCGGGGACCTCGAATTTTTCCATGAAGGTCCGTGCGATCCCGGCGATGGCGGCGCGTTCCTTGTCGTCGGGCACCGGGACCTCCGCGGCACCGGCCCGGCCGGCGCCGAGCAGGCTGGAGGCGGCGGGGAGGGTCAGGGCAAGACGTTGCAAGCAGGTGCGACGGCTGATCGGGGTCATGGCGGGACGGAACGTGCCGGAGCCGGGATTCCTGTCAATTCCGGGTCGCGCGAAGCGGCCGGCACGCCGCCGCTTCATTCATCTTGAAGTCCGCACGCCACCGGCGGTCAATGCGCACCGCTTCTCATGACCCCGCTGCGCATCCTTTTCCAAGACGATCATCTGGTCGCGATCGACAAGCCGGCGGGAATGATCGTCCATCCGGGACGAGATCCCGAAGGACCGGAATGGATCGCGATGAAGCGACTGCGCGATCACCTCGACCGGCCGGTGTTTCCGATCCACCGGCTCGACCGTCCGACTTCCGGGGTGCTGCTGTTCGCGCTCGACCGCGCGACTTCGACCCTCGCGCAGCAGGCTTTCGAGCTGCGGCAGGTCGGCAAAAGTTACCTGGCGGTGGTGTGCGGGGAGGCCGCGGCAGGGTGGTCGTGCGAGATCCCGCTGCGCAAGAATCCGGAGGAAGCCGAGCTGCACGCGCGGACCCGCTTCGAACGGCTCCGCTTCGCGCCGGCGGGGAATTTTCCGGCCGATCCCGCACTCAGCCTGTCCTTGCTCCAGGCCTCGCCCGAGACCGGCCGCTACCACCAGATCCGCCGTCACTTGTTAGAGTCGGGGCTGCCGATCGTCGGCGACTACCGCTACGCCGGGCGCGAGCGCAGCCACGAACTGGGGCAGATCCTCGGCACCGGGACCCGGATGCTGCTGCAGGCGAAGCGGCTCGAGTTGACCCATCCCCACACCGGCGAGGCGCTGCGGATCGAGGCACCGGACGACGAGGATTTCCTCCGCTGCTTTCCCGATCTGGAGAAAGTGGTGAGCTGACTTGAAGCAAGCGCCGCCGACGCCGGTCCGGCCCGCTTGTCCGGCCCGCTCAGTGGGTGCGCTTCCAGAGATACACCCAGCGCTCGGAGACCACCTTGCCGTTTTCGTCCTGGAGTTCGCAGGTCATGTCGAGGTCGTGGAGGTCCTTGCCGGGATCGAGCACGAAGAAGGCCCGCAGCACCTGCGGCATGTGGAGGTCCTCGCCACGGCCCAGACCGGCGGGGAGGTCATCGACGTTCGGCATGCTGAGATCGGTGAGGCCGACGTGGATCAGCTTCACGCCCGGCTGGTTGACGGTGACCACCGGCTTGAATTTGGTGGCGTCGTCCCACTTCGGGTCGCCAACCTTCTTTTCCGGGTTCAGCGGCTTGGCGAAGTCGATGGTCATCAGCACCTCGTCCGGCTTCTGGACCGGATTGCCGGCGCGGGTGGCCTTGACCGCGAACAATCCGGACGGCGCGGGATCGCGCAGCCATCGCAGCCGGTAGTGGAAGCGGAAGGGCTTGCCGACTTCGGGGAGCGGGGTGGGTTCCCAGAGCAGGATGACATTGTCCTCGGTCTCGTCGCGGGTCGGCATCTCGATCAGGTGCAGCTTGCCGTTGTCGAAGCCGGAGACCGGCTCGACCTTCACGCCGGGGCGTTCGTGATAGCGGGCCTCGACATCCTGGTAGGAGGCGAACGATCGGTCCCGCTGGAGGAGGGCCCACGAGCGCGGGCGTTCCATCGAGAAGACGCAGTGGCGGAAGCGGTCCTTGGTGTGTTCGAGCGGGCGGTAGTGGAGGTTGCCGCTGCCGAGTTCCATCAGCAGGCCGTCGCTGTCGTGCACCTCCGGCCTGAAATCGTAGGGCCGCGGGTGGGTGTTTTCGCCGAACCAGAACATGCTGGAAAACGGCGCGAGCCCGAGTTGCTGGACCGGGCGGCGCAGCGTCAGCTCGGCCTCGATGTCCATCACGGTTTCGGGACCCGGGGTGACGGTGAAGCGGTAGGCACCGGCGACGCTCTCGCCTTCGAGCAGGGCGTGGACGACCAGCGACTTCGCGTCCTTGGCCGGCTTTTCCAGGTGGAATTCGGTGAAATCCGGGAACTCCTCGGCCACCCCGGGCAGGCCGCTGTTGATCGACAGCGCCCTGGCGGAAAGCCCGTAGGGAGCGCCGGCAGGGATCGAGCGGAAGTAGCTCGCGCCGAGGAAGACCAGGAACTCGTCCATGTAGTCGGTGGAATTGAGATGGGTCCGCGCGCGCCAGCCGGCATAGCCGGGAGGCGGTGGCGTGCCGGCCGGGATCTTCTGCTGGCCGTAGTCGAAGAGAGCGGTGTCGAAGGCGAGCGGCTTGTCGTCTTTCCCGGCCACCTCGTAGAGCGAAACGGTCTTCTTCGCCGTCCAGCCGGGGTGGAAAAAGTCGATCGAGAACGGCCCCTGGTTCCACCACAGGCCGGACTCCATTTTAAAGCGGATGTCGCGGTGCTGGTCATAGGTGAGGTTCGCCCAGAAATCGTCGAGCTTGCCGGGGCGCGGCTGGTGGGGCTTCGCCGCGAGCTCGCGGGCCCTCGCCCGCAGGGCATCGAAGGGTGCGTCGGCGGCGGGAGCGGCGAGCGGCAGGGCACCGAAGAAAAGCACGGCGGTGGCGGAGCGGGGCGTCATGATCGGGCGAATATCTGGCATTCGGCGGGGTGGGATGCAAGAGTCCGCCCCCCGAGAAGGATTTCTTATGAGCGATGTGACCTGCCCGATGTGCGATTCTCCAAGATGGACGGCCTCGCGATCGGGCTGAAGGCTTGCTTCGTGAAGAAGGTCGGGTAGCGGCCGGGAGTCCGCTACTTTTTGCCACAGCCGCAGCCGTTGCCACAGCCTTTTGCTTTCCTGCGGGTCGCCTTGGCGACGAGGAAGAGGGTGGCCAGAATGACCGCGGCGAGGGCGGCCCAGGTTTGCCAGTCGTTCATGTCGCTGCTAGGAATTTGCTTTTGGCGGGAGCTGCTGATCCGCGCCGAAGGCGGGGCCCGCCTTGTAAACGATCCCGGGCTTCGCGGTCGTGTCGCCCTTCTTCATCGAAAGGAATCACTCGGTCGGCGGGACACCGGCGGAGCGCGGGCGGAGGTTCACCTCGTCGGCCGCGAAGCCGAGATTCCGCACGGTCAGATCGAGTTCCGGATACGCCCGGTGGATCAGCGCCTCCAGCCACCCGTGGTGCTGCTGGCGGTCGGCCAGACCGCTGCCGACGATCGCGACGTGATCGCCTTTTTCCAAAGCTACCAGCGGTTCCACCGCCGACAGCATCCCCCCCCGCGGCAGCAAAAAAGAGAATGACGCGAAGAAACGGGAGCGGTCGGGTCAGGGTCATGACGGATTCGGGGAAAGGATGAAGCAAAGGGCAAAAATCTCCATGATTCTCGCGCAGTCGGGACATCCAACGCGCTATGGCAGCCGGGGTCGAGGTTCTTTCGGCGGGGTGCGGGGGTGAGCTGATTGAAATCCCAGTTCCAGCCACAGATCGCAGGTTCTCACCGCAGGGCTACCTCACTTTGGAAGCATTCGATTCCTGCCCCGGAGGGGCCCATTGACTTTTCGGATCAAGGCCCGGGAGACTTATCATTCCTGATCAGTCCGATCTTGTGAGCGGCCACGGGGCCGCTCGCGCCTTTGGCCGTGAAGGTGATGGTTCCCTCGCCCTTCCGGAAACGGTAGTTGCCCTTTTTCACCCAGACCTTGTCCTTGGAGAGATCGAGCGATACCTGCGAGACGCCATCGGCGTGAGAGATTTCCACCGGGGCGTCGGTGGCCTGGTCGGGGTCGCCCACCGTGAAGAAAAACACGTCGTAGTGACCGTCCTCCGGAACCGGCGGATGAAAAACAGCAGAGGTTTCCTCCCCTGCTCCGGCAGCGCTTTGTTTGTAGAAGTAGGTCAGAAGCCTGCTGAAGCCGGGCTTCGACACTGTTTGCCATTTGCCCTTGATGGTCACGCGGTCTTCGTCGAAGCAGTTGATCACGCAGCCGGTATGCACGCGGCGGGCGGCGGGAATGCGATTGGAGGCGATGGTGCCCGCTCCCATTTCCCGGGTGTCGCCCCGCGGTGGGTTGTTGGCGAGGGTGTTGTGCTCGCCGCCCATGAAGACCCGCGTCGCGCTGTCGCCGTGTCCGCCGGAACAATCGTGGATGACGTTGTCGGCCACCGTCGAGTGGCTCGTATACCAATCGAGGTAAACCCCGTAGGCGTAGTTGCGGCGCGCCGGCTTGCCATGACTCCGGCTGATGCCATGACCGTCGTGGACGTGGTTGTTGAGGATGAAGTTCGGCGCGTTGAGTTTGCTCATCGAGGCGAAGTGGATGCCGGCACCGTCGATGGTTTCCTTGAGGAAATCGTGGATATGATTGTATTCGATCACGTTGCCGCCTTGGTTGCGGAAGGCGAAGATACCATTGCGGGAGAGGTCGTGAAAAGTGTTGTGGGAGATATGGTTGCCGATGCCCATGACGAGGTTCTCGGGGCGGCTGTCGAGGTGGACCCCGGCATTGTAATAGCGGATCCGACCCAGGCCATGGGCGGTGTTGCCCACGATGGCGTTGTTCATGGGATAGAGCGCGGCGGCCTGCGGACGGTGATCGAAGACGAGATGAGGCTCCATGTAGCTGAGCTGTGCGCCCGTCGCCAAAACGAAGCCCGCACCGAGCTCCCGGGCGGTGTTGTTTTCGATCCGATTGTCCCGGGAATCCAACCGGAGCCAGATCGCGTAGCCGCCGAGGTGCTGGAAATGGTTGCCATAAATCGTGCAGTGCCGCGCGTTTTCGAGCACGACCGCGCCGTCGGTATTCACCCGTGGCTCGAGATGGCCGAGGGTGTAGGTGCTGTGACGCATGGAAAAGCCCTTGATCGCCACGTGCTCGACGTGGATGCCCGTCCCGATGTCACCTATCAACCGGAAGATGCTGTTGAGCCGCGGCGCGACCACCCGGCCGGGGCGCTCCCCTTTCGGCTTGAAATAGAGACGCCCGGCCGGGGCGTCCAGATACCACTCGCCGGGCGCATCCAGCTCGGACTTGATGCCCTCGACGTGAAACGAGTTGTTATTCCGGATCCCGACAAAGCACTCGTCCTCGAAGTTGATGGTGCCGGTCATGGGGTCGATGGAGGTGATCGTGGGCAACTGGTTGAAGAATTTCGGCCCCGCCACGATATGCACCTGCGCGTCGGGTTCACCGCCCCACGAGGCCTTCGCCTCCCCGGGCCGTACGGTCATGTGATTGACGGCTCCTCCGGTGGCATAGAGGTGGCCGGTGTTGGGGAAACGGGCGCGGGTTTGCATCTCCTCGTCCTCGAAGAGCTGCCGGAAGACCCACGGGCGCGGCTGGTCCGCCTTGATGAACATCACCGCCCCGGCCATGACGATACCCTCGGTGTCGTCGTTGCGGACGATCACCGCGCCATCGGCATCCGCCGTGAATCGATGCGTGCCGAGTTTATGCCATCCGCCGCGGGTTGCTTGGCTGACGGTGTAGCGCTGCACGCCGCCGTCGAACCTGACATCCACCGGAATCCTGCGGGCGGCATCGTCGCGCTGCGTCCAGCGCAGATAGACCTCGTAGTCTCCGTCCTCGGAAAGCTCCGGCCTGAAGGTCACGCCCTTGGGTTCCTTCTTGGAATTTTGATCGTGGAGATATCCGTCTTTCCGGCTCCAAACCCCATCGATGTCGATCCTTGCCGGGTCATCGATACTGATGACCTGCTTGACCCTCCGATCTATAGTTCCGGTGGGTTCGGTAACAAACACTTGCTTGCCGTTCAGAGTTATCGGAGCCCAAGGTCCCTCGATCGGCACGCCGCCGCTGAGGATGACCGTTTCTCCCGCAGCGGCTTGATAAGTCACAGGCTTGTCGGGAGTGCCTGAATCCCCGGGTCCGAGGGAAATCGGCTCGGCGAGGTGGTAGGTTCCCTCCATCACGGTCACGGTGACCGGCGCATCGAAGTGTCCGTCCTTTTTCAGCTGCCGGATCGCATCGCGGGCCCGGGTGATGGTGGCGAAGGGTGACTTCCGGGTTCCCGGGTTGGCGTCGCCGCCGGTGGTGGCCACGTACAGGGAAATTACCCGCTCATCCGCTCCGGCTGGAGAGACCCCGCCCTGCCCCAGCGCTCTCGGGCAAACTGCGACCCAAGTAGCGCAGACCCAAAATAGAATTTTTATAGGGACCAGGGGTCTCACTTACTTTTCACCTCCCCGAATTCCTTCTCATAAGCCTCAACCACTTCGTCGAGCCGTTCGAGGGCGAGCGTGAGGTTCTCTCCCTGATGGACCTTGGTGGGTCTCGATGCGAGATCGAGGCGGATCCGCTTCATGCTTTCAATGAAGGGGCGACCCTCCTCGCCGAGCAACTCCGCCGCTTTGGCAAGGCCGATGTTGCCCCATTTCGCACCCGTGACGGTCCACCTTGCTGGCAGGATCTCCAGGTGGGGATAGACGCGCTCGATCGAAGGCAGGACCGGCACCGCGTTATTCGGATTCTTTGCCATATCCACGTAGCGCAGGGTCTCGAAAATCTTGTTGGTATCGATTGGTTCCTCGAAGCCTTCGCGGATCTTCAACCGATTGAGCGAGTCGGCCATGCCGTTGATGATCTCGTCTTTCACTTCCGGATTTGCGGCGATGGCTTTCTTGAAAAAATCCGTCGCTCCCCAGCGCCAGCCCCCGACGTTGAACTCGGAGTCGTAGCTGGCCAGCATGGCGGGCAGCATGGAGCGGATCGCGTCGGTGTCCTTGATGAGCGGGTGCATGTTGTTGAAGGCGGCGGCCCGCAGCCACCACTCCGGGTCCGTCAAGTAGGGGCGGACGGTGTCGAGGTTGGCCTTGATCGAAGCGGCGTCGGCGCTGCCCAGCGCCATCAGGGCGTGACGTTTTTCCCACATGGGTGCCTTCGGATCCTTCAGCGGCCGGAGGATCTGCGGCAGGAAGTGTTCTTTGACCATTTCGGGCGTGATGTTCGACTCCGTCTTGCCGATCCCCCAGCCCAGGGTGCAACTGATGGCATCGAGGCCGGCCACCCGGAGCCGGTCATCATCGCTGTCGAGCGCTTTCTTGATTTCCGGAATCGCCTCCTCACCGAGGAAGCCCAGCCCGTGGGCGGCCCAGTCGCGCACGGTGGGAGAGTAATGACGCATCAGATTCGCATAAAAGGCGGCCGGCATCTTCTTTTTGCGCGCGTCGTTCCTGCTGGCCTCGGCTCCGCTCGAGATCACCTTGCCGGACGCGTCGTAGAGGGTTTTGAAGACTTCCACGATCTCGTGGGGCTTCTCTTCAATGGTCGCGCCCTCGATGAAATCGGTGCGTTGAAAATCGTCGGCCGGCAGGGATGCTTCGACGGCTGTCGGCCGGTGCGGCACGCTGAAATCGGTGCGCGGTTTGCCACAAATCCGCAGGTTTCCGAGGTGGGCGGTGTAGGCCATTGCGACCAGACCGGTTTGATGCATGGGCTCCTTGCCGATGGTGCCGTGGCCCGGGAACCATGAGGTGCGGAAGCCACCGCCGGGCATGCGGGCGAGTTCGTAATACCAGATCATCTCGTCCTTGTGGCGGCGCCAGGATTCCGGGTGCGACTCGCGAACCAGGGCATCGACGATGTTGCGGAACGTCTGGTTGCCGAAACTGGATCCGTGGCCGCCCTCGTTGCCCCAGTAGGTGTCGGTCTCCGAGAGTGCCAGCAGCTTCGCGCCGCCCTGGAACTTTGCGTCTGGCAGCAGCGACAGCGCCGCGGCGGTGCCGCCGTTCTTGCCGTTCGATGCCCACCACAACTCGGGGTGGTGATCGCCGTAGGGCACGCCACCGCGGCCGGCGTAGCGGAAGAACAGGCGCAAGGCCTCGTCGTAGGCCTTTTCGTCCACTTCGACGCCGCATTCGCGGGCGAGCACCAGTGTGGTGAATGCCTGGGCACCGGCGGCATGCACCAGCCCCCCGGTGACGTATCCGGGGTTGCATTTGGTGACGCCGTGACTCCAACCCCCGTAGTATTGGCCCTCGATCAGCCGGTCACAGCGTTCCTTAAGGGCTGGAAGAACCTGTTTGTCCCCGGTGACGAGGTAGTATTCGCCCAGAAAGACCCCGCTGAATCCGAGGTGCCACACGCTGCTCCCGCCGGGCTTCGAGGCGATCGCGGCGGCGTATTTTTTGAGAGCGGGCAAGTATTCCGGGTTGCCCGTGGAGAGCAGGAACAGCCCTTCAAGGTTGCCGTTGATCCCATCGCCCGGTCCGCCGTTCTTGAGGATGAAGGCCGCGGTTTCGTTCACGATTCGCTGCGATTTCGGGCAAGCGATCGGATACGTGGCGCTGTAGCTGCCGATCGCTTCGAGCTGGATGGTGACGGATCGTTTCGCACCGGCGCGCTTGATGTCAAAGGTCACCTTTCCGTCCTTGCCCTCGGCGGCATTGATTGCCAGGCCAATTGGATGGCGCGGATCCTGAACCTCAAGCGACTCGCCGTTCACCGCGAGCAGCACGTCACCGGCTTCGAGCTTCCCCGCCGCCGGGGTGTCGGCAGTCACCCCGGTGACCCGGAACTCGCTCTCCTGGATGGCGGCGAACATGCCGGTCACCCCGAGCATGATGTCCTTGGTGTCCTTGCCGGCGGGCAGGAGGTTCGCGTGAATCCCGGACGAGGCCAGCGCCAGGGAAAGAAGGAGCGTTTTCAGAGTTTTCATAAGAGATCGGACCTGGAGTTGGGGCTCGCTGTTGGCGAGGGTGGACGGATCATCATTTCTCAAGTTTCATCATGGGCTCGCCGAATGCCACGCCCTTGAGGAAAAAGGTCTTGCCCGAACCGTAGTAGTGGTAGGGACGGTCGCTGGCGACCGTTTTCCACTTGGCCATACCCTCCTCGCCCTTCTTCCAGAGGTCTTCGCTGAACCATTTCACGGCCACCTGGTCCAGAAGCTGGGCGGTCTCGACGAACACCACGGTTCCCTTGAACTCGGGAAGCTTCGCGATCGCGGCTTGGGCGGCTTGGAAGTCGCCCCGTTTATCGACGCCGCCGGTGCCGCACTCGCCGATGACCACGGGCAGATCGGGCGCGTCCAGATCCTTGCGCAGGTCCTTGATCATCGCTGCCGTCCACTCGGTGTACTCGGCCCACTTGGTCGGCGCATAGTCCTTGCGGACCATGTCGTTGAAGCCCTGGTGCCACACAAAGCCGGCCAGTTCCGGTTTGTAACCTTTCAGCTCGGGGAACTTGCTGTCAAAGCCGGCGAGTTCCTTTTTCACGTTCTCGACCATGCTACGGTAGTAGTTGCCGAAGGACGACTTGAGCTCATCGAAAGTCGGCACGGGGGGCACCTTCCGGGTGTTCTTGCCTTCCGCCTTCTTTTTCTCATTCGCCAGGATGATTGCATCGTGCTGCTTCTGCATCTCCGCGATCCTATTGTTGAGTTCTTCGTCGCTCGGCATCGCGCTGGGCGGTCGGAAGTCCTGATAGACGCTCTTGCCGCCCCATGCGGTCTTGATGATCAGCACCGGCTCCTCGAACGCCTCGCCCACCGCATGGCCGAAGCCGAACTCCGGGCCGATCGAGTCCGCGTCGCTGGTGCCGTAACCCACCGTGAGCGGGCCGTGCTTCGCCCCCTTGTGTTTGGTGGGATAGGTGATGAAGACATCGTCGCGCACCTTCCAGCCATCGCCTTTTTTCACCTTGGCATACCATGGCTTGATCAGCGGATCGTCCTTATAGGTGTCCAGGTGGGTTGGCAGGCCCTTGCCCTCCATGTTCGACTGCCCGGCGAGGATGAAGACCTTCACGGTCTTGGCCGCGAGAGGTGAGGAAACAACAGCGAGCGAAGCCGCCAGTGTGAGAAGACGGAGGGACTGGTGGATTAACATGATGTGGAGTGGGGTTTGGACGCGGACATGAGCTGCCCGCGCGGTTCGGCCTGAAACTACGCGGGTGAGGGGGTGACCTTGCGCTCCACCCATGGAAATGGCAGGGATTTTTCGGGGTGAATGGGGTGTTCGGCCATGTCCGCTGCGCTCCCATTGTGGTTCTCATCTTCGGTTTGCGGCCTCAGCTCAAGGAGCTGCAGCCACCGCGACACTGATCCGCGCGAACAACTTGCCGTCGCCGGCCAGCGCGCGGGGAATGGACACGGTGACTTGATGGAAGCCACCGCCGGGGTCGGTGCCGTCGTCGATGAGCAAGCCATCTGAGGGTGCGTGAGGTTCCTGGAACGCATGGCGACGACGCGTTTCCTGGCGACGACGCGTTTCCCGTCCCACCGTCGAGCCATTCATCGTGCCTCCGCAAGCTATGGGCCATTGAATGAAACGCGAAATTGGTGGCCTGGCTCGCTTGACAGGATCGCTGGCGATCTGCAGGAAAAATCAGTTTGCCCGGGCCGTGAATTCCGGTTCATTCAGGAAATGAAACGTCAGGCATCCGTCGCAGCATTGATTTGTGTGTTCTTATCACTCTTTTCGCAGGGAGTCGCGGATGCCCGGAAGCAGCCGCATGTCCTGCTCATCATGAGCGATGACATGGGATGGATGGATCTGGGTTGTCAGGGTAATGCGGTCCTGCGGACACCCTTGATCGATAAGTTCGCATCGGGCGCCGTCCGCTTTACCAGTGCCTATGCCGCATCCCCTGTTTGCTCGCCCACCAGGGCGGCCCTGATGACCGGGTTGAGTCCGGCGCGCCTGCACATCACCCAGCACGGGCCCGATGGCCGGCAATTCTGGCCTGACGACCGCAAGATTCAACCTCCGCCGTCTGACAACACGCTGCCCCATGAGCGGGTCACCCTTGGCGAGCGCCTCAAGGAGGCGGGCTACGCCACCGGATTTTTCGGAAAATGGCATCTCGGCAAGGAGAAGCATTATCCTGACACCCAGGGCTTTGACGTGAACATCGGAGGATGTGACATGGGCGGACCGCCGACGTATTTCGATCCCTACCGCATCCCCACCCTCAAGGACAGGAAGGAAGGTGAATATCTAACCGACCGCTTGGCCGATGAAACGATCGGGTGGATGGAAGGGAATTCGGAGCAGCCGATGTTCATCTGCCTGTGGACCTACAACCCGCACTTTCCCTTCGAGGCGCCGGAGGAATTGACCGCCCATTACAAGGGCAAGGAGGGTCCTGGCCTGATCAATCCGATCTATGGAGGCCAGATCGAGGCGACCGATCGCGGTGTCGGGCGTGTGATCGCGCAGTTGGACAAGATGGGCATCGCGGAGGACACCCTGGTCATTTTCACGAGCGACAACGGCGGCTGGACTGGGGCCACGGACAACCGCCCGCTGCGGAGTGGCAAAGGCCACCTCCACGAGGGAGGCGTGCGTGTCCCGCTCATCATCCGCTGGCCGGGTGTTTCCAAGGGCCATCAAGTCAATGACACGCCGGTGGTCAGCATGGATCTGACCGCAACGATCCTGGATGCGACCGGAGTGGCGCTCAAGGCCGGGGCGGCTCTCGATGGCGAGTCATTGCGAACCGTGCTTGAAGGCAAGCCTACGAAGCGTGATGCGCTTTTCTGGCATTATCCCCACTGGTCATTTCATAAGGAGAACCGACCGGGCTCCTCCGTGCGGATGGGGGATCACAAATTGATCCGTTTTTATGATGACGGCTCACTGGAACTTTACGATCTGGCAAAAGACCCGAGCGAAACGAAGAACCTCGCCACCGAAAAGCCCGAGTTGGCCAAGCGGATGAACACGCGGCTTCAGGAGTGGCTCGATGAAACCAAGGCCGGAATCCCGACGAAAAGGGGCCCGGAGTAGTGGAGGCCGGTTCCCTTCCCCGCAATCGGAATGAAAGTGCTTAAGGGATTCCAGCAGGCGGCCGGGGGTTGGAATGAAGGTAAGCGCTCAACCGATGGGCGTCGGGCGGATCTGGCCTCCGGCGCATCGGTAGCATACACAGGTGTGTATGTTGCTGACGAACTCCTCCGCTTCAGACCGGGCAGGCCTCGGCCGTGCGGGCGGCCGGCGCGGCGGCGGGTTGCCAGCGGGACGGCAGCAGCGCACCGAGATCGTCCCGGTTGGTCATCGCCGGCAGGCGTTCGAGCACGTCGGCCAGCCAGACCTCGGGGTCGTGGCCGTGGCGTTTGGCGCACTCGACCATGGTGTAGATGATCGCGGCGCGCCGGCCGGTGCTTTGCCGCCGACGAACAGCCAGTTCCTCTTTCCCACCGCGGTGGGCCGGATGCCGTTTTCGATGAGGTTGTTGTCGATTTCGATTTCGCCGTGGTCAGCCAGGCGATGAAGGTCTGGTAGCAGACGCCGTGGTGCTTGGAGAATGCCAGGGCGCTCTGGCCGCCGCGGTCGAAGGCGTCCAGCAAGGCCTGGCGCTGATCCGGCGAGTAGCGGAGCCGGCCGTCGCTGCCGGTGCGGATGATCGGGGAGTCCGGGGCCGGTGCGGATGATGTCAGTTGCATACACGGGGATGTATGCTGGAGATGCGGCTGGACGGCTAGTGCCCTGCGATTGAGCGCTTACTGCGCGCCAGGCATGGGCCGCATCGAGCATGCAAACCGTTGGGCGGGTTTAATGGCTGTTCAATACACCAAAAGCGCATCCTGTGCGGCCTGCTTGGCTATCCAGCGACGAGGCCCATCACCGTGCCGGTCGCTACGGTCCGCTGCACCTCGGGCTCCTCATCCGGGTCCTCGGGCGGTGGCGCATCCTCCGGTGGGACGAAGCGGAGCACGACACGGCCGAGCCACGGATGGGTGGCGGCGGGGTCGAGGCTGACAGGGTCGAGCGGAATGCACTGAACATCCCCCATCTCCTGATCGCGTAGGCACTCCGGTGCCGTCGAGACCACCCTGCCGTTCCGCCGATCCAGCCGGTTCAGAATGGCGCCGACCTCGCAGCGGATTTCCGCGCCATGGACATTCAGCAGCGCCCGATAGCCGGCCCGCAATCCTGTGGGATGATCGAGCACCGTGAGCCGGGCGGTGAACGAGGTCGCGCCCCGCGCCCGGTTGGCTTCCGCATCGGACAGCACCTGTCCGGCGGCAAGGCTGGCTGGCACGTCACGCAACGACAGCCGGACCAGGTCGCCCGGAAGGGCGAAGGCGCGGTCGGTGTCGGGGTCCCCCACCAGGCGCACCGCATTGACTTGGACGGATGCGGTGCTTGGTGCCGCCGTCAATACCGCGTTCGGCCGCAGGCTACCGGCGACTACCCGGCCGGTGAGGGTGGCCGTTCCCGAAGCGCCCCGGACGACATCGAGGACTGTGCAGCGCAGCCCGGCGACGGCCGACAATTTCTCCGGCGTCTCCACGACCGGCAGGGCCTGCTGCCGCCGCAACATGTCGACATCAAGACGGTTCATCACAGCCAATAAGGTCGGACCACGATACCAATCCGCCCAGTCCGGGTCCGGGATGACCAGATTGGACCCCAGTGAACCGGAGACAGGCACCGTGACGATGCTGTCTGCGGCGAAGCCCAGCTTCCGGCCGAGTTGGCCGACCGCCACCATGATATCCGCATACCGAGCCTGCACCTCGTCCGGCGCCTTCGTGTCCAGCTTGGTCACCGCGACAATGAGCGAGCGGATCCCGAGGCCCGCCGCGAGGTTGAGGCAGTCGCGGGTCGGGCCCCCGACTCTCAACCCGGATTCGAATTCACCATCGGCCGCCGACACGACAAGCAAGGCGGCATCCGCGTGGCCGATGCCGGCGATCGCATGGCGTAGCATGGGCCGGGCTCCCGGCGTATCGATGGCGGTGATCCTATGGGTCGAGGTCGGGAAATTCAACAGGTGGCAACGCGCGGTGCTGCCGCTCTGGCGCTCGTCCTGGCTCTGGTCGGAGACCCAGGAATAGGCAAGATTATTGACATAACCCATTTTGCGGGCCTCGGTCGCGAAGCCCTCGATTGTTTTTTTATCGATTCCACCAAGAAGATAGGTCAATTGCCCCAGGAGCGTCGACTTGCCGGCTTGGGTGTCCCCAAGGACTACGAGCGTGTAATATTTTTGTAACATGGACATTTCGTTAAGTTGCTAGGAATCTGGTTTCGAGGTGATGGCCGTGGAGAGAGCCGGTGGCCGGACCGGAGGGCGGGGGAAAGGGGGGGTATGATTAGAAGGATTTGAATTACCCTGCAAAATTGGCAACCGCACTAACAGGTGCAATTGTGGGATTTTCGTCACAACCTATTGGTATTTAAGCAGTTCCTTAGTGATATCGCCAAAATCAACTTCTTCATAAAAAGTAAAATCAAAAACTTTCATTATTCCCACCAAAGTCCTTTTTATTTCATTTTTTGCAGATCCAAGGGCAATTCTTCGTCTGCCCGGAGCCGATTCCGGAATCCAAAAAATAAGAATTAGTTTTGAAGTTTTGCGAGGGGGGGGTTCACTGGTTTCAAAATTAAAATCATAGATAACAATCGCAACATCGTCCTTGGGAAGTTCAGATTTAATATCATCAAAGTTATGTTTCTTATCACCCGAACCTCGAAATTCAACTGTTGAATTGTCAGAGCTTAATCCAAATAAAATATAGGACAAATCTTGTTTGAATTTTAGTTTATTGAATAGTTCTATGTTTTCAGCACTAATAGTTAAAGAGGCCATAATCGTTATAGGATTTATTGTAGATAGAGAAGTTGTAGATAATTACTGCTAGGAATTTGCTTTTCGCGTGAATGCCGTTGGAAGAGCCATTGGTCGGACCGGAGGGCGGGAGAAAGGGGGTTAATCTTACGTTGTTTCATGGCCCACGAATAACGCTTCGCTTGGCAGTGCTGCGCCCTACTGGTTTCCCAAAGCGGAGGGGTATTCAGGTTTAGCACCTTTTGGTTTTTGATGTTTGTTGTGCCCAACGGTTGCATGGATGCTGCCCTGCCTTGGCTTGGAGCACCAGGCATGGGCCGCATCGAGCATGCAAGTGGGTACTAATTCAGGTTTAGAAGCTTCTTAGAGGCACTTTTGATGGACGATTGAAGGCCCGGCGTCTTGATATTCCTCCTTGGTGATCCACATGGATGAAAAAGTGCTGGTAGAAGAAAGAATTGATCCCCCGATCCAAGAGCAATATTCTCGCTCTGGGACAGCAATCACTTTGACCAAAGACGTGATAGCCTGAGGAGCGAGTTTTTGCACCTCTTTTCTTAGACGTTCTGGTAACCCAGCAAAGAGGGTAGTGCCACCGGAAAGCACAATATTTTGATACAGATCCTTTCTTACGTCAACATCGCTCTCTATGATGGCCTGATGTACCTGCTCATGAATTCCACCAAACTCCTTGCCGATCAGGGATGGCCTGAACAATATCTCTGGAGTGCGGAACCGCTCGCTACCAATAGTTATCACACTGCTATCAGGCATTTCGTAGCTGGCATCCTTGGACGAACCGGTCCTCGAAGCATCGAGTTCGGCGTCGAAATCCAATGCCACGTAGCATAGCTTTTCTTTAAGATCCTTAACAATTTCCCTTCCTGCACCGGTCGTGAGGTGGAGCCCACGTTCACTCAGGATTTGTGTTAGATAGTCTGTGAGATCGCGACCAGCAAGATTGATTCTCTGGATGCTATCGGGCAGAACAGAACCATCGGAAATAGGAACAATCTGCGCCACTCCATCGCCGATTTCCACCACTACGGCCGAAAACTTGCCAGCAGAGTAGAGTGAGAGCACTGCCGTGTTCGCGACATAGAGTCCCGGCACATTAAAGGTGTCGAACAAGATCTGGGTTAGTTTCTCCCGATTGACCTTTGGGTTCAGAGCGGTTTCCGTGATCAATACATTGTGTTCTTCAGGATTTATTTTTAGCTCGTTCGTAAACGTATGATGGAGTACTTTTTCAAAGTCGTCCCAGTCTTCAACGATGCCATGCTCAACGGGGTGTCTCAGGATCAAGCTCTCACACCTTGCCTCAGCCTCTTCGCCCACATAATAATCCTTTTGTTCAGAGCCGACCATGACGCCGGGAGCTTTTGGTCGGCCAACGACATTGGGAAATACAGCACTTGGACCTTCTTCGCCTGCAAAGCCGGCCTTCACATAGCCTGAGCCAATGTCAATAATCACGTGTGGTTTGTCTTGATCGGTCATCATAATTTTATTGCTGGGAATTTAGTGCGTGGGTGCAGGCCGTTGAAGAAGCCGGGGGCCGGACCGGAGGCGGGGAAAAGGGGTTGTCTCGTTCCAGGTCTTCCAGAACAGACCGCCGGTCCGCCGCGCGGTAGATGCAGTGGTAAATCGCAGGCCTTGTCCCTTTGAATGGGTCTCGTGGAATGCAGAAAAAGGATGGCGCGGGCCGGGGCCGGAGGGGCTTCCGGCCCGCGCGGGGTTCTGTCAGCTTGTCAGTGGATCACGGACGGTCCGGGAAGATGCCTTCGAGGGCGATGCACCAATTGAGGACGAGGGAGGGGGGCAGGTTGTCGTGGGGCTCGCCACCGCCGGTGACGGCGACGGCGGCGGGGTTGAGGCCGGCCTCCGGGGTGGGGTCGTAGGCTTTCACGGCGTCACCGGCACTGCTGGCGACAGGGCCGAAGAAATTGCCCATGGGTTCGGAGGAGGTGGAGTTGGCCGAGACCTTGACGCCGTGGGTGTGGACGGGAACCTGGTTGATGTCCAGAGGGACGGTCTCGGCGCCGCCTTTCTCCCCGTTCTGGTAGGCAGGCATGCCGGGGACAGCGCCGGTGCCAAGAACGATGCGACCACGGAGGTCGGGGAGACCGAAGGTGGTTACGCCGTCGCCGCCGTAGGTGACGCCGATGAGGGCGAAGAGAGCCATGTATTGCTGGATTTCCAGCAGGCTTCCGTCGCAGGAAGCCCAGTCCTGGGGGGCGAAGTCGTAGGGGAAGGCTTTGATTTCTCCGATGAAGGGTTCCATAATGATGTGAGTGGGGTTGAGAAGGTTGGGGTGGCTGGGACCTTAGTTGCGGGGGGGATAGTTGCCCTCGGTGGCGATGCACCAGTTGATGACGAGGTAGGGGGGCAGGTTATTGTGGGGCTGACCGTTGCCAACGCTGGCGATGGCGGCGGGGTTGAAGCTGGCCTCCGGGGTAGGGTCGTAGCCCTTGATGGCGTCGCCGCTGGCGGAGACGAGGGGGCCGGGGTAGTTGCCCTGGGGGGTGTTGACGGTGGAGTCGGCGGAGACCTTGAACTCGTGGGTGTGGGCGGGGAGCTGGGCGACGTTAAGCGTCACGGCTTCCGTGCCGAACTTCGCACCGAGCTGGCGGGAGGAGAGGGTGGGGCCTTGTCCTTTGCCGACGGCGCTGCGGCCGCGGAGGTCGGGGAGACCGAAGGTGTTTTTGCCGTCGCCGCCGTAGGTGGTGCCGAGGAGGCTGAAGAGAGCCGAGTTCTGGCTGATGGGGAGAAGTTGCCCGGCACAGATGGCCCAGCCGCGAGGGGCGAAGTTGAAGGCGAAGGACTGGATTTGTCCGATGAATGGTTCCATAAGGGGTGTTTGAGTAGGGTATTGTGGGGTGGGGATTGACAGGTTTTATGAGGTTAGCCGCGGTTGGGGAAGATGCCCCGGGTGGCGATGAACCAGCCCATGGCCAGGTAGGGGGGCAGGTTCTCGTGGGCTCGGGAGCCGCCGACGGGGAGGAGGGCGGAGGGGGCGAGAGCGGCCTCGGGGGTGGGGTCGTAGCCGTTGACCGCGTCGCCGCTGCTGGAGACAAGCGGGCCGGGGAAGTTGCCCTGGGGGGCAGAGACGGTGGAGTTTGAGGAAGCCTTCAGCTCGTGGCTGTGGGCCGGGAGCTCTGTGAGGGTCAGGGTGACGGTGGGGGTGCCGGCGGTCTGGCCCATACGGTAGTTGCTGAGTTCGGGACCTTGGCCCTGGCCGACGGCGACGCGGCCGCGGAGGTCGGGGAGGGCGAAGTCTCTGTGGCCGTCGCCACCATAGGTGGTGCCGATGAGGGCGAAGAGGGCTTGGTAGTTGCTGATGCTGAGCTTGCTCCCGTCGCAGGGTAGCCAGCCTCTCGGGGCGAAGTGGTAGGGATAGACTTCTAGTTGTCCGACGAATGGTTCATACATAGCTTGCGGTGGTTTTTGGGGTTTTGGTTTCTCTAAGGTGCGTCCAGTTTTCCGTTAAACGGTTAGATGCTTGAAAAGCCGATTGGCCTGCTAGATGCCGAGGTTCTGGGCAGCTTTACAAGGCTTTTTTCTGGGTGGCGTTGTCGCATGCACACGGCTTATTCAAAGGGACAGATAAATTGACAGAATTGGTGAGCCGCGTTGTCTTGGCGGCGCGGCCACCGGGCAGGTCGGGGAGCCATTTTCCACCATGCCTGCGGCGCCATGGCGAGGGTCCCATTTTCTTTTTCAGCGTTATCGGGGCGACCTCCGCCACCTCAGCGCGCGCCCGCCTGCTTGAGCCGACCGATCGCCTCGTCGAGACGCTTGCGGGTTTCGGTCAGCGCGGCATCCATTTCCTTCAGCTTCGCGTCGCGCGCTGCGACCGCTTCCTCCCACTCCGCCAGCTTGGCAGTGAGCGCCTCGCCGACCGCCTTGGTCTCGTCGAGTTCCGCCTCTTTCGCGGCTGCCACTTCTCCGAGCGCTTCGGCGGCAAGTTGCAGCGCGGCGATTGATTCCTTGAGCAGCCCGATGTCGCGTTCCAACCCGGCCGCGCGCTTTTTCTCGCCGTCGTGAGCGGCCCGCTCGTCGCGCGCGCGATCCGTGCCTGGTGCAGGGTGGATTCAAGATCCCGCTCACGACCCCACTGAAACAATGCAAGCCCGGCCAGCAACAGGCAGCCGACGGCATTCAAAATGGGGAGCGTGCGTGACATCAGTGGTTCGATTCCTTTTTCAAAAATCCCGTCAGGACCTCTCAAGGGTCCGGATCGCGGGACTCGAAGCTGACTTTGCCAACCCCTGCCGACCGCACGGCGTCGAGCACCGCCAGCACCTGCCGGTGGCGCGATTATTATTGCTAGAATTTCCTTTCTTATCCCTTCGGCTCCCTTCCCGCCGAAGACCCGGGGTCGGAGGGGGGTCGGCTCCCGATCGAGGAATCGACCAACCTCGTGGATGCGGTCGCCGCATCGCGCGGACGGGGCGGTAAAACGCTCGTGGCCGGTTCTCTCTTTCTCGTCGGTGAGGCTCTCGGGCATTTTCTCGGCGAGCGATTTGAAGTGAGTTTACAGTGAGACTCGACCGCTCATGATCTATCTCGACAACAACGCCACGACTCGCCTCGCTCCCGAGGTGCTCGAGGCGATGTTGCCCTGGCTTGGTGATCATTACGGCAATCCCTCGGGCGGCTACCGCTTCGGACGCGAGGCGCGCAAGGCGTTGGAGCGCGCCCGCGAGCAGGTTGCGGCCCTCATCGGTGCGCAGCCCGGCGAGCTGCTAGCAGCCTGTCGGACTTAGAACAGCGACAAATCCATCAGACCCTGCCATGCTCCGCGCATGGCCGCCCGGTTCGTCAACATCGACCACGACACCCCGCTTCTCCTCCCGCCCGACCTGCGCGACTGGGTGCCCGCCGACCACA
>CAMCYK010000082.1 GCA_945883695.1 Akkermansia muciniphila | reverse complement strand
TGCCGCGGGTGGCGCTGACGATGACCCGGTTCGGCTGGGACAGGGTGGTGAGAAAGGGGCCGCTGGCGGAGAACAGGTGGAGCAGGACCAGGCGGCGCCCGAAGGGCTCGAGCAGCCCGGCGACCGCGTTGGCGTCGATGTCGGGGCCGCGCAGGTTGAAGTTCGCGGTGCGGCCGTCGTAGCTGCCGTGGCCGATCCAGACCAGCCACAGGTCGCCGCCGCTTTTCGGGAGTCCGCCGAGGGTTTCTTCAAGCAGCGGCCGGTCGCCGGCGGCGGGAGCTTCGCCGAGACCGAGGGTTTTCACCTCGAAGCCGCCCTTCGCCGCGAGGTCCTGCCATGCCTTGGCCTGACGTTGGAATTCCAGCTCGTAAGCCGGGTTTCCGGGTTCGCTGACGATGACCAGCATGGTGCGCGATTCCTCCGCGGCGGCGAGCCAGCCGCTTAGAGAGAGCAGGGCGAGGAGGAAAAGCTTCATGCGAGTCGTTTCCAACGGCGGAGCGACCACTCGCCGACGAAGCAGGCGAGGGCTGCGATCAGCCACCACGGCGAGTGCCAGAGCGGCTCCGAGCGGGTCTCGGAAACGGGCACCGGCAGGTTTTTCAAAGAGGCGACGAACTCGTCCAGATCGTCCGCGGCGAGGACGCGGCCACCGGTGGTATTCGCGAGGAGGTTCATCGCGTCCAGGTCCGGTTGGAGGGCGAGGAATTCGTCCTGAAGGGCATTGACGACCCAGCCGGCGCGGGCGCTTTGGGCGGGCTGGCCGTCACGGGCGCGGGTGGTGGCTTCGGCGAGGTAGGGGCCGGGCTCGCGGGCAAGGTGGAGCGCTTCGAGGGTGCCGGATTTGCTTTCGTGCGGACGGGGCGAAAGGGTGGTCCAGGTCTGGTCCGGACGGAGGACGCGCAGGGTGACGCCGCCGGCTTCGGCGGGTTGGAAATCCTCGCCTAACAACTCGGTGGTGATCCGGTGCCCGTCATCCGCGGCTTCCGCCTTCACCGACAGCGGGCGCGGGACGTCCGACAAGAGCCAGCGGGTCAACTGGCGCCAGGTCTTGTCCATGTCGGCGCGCGATTGCGGGTCGCGCAGGCCCCAGCTCCAGAGGTTGGTGACGGCGAGCACCGCGCTGCGGCCGCGGCCGTAGCGGCGGGTCGCGAGGGCGGGACTGCTGCCGTCGGCGGACTCGAGCGTGCCGATTTCCATCGCGCCGGGGCGGAGCGCGGGCAGGCGGTGGATGTTCTGGAACTCCGGCATCTCGCGCAGGCGGATCGCTTCCTCGGCCTCGGTCTTGCGCAGGCGGGCCCACGGTTCCAAGCGGCCTTCGCGGGTCAGCTCGAAGCGGCCGGTGGCGGGGCTCCCGGCCGGGGTCGCGGGCTCGAGATACACCGGCAGCAGCTCGCCGACCGGGGTGCCGGCGTAGCCACCGGCATCGAGCGATTCCATGCCTCCGAGCATGATCAGGCTGCCGCCGCGTTCGGAGACGAAGCGTTGCAGCAGGCGGAGCTGCTCGCGGTCGAAGAAGGCGGCTTCGACGTCGTCGAGGATGACCGTGTCGAAGGGGAACAACTCGGCGGGGGTTTTCGGGAAGCCGCCGGCGAGCTCGTTGGCGTCCTTCGTCTTGAGCCGGATGAAGACCGCCTCGTCGAAGCGTTCGGCTTCCTCCTGCTGGTCGAAGCCGCGGTAGAGCGGATTGCTGCGTTCGCCGTCGCGGCTGCGGTAGACGAACTTCGGCTCGCGGCGGGCGATGCGGATCAGGCTGGTCATCGCGACGTAGGGGTCCTCCTCGAGGGCGCGTTGCAGGAACTTGTGTTCATAGTTCGGCCGGCCGCCGAGATAGAGCACGCGGTAGGGACCGGCGTCGCGGTTGGCGGCAACCATCCGGCGGTTGTTTTCAAGCGTGGCTTCCTCGATTTCGCCGGGGTCCGCGAGGCTGGCTTCGACTTCGAAAAAGGCGGTGCCGCTTTCCTCCGGCCGCACCTGGAAGCGGGCGGTCCAGGTTTCGCGGTCGGTGGCCACCAGCTGGCGCTTTTCCTCCAGCACCTTGCCGCCGGGTTCGCGCACGGTGGCGAGCACCGTCTGGCCGGCGAGGCCGCGGGCGGACAGGGTCGCATCGACGATCACCGGCGCGTCCTCGAACAAGGTCGCCTGGGCGGTGAGGGCGGACACGGCGAGGTCGGCCAGCGGGTTCACCGGCGCGAGGACCAGCGGGAAGACCGGCGGCATGCCCTCGGGCAAGGCGGCGAGGGCGGCGGTGTCGGTCGGGCTGCCATCGGTCAGCACCAGCACCCCGGCGAGCGGCCGGCCTTCGTAGCGTTCGCGGAGATTGCCGAGCGCGCGGGCGAGGGCGGAGGCGCTGCCGTCGAAGGCCGGCGGCTGGTCCGGCGAGTGCCGGTGGAGGCGCTGGTCGAAGTGGTAACGATCGACGATGAAATCCTCGCCGAGCTTTTCCTGCCAGCCGCCGGGGTCGGGCTCTAACAACGAGTTGAGTTTCTCGCCGCGCGAGCCGCCGTCGGCCTGGTCCTTGAGGGTCATGCTCGCGCTGTGGTCGGCGAGGATGGCCCAGTGGTTGGTGCCGGGCCGGTTGAAGGAGCGGACGACCTCGGGGCGGAGCAGGAAAAAGAGCAGCAGCGCGAAGCCGGTGAATTTCAGGCCGCCCGCGAGCCAGCGGACGGAGAGCGGCAGGTTCGGCTTGCGCCGGTAGCCGAGCCACAGGCCGCGCGCGATGACCGCGAGGGCGATCAGCCCCGGCACGATCAGGCCGCTTTCATTCCAGACGATCCTCATGCTCGATTCATTTGCCGAGTTCCTCGAAATAGCGGCGGACGAGGTCGTTGTAGCGATCCGGCACGGGGTCGCGGCCGACCGGGGCGAGCGGGTCCTTGCGGTCGAGCTCGCGCAGGCGGGCGTCGATTTTTTGGGCGGCTTCGGCGAGCGGCCGGCCGACTTCCTTCTGCAGTTGGTCCTGTCCGGGTTCGACCGAATGGCGCTTGAAGTCGCGTCGCATCTCGCGGCTGGCCTGGCGGGCACGGGCGACGGCCGACTGCGCGTCGGGGTCCTCGACGATCGCTTCGAGGTCGTAAAGGCGGTCGCTCCATTCCTCGAAGCCGTCGCCGGTGATCGGCGAGTTCGGGCTGCTGCCGCCGCGGCCGTTGCCGCCGCCCGATGCCTGGCCGCGGCCGCCGGCTTGGCCGGGCTGCCGTCCTTGGCCGGGTGGGCCGGGCTGGTTGCCTTCACCGGGCTGGGTGCCGGCTTGGGCGCCGGGCTGGCCTTCACCGGGAGCTTGGCCGGGTTGGTTGCCTTCGCCGGGCTGGGTGCCGGCTTGGGCTCCGGGCTGGCCTTCGCCGGGGGCTTGGCCGGGTTCGTTGCTCTCGCCGGGTTCGTTCTGTCCGGCTTCGCCGGCGGCTTGTTCGGCGAGGCGTTGCAATTCGTCGCGGGCGTAGCGGAGGGCCTGCGCCTCGTTGCCGAGGATGCGCTCGGCGGCCCCTTCGATCTCGCGGGTCAGGCCGGCGATGCCTTCCGCGGCCTGTTCGGCGGCGGCGCTGTCGGGGCCGGTCCGCTCCATCTGCTCGAGCGCCTGGGCGATGCGATTCTGGTCGGCCTGGCGGAGGGCTTCGGCAAGGTCCTGGGCGACCAGCGGTTCGGCGCTTTCCGCGGACTCGGCGGTCTGGCGCATCGAATCCAACAATTGTTGGAGATCCTCCCGTTGTTGCGCGATGCCGGCGTCCGGCGTGGCGCTGTCCCGCAGGCGCTCGCCGCGGGCCGGCTCTCCGGCGGCGGGGGCCTCGGCGAGTTCGCGCTGACGTTCTTCAAGGGCGCGGGCGTCCTGGCGGAGTTCGCGGAGTTGTTCGGCAAGCCGCGCGGCGCTGGTTTCGCGGAAGTCCTCGTGGAGTTCCTCCAACGACTCCTGGGCACGGCGGCCGGCGGCTAGGGCGTCGCCGAGCTTGTTCTCGTTCAGTTGCTCGTTCGCCTGCTGGGCCTTCTCGCGGGCTTCGTCGAGCGCCTGGTTCTGGCGCGGCTCGGTCGCCTGTTGGGCGGGGTCGTTGGTCTTCTCGCGGAGCTGGTCGACGTCGGCCAGCATCTCGCGCTGCTGTTCGCGGAGTTGCTTGAGCTGGCGCTCGACCGCCGCCTTTTCCTCGGGCGTGGTGGCTTCGTCGAGGGCGTTCTGCAGCGCCTGCATCTCCTCGTTGAGGTCGCGCTGGCGCTTGGCCAGTTCGTCGAGCCGCTTGAGGATCTCCATCGCCTCGCCGGCCTCGCTTTCCGCGCCGGCGGGGGGCTCCGGCTGCGCCTGCTTCTCGGCCTGGTAGGGTGTGTCCATCGGCTCGAGATCGAGCTCGTCGCGCGGCACGTCCTCGGACGATTCCGACGGCTCGCCGCTGGCGTTCTGGCCGGTCATGAGCATGGTGGTCGAGCTCATGAGCTGATAGAGATGGCGCAGCGCGGCCTGCTCGTGGGTGATCGCGGCCTCGAGCGGCGCGGCGGAAGTTTGCTCGCGGGCGGTGGTGAGGTCGGCGAGGGCGTCCTTCATCGCGAGCCGCGCGTCGGTTAGAAACTGCCGGACGGCGGGATCGGTCTGCTGCGCTTCGAGGCCGGCAGCGGTTTCGATGGCGATCTCCTGCGAGCGGCGGAGCGTTTCGAGGTCCTTCGAGTCCGGCGGGGTGTCGGTGATTTCCGCGTGATCGCGGCGCAGGCTCCAGGTGGCATTGAGGATCTGGGTCTGGGTTTTGATGAGCTCCGCGCCGGCCTCGGCGGCGGCTTCGGCCCCGGCGGGCGGGGCTTCGCCGGGCGGGGCGGCCTGCTGGTAGAACTCCTCGTCGAAATCGCGGACGCGGACGATGTGGATGTCGCCGTTGACCCGGCGCTTCCTGCCGTCCGGGCCGATGTCCTCGGCCCAGGCGTTCCACATCAGGATGTCCTTGGGCTTCGCTCCGGCGGCTTCGAGATCGATCAGGTGCGAAAGCGGCGGCTGCTTGGCTCCGTCGGCGACGGGTGTTTCGATCTCGGTCCACGCCGCGCCATCGAGGGTGTAGCGGAGGCCTTGGGCGAGCAGGCCGCTGTCGTCGGTGATCTTCGCTTCCAGGCGGACTTCCTGGATCGGCGTGGCCTTCTCGTTCTTCCGCGGCAGCAGCACCTTGACCACCGGTGCCTTGTTCGGAAGGACCTTGATGTCGAGCAGCTCCTTGCGCGGATTCTTGCGGCCGGCGCGGTCGGTGAGGACGATCTCGTAGCGGATGCTGCGGATGAGATCGAGCGTGACGAGGTGGCGCGCCGGGTCGGCGGGGTCGGCTGTTAGAACGAGCGGTTCCCGGTCTTTCGCGAGCAGCGACACCGCGAGGCCGGGGAGATTGGCGACGAGGGAGAACTCCATCCGCGTGCGTTCGGGAACCTGCACGGAGCGCGGGTCCTTGATGGTTTGCGGCGGCTTTCCGAGGTGCTCGGGAAAGGTCAGCACGGCTTGCGAGCTGACCAGGGCGGGGCGGTCGAAAACGGTGACTTGATAGGCGCGGCTGTTGCCGCCGGCGGTGACGACGCGGTAGCTCAGCGGGCCGGGCACGGCGGAGAGGCGGGCCTGATAGACGGGATCGGTGAAGGGGCGGGTGAGCGGCAGTTGGTTGACCTGGCCGTCTTCAGCGGTGATCTCGAGGGTGGCTTCGGACGGAGTGCCTTCGCCGAAGCGGGCCTGGATGGTGAGCGGGCTGCCGCGTTCAAGTTCGATGTCGCCGGGCTCGACTTCGAATTCGAGAACGGCGGCGGGCGGGGTCTCGGTTGCGGTGGCGGCTTGGATTTCCGCAACACGGCGGGGAAGGAGCGCAATGCCCAGGGCGACGAGGGCCAGCAGGACGCCGCTGAGGTTCAGGACGCGCAGCCGGTCGAGCCGCGGCTGGGGCACCAGGTCGATCCACTGGTCGCGCTCGGCGGAGGCGACCGACTCGACGAGGAGCCGGAGCTGGAGGTAGCTGAGCGGACCTTTCCCGGGGTCCTGGTCGAGCGCGGCGAGCAGCGCGGTTTGCAGTCCGGGGTGCTTGGCTTCGACGAGTTTCGCGACCTGGCGGGGATCGCCGAGCCCGCGGCGGCTCGAGAACCAGATCGCGGCGGAGGTGGCTAACAGAAGAGGCAGCAGCGTCACCGCGACGGTCCGGGCGGGGACCCCGTTGGCGAGCAGCAAGGCGCCTAACAGCAGGCCGGACCACCAGGCGATGGCGAGTCCGGCGTGGAGGCGCTGGCGTTGCCGGCGGATCACGATTTCCTCGAGGATGGCGTGAAGTTTGCGGATCATGATGCGACAGCGGTTTGCCGGGTGCCGGCGATGGCGGCCCAGGCGGTTTCGGCGAGGAAGAAGAAGGCGGCGGCGGTGAGCAGCCACCAGCCGAGGCGCTGGCGGCTTTCCTGCTCGGCGCGGGAAAGGGCGAGGGTGGTTTCGCGGTCGGGTGAAGCGGTGGCGGGCGCGTCGAGCGGCAGGCCGAGGGCGCGGAGCTCGGACTCGGGGAGCGGGGTGAGTTCGGATTCCGCGGGATCGATCTGGATCGCGACCCTGCCGTCGGCGGTGGCGTGGAGGCCGGGGCTTTCGATCCCGCCGTGACCGACCAGCAGCAAGCCGCGCGGGCCGTCGCCGCGGCCTAACAGCGAGTGCAGCAGTGGCGGGAACTTGGTGGTGAGCGCGAGCTGGCTGTCGGCCGGCCGCCAGGTGGTGGCAAGGACGTGCAGGGTGCCGTCGCCGAGCGGGAAGCTCAGCCAGGCGGGATCGCCGGAGTCGAAGCGGGCGAGGACCTTTCCTTTCTCTAACAGCCCGGGCGGGAGGATGCGGTATTTCCAGAAGCGGATGCCGCTGAAGTCGGAGTAGCGGGCATCGGCGAAGGGCGCGAAGACGGCGGACTTGAAGTCGATCTCGCCGAGCCGGGCGTGATCGGTGACCACCGCTTCCGTCGCCGCGGCGGCGGGGATTCCGAGGAGGGTCGCCAAGGCCGCGGCGGAGGCGGGATCGCGGACGGTGAAGAGCGCGGTGGCGCCGGCTTCGATCACGGGACGGAGCGCGGCGATGTTGTCGGTCATCCCGCCGGTGACGATCAGCGCGGGTGCTTCCGCGGGCATATCGGCGACGATCTCCACCGAGTAGTCCGGCGTCGGCTGCATCGCGCGGTTGAGGAAATAGGCGCTTTCGGTGGTGTTGGTGAGGTCGGCCGGATCGGGTTGCCAGATCTTCACGACCGGGCGGACCGGCGTGGTCCAGGAAGCATCGTTGTCGAAGGGGAAGTCGTCGCCGGCAAGCGTGACCGTGCCTTCGGCGGGCAACTCGGGCGGGGCGTCGAACACGGCGCTTTCGCCGGGCGGGACGGAGATCGTGACCGGGGTGGGATTGCCGCTCCAGGTGAGGGTGAAATCGGACTTGGCCGAGCCTTCGGAGTTGGTGATGCGGGCGCGTTGGATCTGTTTCTCAGGCGGCAGGAGACGGATGCCGGCGTTGGTCCAGGATTCCTTCCGCGCGATCGGATGGGAAACGAGCTGAAGTTGGTCCGGCCAGGTTTCGTCGCGCAGGCGGTCGACGGTGGAACCCTTCTGCAGGTCGCCGATCAGGTGGATCTTGAGCGGCGTGTCCTCGCCGGCCGCCGCGACCGCGGCCTGGAGGGCCGTGTCGAGGCGGGTGGCGTGCCAATCGGCGGCGGCTTCGTCGAGCAGCGCGAGGGCGGTCGACTTGCGGTCGCCGCCGGCGAGTTCGCGGGCACGGCCGGGATCTAACAGGATGCGCAGGCGGTCGGAGAAGGTGGCCAGCGCGATCCAGTCGTCGTCGGGGATTTCCTCCACCAGATCGCGGGCTGTTAGAAGCGCCTGCTCCAGCGGTTCGCCGCGCATGCTGGCGCTGGTGTCGAGCAGGATGAAGTGCATCACCGCGCCGTCCGACGCGGCGGGGTTGTCCTCCTTGGCCGGGAAGAAAGGACGGGAGAATGCGAGGATGAGCAGTGCCAGGGCGAGGCAGCGGAGCAGCAGCAGCACGATGTCCTGCAAGCGCGAGCGGCGCTTGGTGATGGGCGGGCTGGTGTCCAGGAACATCAGCGAGGAGAACGCGACCGTCTGCTTGGGCCGGTTCTTCCGCAGATGCAGCAGGACCGGCAGCGCGAGGGCGGCCAGTCCGGCGAGGAACAATGGGGCGAGGAAGGCCACGGCGGGTCAGGTGCTGCGGGTCCGGGCGACGGTCGGGCCGCGCGAATGGCGGTCGGAGAAGTAGGCGTGGAGGGCGGTTTCGAGCGGCCGGTCGGTCGGCAAGAGGTGATGCAGGACGCCGAGCGGGTCGCAGAGCGATTTCAGGCCCTGCTGGTGGGCGTTGAATTTCTTCAAGTAGCCGGCGCGGACCTGGTCGGGATCGGCGGGGAGGACGCGGCCGGATTCGAGGTCCTCGAAGTTCACGGCGGCGTCGAAAGTGAAGTGGATCTCCGCGGGGTCGAGGGTCTGCAGCAGCGTCACATCGTGACCGCAGGCGGCGAGCGCGGCCAGCGGGGCCTTCAGTTCGTCGAGGGGCGTGAGGTAGTCGGAGATGACGAAGACCAGCCCGCGCATCCGGCCGCGGGAGAGGATCGCTTCGACCGGCGCGTGGAGCGCGGCGGACTTGCCGAGGGCCGGCCGGCCGAGCGCGGCGAGGATGGCGTGGAGATGGCCGGAGCGGTGGCGCGGCGGCAGGTAGTCGCGGGCGACCTCGTCGAAGGTGAGCAGCCCGATTTCGTCGCCCTGCTGATGGAGGAACACCGCCAGCGTGGCGGCGAGGGTGCGGGCGTATTCCAGCTTGGTGTAGGAGAGCGAGCCGTAATCCATCGAGCGGCTGAGATCCAACAGGATGTGGCAGCGCAGGTTGGTTTCCTCGCGGAATTTCCGGATGAAGGACTTGTCGCGGCGGGCGAGGACCTTCCAGTCGAGGTAGCGGATGTCATCGCCGGGGACGTACTGCCGGTATTCGGCGAACTCGGCGGAGAAGCCGTGCCGCGGGCTGCGGTGGAGGCCTTTCCAGTAGCCCTCGACCACCGTGCGCGCCCGCAACTCCAGGCTGCGGATCCGCATTAAAGCCGCGGGATCGGCGAAGGTGGACGTGCGGGGGGATGGCGGGGCGGGGGGCATCAGGGAAGCGGCACATGCTGGAGCAGCCGGTCGACGATGCCGTCGGGCGTGACGCCCTCGGCTTCGGCGCGGAAATTGGTGAGCACGCGGTGGCGCAGCACGGCGTGGGCGAGGGCGCGGATGTCGTCCGGCGTGACATGGGAGCGGCCGCCCAACAGCGCGCGGGCCTTGCCGCCGATGACCAGGCACTGGGCGGCGCGCAGGCCGGCGCCCCAGTTGACCCACTCGTTGACGAAGTCCGGCGTCCCGGGACGGTGCGGACGCGAGGCACCGACCAGGCGGACGGCGTAGCGGGCGGTTTCCTCGGCGATCGGGACCCTTCTAACAACCTCCTGGAAGGCCAGCAGGTCCTCGCCGGTGAACAGCGCTTCGATCGGTTCCGGGCGCCGGGAAGTCGTGCTGCTGACCACCGCGACCTCGTCGTCCTCGCTCAGGTAATCGATGCGGATGTCGAACATGAAGCGGTCGAGCTGGGCTTCCGGCAGCGGGGAGGTGCCTTCCAGTTCGACCGGGTTCTTGGTGGCGAGCACGAAGAAGGGCTCGGCCAGCGGATAGCGGACGCCGGCGGCGGTGACCTGGTGTTCCTGCATCGCCTCCAACAGCGCCGACTGGGTCTTCGGCGGCGTGCGGTTGATCTCGTCGGCGAGGATCAGGTTGGCGAACAGCGGGCCTTTCACGAACTCCAGCCGGCGGCCGCCTTCGGCATTCTCGCCGAGGATCTCGGTGCCGGTGATGTCGGCGGGCATCAGGTCGGGCGTGAACTGGATGCGGTTGAAGGAGAGGTGGAAAAGCCGCGCGGTCGATTGGATCAGCAGGGTCTTCGCCAGGCCGGGCGCGCCGGTGATCAGCGCGTGGCCGCCGGCGAGGAGGGCGATGAGGAGCTGCTCGATGACGTCGTCCTGGCCGCGGATGACCTTGGCGAGCTCGCGCTTGATCTGCGTCCTGCCTTCCGCGATGCGGCGGACGATGGACTCTTCGGTGGCCAGGGATTCGTTGCTTGCGGGGATCATGGGAAATTTCAGTGGGTCATCGAATAGACCACGATGTTGATGCCCATCGGGTAGGCCAGCTTTTCGCTGAATTCGCTGAAGTAGTAGGGGTCCTCGCCCTCGCGCTCCCAGCCGTCGCCGAGATCGGTGTTCTGGCAGATGATGACCATCAGCCGGCCCTTGGGGTCGAAGATGCCATGGTAGTGCGCGCCTTCGGCACCCCGCTCGTAGAAGACACCGGTGTGGCGGCCCTGGAGGGCGACCTCGATCGACGGCACCTGCGGCTTCACTTTGAGCGGGAAGACGGTGGAAAAGATCGGGTGGTCGAGCTCGAGCTCCTGGATCGGGAGGTCGGGAAAGACCTTCTTCATCTGGTAGGCGGTGTTCTCCCATTCCCATTCGCCCCAGAAGTCGTCGATCATCAGGAAGCCGCCGTTGAGGAGGTGCTCGCGGAGGATCGTCGCCTCCTCGTCGAGCAGGTCGAGCGAGCCGGTCTCGATGGTGTAGAGGAAGGGGTGCTTCTTCATTTCCGGATCGAGGATCGAGACGACCAGCGGGTCCGGGTGGACGCGGATGGCGGTCATTTGCTGGAGGCGGTAGGAGAAATTCAGGTCGCTGTCCGGGTAGTCGGTCGCCCAGCGGCGGTGGTCCTCCGGGCGCAGGCGGACGAAGCGGAAGGTGTCGTCGGGGAAGCGGGGATCGTTCTCCCAGCGCTCGACGCCGCGGCGGTCTTCGAGGTCGACCGGCGGGCGGTTGCGCCGCCACCACGACTGGGCCAGCGATTCCGCGACGAAGGCGAGGATCAGCAGGGCGGGAAGGACGGCGCGATATTTCATGGGGCGGGCGGCAGGCTGTGGAGGAATTCGAGGGCGGCGGCGAAACGCGGGTTCTCTTCGAGGGCCTTTAACACCTGGCGGCGGGATTCGTTCCGGTCGCTGTCAGGCAAAAGGGTGGCGAGTTCGTAGTGGAGGCGGCTGGCGTCGCGCGGCTGGAGGGCGAGCAGCGAGCGATAGGCGTCGCGGGCCCGCCCGGGCTGGTCCGCTTCCTTGGCGGCGGCGGCGAGGGTGCGGTAAGCCTGTTCCTGGAAGGGGTTGGTTTCGAGCATGCGGTCGCTGTCGGCGAGGCGATCCGCAGCGGGAAGCGTGCCGCCGAGCTCGAGCAATCGCGCGGCGGCTTCCGAAACATTGGCGTCGAGCTCCAGCAGCTTGGTCAGCGCGGCGCGCTCGCCGGCCTCGTCGTTCAAGCCGCGGCAGGCGAGGGCGAGCGACCTGTAGGGATTGAAGGCTTCGCGGTTGTCCGGCTCGGCGGCGATGATTTTTTCGAGCAGCGCCTTCGATTCGGCCCACTGCCGCTCCTCGGTCAGCTTGGAAACCCACATCATGCCGGCGGCGTAGCGCTTCGGGTTCGCGGCGATCCAGGCGGCGGGATCCTCGCGGTAGGCAAGGTATTCCTCGTCGCCCAGCGGGCTCCAATCGAGGTCCGGCCCGTAATCGGCGGCGACCTTCTTGGCGTGGGCGAGAAAGGTGGATTCGAGCTCGTCGATCGGCCGGGTATGGGCGGCGAGGGCATCGGTGACGGGCTTGCCGGCGGCGAGGTCGGCGAGGACGGCGCGCATCGCGGCGATGCCGAACTCCTGCACGATGTATTCGACCACGAGCGAGGCGTGGTAGTAGCCGAACATGATGTCGGGGCCGGCGAAGGACTCGTCGAGGCGGACGACCGGCGGCAGCTTGTCGATGAGGAAGCGCTCGCGGTATTCGGCGGTCATGCCCTGGCCCCAGCCGGTGCGGACCTCGCGTTCCTCGAACACGCTGATTCCTTCCGACAGCCAGCGCGGGATGCGGTGGCGGGAGGCATCGAGGGTGATGGTGTGCGCCATTTCATGCCACAGCACCGCCTCCCAGTTCGAGCGGCCGAGCCGGCCGCGCGGGCTGGTCATGGTGATCAGCGGGCCGAAGCAGACGCCGAGGAAGGACTCGCCGCCGGGCAGGCCGAAGGTGCGGATCGCGAAGTCCTCCTGCCGCGGCAGCATCTCGACCATCACCGGTTGGGAAAGGGTGATGCCGTATTTGTCGGCGAGCGTTTGTTTGGCGCGGACCGCGAGGTCGAGCGCGCGGCCGCCGAAGACCGCCATGTCCTCGGGCGACAGGCGGAGCATCACGCCGTCCTTTTCCCGGACCGGGTAGTCGCGCAGTTTGTCGCGCAGGGTGATCAGGTTGAAGGCGGCGACATTGTAGGGGTCCTTCTCGTGGGCCAGCGCGACATGCTCCCAGCCTTCGTCGAGCTGGCCGAAGCGGAGCTGGTTCGAGCCGAGTTCGAACAGGATCGCGGGCGATGACGGGTCTTCCTCGCGGGCCTGCTTGAGGTGAACGATGGCTTCCTCGAAGCGGTACTGGCCGGCCAGGGTCGTGCCGATGATTTCCGGGACGCGCGGGTTGGTCGGGTGGAATTTGCGGGCGCGCTCGAGGGCGGTTTTGGCAGCGGGTGCGTCGTCGGCCACCAGCGCGAGGGCGGCGAGGCCGGCCCAGGCTTCCGGGTGGTCCGGATTGATGGCGAGAACCTGTTGGAAGGTGGCGCGCGCGGCCTTGAAGTCCTTGCGGCCGGTCAGGGCGGTGGCTTTGTAGAGCAGGGCGGGCGTGTATTTCGGATTCGCGCGGAGGGCGAGGTCGAGGTAGGAATTGACCTCCGGCTCGCGGGCCGGGGGCGGGAGCGGGAGGCCGGATTGTTCGAGGCCGAAGGTGAAGTCGGGGTCGCCGGGGAAGCGCTTGAGGCCTTCGCGGAAATGCTCGGCGGCGAGTTCGCGGTCGTGGTTGGCGAGTGCCAGCCGGCCGATCGCGAGGTAGGCCGGGCGGCCTTCGGGGTCGGCCTTTTTCGCCGGCTCGAGCAGCCGTTCGAGGACCATCTTGCCGTCGATGCGGTTGGCCAGCAGCAATTCGGCGTAGGCGATCGTGTCGCGCGAGTTGCCCGGTTCCGGCGGCTCGGGGCGGAATTGCAAGGCCTGCTCCATGATCTCCGCCGCCGCTTCGGCGGCACCGGCGGCCCGCAGCGCGCGGGCGGCTTCGAGCGACAGTTCGGCGTCGTAAGGAGCGCGGCCGCGCAGCAGGGCGGCCCGCTTGGCTGCCTCGGCATACTGCCCGGTTTCGAGCAGGGACCGGATCTCAAGGGTGGCGAAAGCCGGGAAGTCGACTTGGAGGGGAGTGGCCCGGCGCGAAGCTTCGAGGCAGGCCGCGTAATCTCCCTCGAGAAAGGCATTGCGGGCGGCTCCGAGGTCCGGGACTTCCTGGGCGGTGACATGGGAAACCAGCGCCGGGGCGCCGCACAAAAGGACCTGCTGGAACGCCTTTTCCCACATCACGGTAGGGACGCTAGCATGTGCAGGAAATGAGGCACGGAAAACCGTTGCCCTCCTGTCATCGACCTGGGCGGGGGCGGCAGCAAGATGACCCCGGTGGTCCATTCAAATTAAAGGCCAATTAAACGCCATCCATTCAGTTGGGCCAATTAAACGCCATCCATTCAGTTGTAGACAGGCGCTGCTGAATCAGCTTTGCTTCTCCCTGTCATCATCCCTCTTCCGATGAAAACCAACGAATTGAAGGAACTCTCCCCGCTTGAGAAAGTCATCCTCCCTACCGCCGCCATGCCGGGGCGGATGTGCAGCCTCGGGCGGCCGATGAAACGGCCGCCGCGGCGGATCCTGGGGCAGTTCGGCGGGGACAACGCGGGCGGTCAGGCTTACCATGTGATGAGCCGGACGGCGGGCGGCGACAAACTGTTCGGTGAAGTGGAAAAGGAAGCTTTCCGCCGGCTGATCTGGCGGATGGCGAAGTTTTCGGGGGTGGAGATCCTGACCTACGCGCTGATGGACAATCACTTCCACTTGTTGGCGAAGGTTCCTGAACGGGCGAAGTTCCTGAGACGCTTCGAAGGGGAGGGCGGCGAGATGAAACTACTGGAGCAACTCACCTTGCTTTATTCGAAAGCCTTCATCGCGGGAGTGAAAGCGGAACTCGCCCGGGTGCGGGAGGCGGGACGGGGCGCCGAGGCCGAGGCCATTCTGGAAACTTTCCGCAAGCGCTTCTGCGACCTCTCGATCTTTGTTAAAGAACTCAAGGAACGCTTTTCGCGTTGGTTCAACAAGCACCACGGCCGGCGCGGGACCTTGTGGATGGACCGATTCAAAAGCGTGCTGGTCGAAGACGGCGAGGCGCTGCGAACGATGGCGCTTTACATCGACCTGAATCCGGTGCGCGCGGGGTTGGTAGAGGACCCGAAAGACTACCGCTGGACCGGCTATGGCGAGGCGACGGGCGGCAGCAAGCGGGCGCGGCGGGGCTTGTGCCGGGTAATGGAGGCACCGCTGGATTCGTGGGAGGAAAAGCGCGGGGAACTTACCCCCGCGGAGGCGTATCGGTGCTGGTTATTCGGGGAAGGGCTGGAGGCGGGAAATGCGGCGGGAAATGCGGCGGGAGTGGACGCAGCGGTGGAGCGGAGTGGGTTGGAAGCTACAGGCCGGCTGAAGCCGGCGCTCCCTTCAGCGAGGACTGGCTTTTCGAAGGAGCGGGTGGAGGCGGTGCTGCGGAGCGGCGGGAAGCTGTCGCGGGCGGAACTGCTGCGCTGCCGGGTGCGGTGGTTCAGCGACGGGGTGGCGATCGGCAGCAAGGCTTTTGTGGAAGGGGTGTTCAACGGTTGCCGGAGCTACTTCGGGGCAAAGCGGAAGGACGGGGCGCGCAAGGTCCGCGAAGATGCGGCGGGGAGCCTGCACGCCCTGCGGGATCTGCGAGTCAACCCGATCGGATAAGAACGCGGTGGAATCCGAAGAGGCTCGGAACAGGGGTGGGGAAGGATTGCCTGAAATCCTCGCCGCGTTTCGCAACAGGGACCTTGGGATCAACTCGTGAACGATTTCCGCAAGTGGGAGGGCAAAATGCCAAGTTGCTCGCGGTACTTTGCAACGGTCCGGCGGGCGACCGGGATGCCCTGGGTCTTGAGCTGCTTGGCCAGCGCGTCGTCGGACAGCGGTTTCGACGGATCCTCCTTGGTCACCAGATCCTGGATCGCCTCGCGGACGCCGGCGTTCGAAACCTCGGTGCCGTCGGCGGTCTGATAGCCCGCCGCGAAGAAGGCGCGCATTTCCATCAGCCCGTGCGGGGTGAGGACATACTTGCCGGCGACGGCGCGCGAGATGGTGGTGGCGTGCAGGCCGATCTGGTCGGCGATCTCGTTCATCGTCAGCGGCCGCAGGTGGCGCGGACCCTTGGCAAGGAAGGCGGGCTGGTGCTCGATCAGCTTTTCGGCGATCGACAAAATGGTCTCCTGGCGCAGCGACAGCGAGCGGATCAGAGTCCGTCCCTCGCGGATGTTCTCGCGCAGGAAATGCCGGGCCTTGCGGTCGTTGGTGGTCTTGCCGAGCAGGTCCTTGTAGAAGTCGCTGATCTTCAGCTTCGGCATGTACTCGTGGGTCAGCCGGGCCTTCCAGCCGTCGTCGCCGCGCTCGATGACGACGTCGGGCTGGATGTAAGGATTGCCGGTCGGATCGAAGTCGCCGCCGGGATTCGGCGTCAGCCGGCCGATCCTCAGGGCAGCTTCGGAAATCCGCTCGACGCTGGTGCCGAGGGTGCGGGCGATCTGCGGGTAGCGCTTGCGGGCGAGTTCCTCGAGGTGGTCGCGGACGATCCGGTATTCGAGGCTGTTGCCCTCGCCGTTGCGTTCGAGCTGGAGCAGCAGGGACTCCTGGATGCCGGAGGCGCCGATGCCCGGAGGATCGAACGACTGGAGCAGCGTGACCGCCTCGTCCATCGTCTTCTTGGGAATCCGCAGCCGGGCCGCCAGTTCGCGGGGTGGCAGGTCGAGGAAGCCGCGCGGGTCGAGATTGCCCAACAATTGCCGCGCGGCCTGGCGCACCGCCGGCTCGACCAGCGAGAAATCGAGCTGATGGGAAAGGTGCTGCTGGAGCGTCTCCGGGGCGACGATCGAGTTGTAGAGGTGCTCGCGGCGCTCCTCGTCGTCGGCGCTCCACGGATTGGCTCGCCGCTCCAGGATTTCAAGGTCGCGCCAGTCGTCGTCGGTCTCGTTGAGATGCTCGAGCGAGTCCGCCTCCTCGGGGTCGGGCGTGTTCTCATCGAGGGAAATCGACTCGGTGATGTCCTCGAGCACCGGATTGACGTCCAGCGCCTGCTGGACGAGCTGCTGCAGCTCCATCGAGTTGGCTTGCAGAATCTCCAGGCTGCGCCGCATTTGCGGAGCGAGCGATTGCTGCTGGCCTAGGGATTGATGGAGCGAGGCTTCGGCCATGGCGGAATTCCCGGATTTCCCCGGGCGCCGCGATTAGAGCTCATGAAACAAAAAGATACAGCAATTTTCGTGCCACGAAGAATTTTTATTTTACTTGCGAGCTGCCCCACAGTGTGGGAGGCGATGACGGTCCGGACATCGTGGATCGGAGATCCGACCGCGTTCCCAACCCTCACCCCGTCATGACCGAAGGAGATTTCGTGCCATTCGAGCGCAAGATGCGCGCCGCCGGCGTGATGGAAGCGGCGATTGCCGCGTTCCGCCACAATTATGAGGCGCTCTGCCGCCAGGAGACCGGTTTGATTCCCGAGGGCTCGATCCGTCCGGCGGAGGATCTGGCGGTGTTCGCGCCGGGGCAGGGGGGCTTCGATCCCGAACTGCTGGCCCAGGCGGTGGTGATCAAGCTCAACGGCGGGCTCGGCACCAGCATGGGCCTGCAGAAGGTGAAAAGCGTGCTGGAGGTCCGGCCCGGCGTGAATTTCCTCGATCTGATCGTGCGTCAGGTGATGAACCTGCGCGAGGCGAGCGGATCGCGGGTCCGGCTGCTGTTGATGAACAGCTTCAGCACCAGCGGTGACACCTTGGACTATCTTCAGAAGCACGCGGAGGGTGGATTTGCCGACCCTTCGGAAGTCGAACTGATGCAAAACCAGGTGCCGAAGATCGACGAGGCGACGCTGGCGCCGGTTGAGTGGCCGGCCAATCCCTCGCACGAATGGTGTCCGCCGGGCCATGGCGACCTTTATCCGGCGCTGGTCGGCAGCGGTTGGCTCGACCGCTTGCTGGCGGCCGGGGTCAAGTATGCCTTCGTGTCGAACTCCGACAACCTGGGCGCGGTGCTCGAACCGGGATTGCTGAAACATTTCGCCGACTCCGGGGCGCCGTTCCTGATGGAGGTGACCCGCCGCACTCCGGCCGACCGCAAGGGCGGCCACCTGGCGGTGCGTGCCGATGACGGCCGCCTGCTGCTGCGCGAGGTCGCGCAGTGCCCGGACGGCGATCTCGAGGCCTTCCAGGACATCGGGTGCCACCGCTATTTCAACACCAACTCGATCTGGCTGCGGCTCGACCTGCTCAAGGACCGCCTGGCGGAATGCGGCGGCGTGCTGCCGCTGCCGATGATCCGCAACCGCAAGACGGTCGATCCGCGCGACAAGAATTCGACGCCGGTGATCCAGCTCGAGGTGGCGATGGGCGCGGCGATCGAGTGCTTCGAAGGCTCGCAGGCGATCGAAGTCCCGCGCTCCCGTTTCGCGCCGGTGAAATCGTCCGCCGACCTGTTCGCCCTGCGTTCGGATGCCTATGACATCGGCGCGGATGGCCGGGTCGAGCTGGTGGCGGCCCGGCAAGGTCGGCCGCCGGTGGTGGTGCTCGACGATTCGTACAAGCTGGTGGATGCCATCGAGTCGCTCGGCAATCCCTCGCTGGCGGAGTGCGGGGAGTTGAGGGTCGAGGGGCCGCTGCGTTTCGCCGAGGGCGTGGTACTCCGGGGCAAGGTGGCTTTTTCGTCACCGGCGGGAGAGATCAGGACGGTGGCGGCGGGCACTTATGTCGACGGGGTTTTCCCTCTCTGACGGACATTTCCCATTTGGGGCCTTGCCATTCGGGGGGGGGCTGTTACCCGGGACGGCGCGCATGGCAACCATTGGCGAGATCGTACTTTCGGCGGAGGGCTTCGACGCGGTCATTTTCGACTGCGACGGGACCTTGGTGAACTCGATGCCCTATCATTTCGAGGCGTGGTGCGAGGCGCTGGCGCTCCACGGGGCGGCGAATATTTTCAAGGAAGATGTCTTCTACGCGATGGGCGGCCGGCCGACCAAGGATATCGTGGTCGAAATCAACGACGAATATGGCCTGAAGCTGGACCCCGAGACGATCGCCTTTGCCAAGCGCGAGGCCTTCTTGAGAAAACTCGGCAAGCTGGAGTTGATCGATGAGGTGGCGGCTTTTGCCGAAAGCCTGCGCGGCAAGGTGCCGATGGCGATCGCGACCGGCGGCAGCCGGCTGGTAATCGAGAAGACCTTGCAGGCGGTCGGCGTGTCCGACTTGTTCGACGAGGTGGTCACCGCGGACGACGTCAAGGTGGGCAAGCCCGCCCCGGACATTTTCCTCCGGGCCGCGCTTTTGCTGGGGGTGAAGCCCGAGCGTTGCCTGGTGCTGGAAGACGCGCCGGCCGGCGTGATGGCCGGCCAGCTCGCCGGCATGACGGTGATTTCGATCCCCGAACCGCTGGACTTCGCCCGCAAGTAAGGGGGCCCCACCCCGCGTTATTGCAAGGTCACGCGACTTTTGGGGGATTCGCTCTTGATTCCGGGGGGCGGCCTCTTTTGACTACCCCATGGCGGATATTTCACTCGGTTTGTCGTTCGACGACGTGCTTCTGGTTCCCGCGTTGAGCGAGATTCTCCCCACGGAGTCGGACATTTCCACGCATCTGACCGCCGACATCCGGCTCAACATTCCGGTCGTTTCGGCGGCCATGGACACGGTTTCCGAGCCCGAACTGGCGGTGGCGCTGGCCCGCGAGGGCGGCATGGGGGTGATCCACCGCGCGTGTTCGGTCGCCGAGCAGGCCTCGATGGTTTCGCGGGTCAAGCGGTCCGAGAACGCGGTGATCCAGAAGCCGCTGACCGTCCGCAAGGAGCAGACCATCGAAGAGGTCCGCGCGATCATGGACGAGCACGGGTTTTCCGGCTTCCCGGTGATCGACGCCGACGGCCGGCTCGAAGGCATGGTCACCGGCCGCGACGTGCGCTACCTCGACCGCACCGACGCGACGGTCGCGGACGTGATGACCCGCCGCGACCGGCTGGTCACCGCGCCCGCCAACACCGAACTCGAGGAGGCGCGGCGGATCCTCTATCAGAACCGGATCGAGAAGCTGCCGCTGGTCGACGGCGACGGCAAGCTGGTCGGCCTGATCACCGGCTCCGACATCGAGAAGCGGATCACGTTCACGAATGCCGCCAAGGATCCCGGCGGCCGGCTGCGCTGCGGCGCGGCGGTCGGGGTGGGTCCGGATTGCCTGGAGCGCGGCCAGGCGATGATCGACGCCGGGGCCGACGCGCTCTTCATCGACGCCGCCACCGGCCACACCTCGCGGGTGATGGAGGTCATCTCCAAGCTGCGCTCGCTTTCGAACATCCCGGTGGTCGCCGGCAACGTGGTGACCGAGCAAGGCGCGAGGGACCTGGTCGCGGCCGGTGCCAGCGCGCTGAAAGTCGGGGTCGGTCCGGGCTCGATCTGCACCACCCGGGTCATCGCCGGGGTCGGCATGCCGCAGTTCACCGCGATCCAGAATGTCGCCGGCTACTGCCGCGAGCGCGGTGTGAAAGTCATCGCCGACGGCGGCATCCGCTATTCCGGCGACGTGGTGAAGGCGCTGGCCGCCGGGGCCGACCTGGTGATGCTCGGCTCCTTGCTCGCCGGCACCCGCGAGAGTCCGGGGCAGAGCGTCTACTTCCAAGGTCGTCGGTTCAAAACCTACCGCGGAATGGGTTCGCTCGGCGCGATGCGCAAGGGCTCCGGCGACCGCTACGGCCAGAACAGTTCCGGCAAGCTGGTCGCGGAAGGCGTGGAAGGCCGGGTCCCCTACAAGGGTCCGCTGACCGACGTGATCTTCCAGCTGATGGGCGGTCTCCGCTCCGGCATGGGCTACGTCGGGGCGTCGAGCCTCGAGCAGCTCCGCGAGCGCGCCACCTTCACCCGCATCACCGCCGGCGGCCTGCGCGAAAGCCACGTCCACGACGTGGTGATCACCGAGGAACCCACCAACTATCAGCCGCTTCATTGAGCGAAGATTTATTCGCGATCGGGGATTGGTGATTGGGAATCAGCCCAAGGCCAAGCGAGGTTCCGCATTCCCGATCGCGAATAATCCATCACGAATCACCTTTCCCAACCATGCAGGAAATCCAACACGTCGCCGTCCTCGACTTCGGCTCGCAGTATACCCAGCTCATCGTCCGCCGCGTCCGCGAGCTCGGCTATTTCGCCAAGCTCTACGCGATCGAGGATTTTCCGGACATCGGCAAGCCCGGCGCGATCATCCTGTCCGGCGGGCCGAAGAGCACGTCGGAAGCGGACGCGCCGGACCTCGATTTCGCCGCGCTCCAGTCGTTCGGCGTGCCGGTGCTCGGCGTCTGCTACGGGATGCAATTGCTCAACATCAAGTTCGGCGGGACGGTCAAGGCGAGCAACCGCCGCGAGTACGGTCCCGCCACGCTCAATCCCGCTTCCTGCACCGGCATCTACGAAGGCGTCTCGCCGGCCTCGCAGGTCTGGATGAGCCATTCGGACACCGTCGAGGTGCTGCCGGACTGCGCGAAAGTCCTCGCCGCCAACCAGCACGGCACGCCGGTCTCGCTGCAATGGGGCGAGCGCTTCTACGGCATCCAGTTCCACCCGGAGGTCACCCACAGCCACGAGGGCAACCGGATCCTCCACAACTTCCTGCTCACCGCCGGCGAGCTCGCGCCGTTCCGCATCGACGACTTCAAGCGCGAGATCATCGACGGCATCCGCGCCACGGTCGGCGACAAGCAGGTGGTCTGCGGGGTGTCCGGCGGGGTCGATAGTACGGTGCTTGCCGTACTTCTGAACGAGGCCGGCGTGAAAGTCCGCGCGATCTACGTCGACCACGGCCTGATGCGGAAGAACGAGACCCAGGAAGTGCAGAACAATTTCCACCGGATGGGCGTGCCGATCGAGACGATCCACGCCTCCGAGCGTTTCCTCGGCGCGCTGGCCGGCGTGGCGGACCCCGAGGCGAAGCGCAAGATCATCGGCGAGCTGTTCATCGACACCTTCTGGGACGCGGTCGGCGACGCCGAGATGCTCGCCCAGGGCACGCTCTACCCCGACGTGATCGAGAGCGCGTCGAACGCGAAGTCGAAGGCATCCAAGATCAAGACCCACCACAACCGCGTCGACCGCATCCTCGAGCTCCAGGCCGAGGGCAAGGTGCTCGAGCCCTTGGCGGAGCTGTTCAAGGACGAGGTCCGCGCGCTCGGCGCCTCGCTCGGGATCGCCCCCGACCTCCTGTGGCGCCACCCGTTCCCGGGTCCGGGCCTCGCGGTCCGCTGCCCCGGCGACATCACGGAGGAGAAGCTTCACATCATCCGCGAGTGCGACGCGATCTTCATCGGCAAGCTCAAGGAGCACGGCTGGTATGAGAAGGTCTGGCAGTCGTATGCCGCCCTGGTCCCGGTGAAAACCGTCGGCGTCAAAGGCGACGAGCGCTCCTACGAATGGGCGACCAGCCTGCGCGCCGTGATTTCCGAGGACGCGATGACCGCCGACTGGGTCGAGCTGCCGTACCACATCCTGCGCGAGACCAGCCACAAGATCCTCAACGAGGTGAAGGGCATCAACCGCGTGCTCTACGACATCTCGACCAAGCCGCCGGCGAGCATCGAGTGGGAGTGATAACCATGAAAACGGTCACCGCCACTTCCGCCCGTTCGGAGCTCTACAAGCTCAGCAACGCGACTTTCACGGAACACGAGCCGATCCAGTTCAGCGTCTTTTCGAGGCTTCGGTTTCGGACCGGCAGGGGAGCGTCCGCGGCGGAACAGGGAGAATCTTCGTCACGGCCATTCGTCACCGTGTTGGAACCGGCTCAAGTCCGCAGCGCGGAAGGCAGCCAAGAAATCCGCGACCAAGAGTTCCTGCGGTTTCTGCGGGAGAGCGACGCGAAGCAGCTTGAAGTCCGCGGGAAGAGGTCCCTGGCGCACGTTGTTCGCAAAGCCGAAGTCGCGGGTGAAGCAGATGTCGTAATTTTCGACAGCGAAGCGGTAGAGCTTGCCGTTGTCCAACCCCTGCATACGGAGGGTTTGCACGGATTCCACCTCATGCCCTTCATTTCGCAAGGCTTCGACGAGCTTCCGCGGCAAGTTTTCGTCGAGCAGGATTTTCACGCGGGCTGGAGGTCTTTCCGCCGCGCGAGTTCGGCCAGCGTGCCGCGCACCGACTCTTCACTGAGGCTCGGATAGGCGTCGACGATTTCGGACACGGACATCCCGGCAGCGAGAGACTCCAAAAGCAAGGCAACGGAAATGCGTGTTCCCCGAACTCGAGGGCATCCACCCAAATGTTCCGCGTCCGCAACAATCCAGTTTGTCATGGAGCTACCATGCACTTCTCGCCAGCGATTCTCAAGGCAGGAAATTGAGAGCGTCGCCTACCGCCTCCGCCGGTTCTCGCCGAGGATCCTCACGAAATTCCGCACCAGCAGCGAGGGGCCGTCGGTCTTCCACACCGCCCACATGGTGAAGTCGGGCTGCGCCTTCTCCAAGAGCAGGGGCACGGTCACGATGCCGTGGCTCTTTTTCAGATCGAGGACTTCGGGCAGCATGGAGATTCCCTGATCCGCGGAGATCATCGTCAGCAACGACTCGAAGCCGTGGATCTGCCGCAGCGCGCGGGGCTTGACGCCTTCCTCCTGGAAGATCCGGCAGATGTCGCGGCGGTGGGTCGAGGTGCTTTCGTCGCCGAGGCTGAGGAGGGTGCTGCCGCGCAGCTCCGCCAGCCGGATCGAGGAGCGGGCGGCCAAAGGATGAAGCTTCGAGACGGAGATTCCGAACACCGAGGTCACCAGCCGCAAGCTGGAGATCCCGGGCACCTGGTCGGCGCCGCGGCCGTAGGCGAAGCCGATGTGGATTTCGCCCTTCGCGAGGCCGGCGAGTTGCTCGACCGGAGTCATTTCGACGAACGAAACCTCCACGCCCGGGAATTCGTCGCGGAACGCCTTGAGCACTTCGGGCAGGAAGCCCGAGGCGATCTGGCCGACACTGCCGATGCGCAATTGCCCGCGCCGGCCGTCCTGCGCTTCGCGGGCCAGTCCGACCGCGCGCTCGACATCGGCGAGGATGGCGCGGGCCTCGGCGAGGAACACCGAACCGGCGTCGGTGAGCGAGGCGCGGACCGTGTCGCGATCCAGCAAGCGGACTCCCATCTGGGTCTCCAGGTCCTTGATCTGCTTGCTCAAGGCGGGCCGGGTGACATGAAGCCGCTCGGCCGCGCGCCGGAAGTTCAGCTCGTCCGCCACCGCCACGAAGTATCTCAAATGCCGCAATTCCATGCCCGGGCGGACTGGTAACCTGAAGTTTCCAGCTTGGAAACTTCAAAGTCATTCCGCGGGTCCGAAACCCATGTTTAGTGACCCACCTCCTGAAACAACCGTTTCACCCGCCGCTTTCCGACTCATGCGCTCTCCCCTCTTCCTGCCGCTCGCCTCGCTGTTGCTGATTCCCTCCTGTGGCAAGAAGCCGCCCGCCGCTCCGCCGCCCATGCCGCCCGCCGCGGTCACCTTCCTGCCCGCCGCGACGGAAACCGTCAGCATCACCCGCGACCTCCCGGGACGGATCGAAGCCCTGCGCGTCGCCGAGGTCCGGGCCCGGATCCCGGGCATCTTGCTGGAAAGGGCCTATGAGGAAGGTGCCGACGTCAAGGCCGGCGATCTCTTGTTCAAGATCGACCCCGCGCCGCTCGAAGCGGCAAAGGAGAGCGCCGCCGCCGTCCTGGCGAAGGCGGAAGCGAATCTCGATCAATCGGAAACTCAGCTCAAGCGCATCCAGCTGCTGGTCACTTCCAATGCCGTCAGCCAGCAGGACTTCGACAACGCCGAGTCCGCGGTGAAGGTCGCCGCCGCCGACCTGAAAGCCGCCGCCGCCGCCTTGAAGACCGCGGGGCTCAACCTCGGCTACGCCACCGTCACCGCGCCGATCGCCGGTCGCGTGGGCCGGGCGCGGGTCACCGAGGGCGCGCTGGTCGGCGAAAACGAGGCGACCCTGCTGGCCGTCATCCAGCAGCTCGACCCGATCTACTTCG
>CAMCYK010000081.1 GCA_945883695.1 Akkermansia muciniphila | reverse complement strand
GGGTGACGGTTCCCACGGTGCCGGCGAAGAAAGCGGTGTCATTGGTGGCGTTGTTCCACGCGACATGGGGCGAAGCGCCGGCGTCCCAGTTGAGGAGCGTGGTGTCCCAGTCGCCGCTGGTGCCACCACTGGCCCCGTTGCCATCGGTGGGGATGTTGGCCGTCCCGCCGTCCCAGAAGAGGTTGGCGGCGTGAAGGGATTGGACGGCAGTCAGGGTGCCACAGGCGACGAGGAGGGAGCGGAGATGGGGCGTGGATTTCATGGGGTCGGAGCGGATGGGTTTTGGAGAGTGGAGGCGATCCGGAGTGGATTCTGGGCCGCGACGGTGGCCCGCTGGTGCGCGGGTTCGAGCCGCACCGGTTACCTCTCGCGAGGTTCCGGCACCGGATCAAAAGCACTTTACCAGTATTGCGAGATGAATCCGCCCGGCATCCCATGTCGAGGAATATTGAAATCCGATATGCGGAATTCTGACGCGTATTCACGTCAGTCGCTGCGGGCCGGCAATGGCACCGCCGGGTTCCTCCAGATCGCGATCCCCGCGCGGTCGTGGTGCCGCCGCGCCGGCGTCGCCTGACACAGCCCGCGCCCGCGGTCGGCCACGGGTTTTGCCGGGGCTCCTACACCAAGGGAGAACCCAACCGCAGATGAACGGGATGGACGCGGATAAACCCGGAAATCGACGAGCTTCCCGAAAAAGGGTGCGGAAAATGGCAGCAGATTGGACTTCCCCCCTAAATCTGCGTCCATCCTGTTTATCTGCGGTTGAAAATCTCTACTCCGGCACGCTCCACACGGTCTGGTAGGCTTCCAGCAGCTCGCGGGCGGGAGCGTCGCCAAACAGGCGGTTCGCCTCGGAGATCCGCAGGTGATGGAGCCGGCCAACGATCGTCGCGGGGTCTTCGAAGGCGGGGATCTCCAGTTGGATCGAGCGGCGGTCGGCAGCCAGCTTGACACCGGCAATGGGATCCTTGCGCTTTTCGTTCTCGCGGGACCCGTATTGGACGCTGCTGGTATAAGTCCAGGATTCGAGCTGAAGCTTCGCCAGCAGGTCGGCCTCGCTGACGTCCGCCCCGAGGGCGCGGGTCAGATGGACGGTGAAGCCGGTATTGCCGGTCGTCACGGAATGAATCTCGGCGGGAGTGGTTTTGCCGTCCCACCAGATCCGCTGCAGGCTCGCCTCGTTGCCGCCCTTGGATTGCCAACCGCGGCCGGTCTGGCCGAGCAGCAGCGAGCCGTCGGGCAGGAAGGCCGGGCGCATCACGCCGGACGCAAGCTTGGAGGCGAAGGGCAGCAGGGTGCCTTGGTCGACCTCGCCGATCTTTTCAGGAACCGCCCGCAGCAGGGTGGAGAGCGTCTGGTCGCCGACGAAGATCTGGCCGGAGAAGGGGCCGAACTTGCCGCCGGTGAGGTCCCACGCCGGGTTGCCCGGGGAGTTCGCGAGCCGGCTCTGCGGCAACCAGATCGCCAGCGGGTGGGTCGACGGCTGCCACTTTTCGAAGGCGATTTCCGGCGAGTCCGGCTTCATGCCGGGCAGCGAGACCAGGCCGGACGGATGTCCGTAGAAGTGATCCTTGGTCAGATACGCGAGTTTCGAAGTGCCGACGTATTCGCCCTGATTGTCGATGTAGAGCAGGCGTCCCGCAGGGTCGATTCCCATGCCCGCCGGGCTGCGCAGTCCGGAGGCGAAGGGTTCGAACTTGCCCTCGGGGGTCACCCGGCAGGCCCAGCCGCGGAAGCCGCCCATGCTGCCCATGAAATTCCCGCCGGCCCGGTAGGAGGCGCGGTCGTTCTGGCTGTGGCAGAGGTTGAGCGCGAAGTAGTAATTCCCGGCGGCATCGCGCACCGGCCCGTGGGTGTATTCGTGGTAATTCGCGTGGAAGCCGAAATCGTCGCAGACGGTCTGGAAGGTGTCGGCCCGCCCGTCGCGGTCGTTGTCGCGGATGCGGGTGAGTTCCGGCTTTTGCGCGATGACGATCACGTCGCCGGCGTCATCCTCGATGTGCAGCCCGAGGCACTCGTAGGTGCCTTCGGCGAAGAGTTGCCAGGTCCGGTCCTTCAAGCGCCAGATCCCGGCGGTGCGGGTGCCGACGACGATAGTGCCGTCTTTCGCGACGGCGAGCGCGGTGGGTTCGAACAGTTGCGGGCGGCCGAAGGTGTCGAGCGGCGCCTGCCAGGTTTCGATCTGATAGCCGGGCGGCAGGTCCGCGGTCGCTGCCGCCACGGTGAGCGGCTGGGCGGCGAGGTTCTCCTCGACGGCGACCGGCGCGCGCGCGACCAGCGCGCTGCCGATCTTCGCGAACAAGCGGTGGCTGGCCTGCTCCCCAGCGGGCAAGGTCCAGCGGTTGGCGGACAGCTCGCCGCCTTCGACCCGGACTTCACTCCAGCCGCCCTCGCGGAGTTGGAAGGTCTGCGGGGTCTTGAGCGCGCCGGAGATCTCGATCACCAGCAAGCCCTCCGGAGTGAACGAAATCCGCTGGGTGAGCGCGTTCTTGCCGACGCGGAAGTGGAAGGCCGGTTCGCCGGTTTCCGACAGGTCGTAACCCGTGAATTCCGCGTCGATGCCGGCGAGTTCCTTGAGGAAATCCCCGCCCTTCCAGAGATGCTTGATCGCGGCCTCGTCGTCGTTGACGTCGGGCTCCTTGAATTCGAAATCCACCGCCACACCCGCGGCGGTGAGGGGAACCAGCGCCGGCGAGGGGTTCAGGATTTCCCGCGCGCCGAGCCCGCGATCGGAGCCGGGCTGGCTGCGGCCTTTCTGTTCCTTTTCGAGATCGATGAAGCCGCCGCTCCACAGGCCGCGCAGCGAGAGCTGGCGGGGGTCGAAGCTGTAGTTCATGCCATTCGGCAGTCCGACATGGATGGCGCGGCCGCTGGCGTTGAGCAAGGGGGCGCGGAACACGCGGGGCCGCTTGCCGACCACGATTTCCGCCCGGTTCTCAAGCGAGCTTTTGGCCTGCGGCTTGGGCGCGACCTGTCCCATCACCACGGCGGGGCCGTTTTTCCCGTCCTCCGCGGCGTGCTGGAGGTAGTGCCAGATCATCTCGAGTTCGGGGTCCGGCACCAGTTCGGCGGGGAACAGCGGCATGATCGCGGGATAAGCGGTACCTTTCGTCGGCCCGCTCTCCGTGATCGCCAGCTCCGTCGCCGGCTCCCTGACGGAGCGGATGAAGTAGTCCCGGTCGGCCTTGGCCGTGATCTTCTTGCCGGCGGCGTCGAGCGCCTCGCGCTCGCGCGGCACTTTCTGGAACAGGTTGAACAGGCTGGGGCCGGTCTTGATCGAATTGTCGTCGCGGGTGGTCGCGTGGCATTCCGCGCAGCCCCAGACCTGGAACAACTCCTTGCCCTTCTCGACCAGATTCACTTCTTCGGCGGCGAGCGGGGCGGGGAGCAAGGCGAGGCAAAGGTAGCCTGTGAGGTGGATCCGGAATGGCATGGGGATAATAGGTGGTAGGGAAGTCGCGGGGCGCGCGGTCGGGGTGTCTGGGTGTCGGGAAGCTGGCGGGGCCGGCTTCGAACGCGGCGGCATTTCCGTTCGCAACGATCGGCCGCAGGGTAGACCCCCGGAATGATCTGCCAAGAACGGAAGACCGGACGGCCGGCTTTCACGCCATTCGACATTCGCGGCTTCGCGACCGGCAATCGCACCTTCGGTTCGGGGTTCGGACCGAGGACATCGGTAACAAACTGACCGGGAACATCGGTTACACTTCACAAATGGGGTCAGCAAATGGGGTCCAAATGGGGTCAGTCCTCACGGATTCACATTCAGCTTGCCTTTCCCTCACGAGGCGGGTAGTCAATCCGCATGGCCCGCCCCTTGAGATTCCAGTATCCCGGAGCGGTTTACCACGTGATGGCGCGCGGAGACGGGGGCGACGCGGTGTTCGAGACCGATGACGACCGGCGGGCCTTCCTTTCCCGCCTCGGCGAGGTGTGCGAGAGCCACGGCTGGCGGATCCATGCCTGGGTGCTGATGTCGAACCACTTCCATTTGCTGCTGGAAACCCCGCAGGCGAATCTGGTGACGGGGATGAAATGGTTGCTCGGCACCTTCAGCCAAGGCTGGAACCGGGCGCGGCGGCGGCGGGGTCATGTCTTCCAAGGTCGTTACAAATCGGTGCCGGTGAGCGGGAGTGACGAGGATCCCTACTATTTCCGGATCGTGGCCGACTACATCCACCTCAACCCCGCGCGGGCCGGCCTGGCAGGCGGCAAGCCGGGGCCGCTCGTGGCCTACTCTTGGAGCAGTCTTGCCGCCTACGACAAGGGCCGGGGCCCGGAGTGGTTGGTTTTCGACCGTGTGCTGCGGGCCTTCGAGTTGGCGCGCGACGGGCGCGGGCGCCGGGCCTATGTGGCATGGCTGGAAGCGCGCGCGGCCAAGGACGGCGGCGCAATCGATGGCGAAGCGACCAAGGCCTTGAAGCGCGGCTGGTTTCTGGGGAAGGAGAGTTTCAAGGATCGCCTGCTCAAACTTTTGGAGAAACCCGTGGCTCGGACGAGGGCTGGCAGCGCGGCCCGGGGAGCGGGGCCGCTGCGGGATCGCGGAGTCAAGGAGGCCGGGAGATTGCTGTCCGAGGGGGCGCGGGAACTGGGACTGCCCTTGGATCGGAAGGAATGGGAGGGGCTGCGGAAGAGTGATCCGCGGAAAGTGAAGCTGGCGGTGTTGCTGCGGGCGCACACCACGGTCTCGAACGAATGGATCGCGGACAAGCTGGCGATGGGGCATCCGGGGGGCGTGAGCCGCCTGGTGGCGCTCGGTAGAAGTGACCGGGAGAGTGCCGCGGAGGTGAAGAAGCTGAGCGTAATGTTAATCCGTGAGGACTGACCCCATGAGATTGGGGACTTGTGTGGGAGCCCCGGGTGATCTGTTGATGGAAGATGACTGAATTGATTGTCTGTTGCCCGGCGTGGAGTCGAGGGATGGCAAAGTCGAGCGGGCGGGGAGGTGCTGGCGGTGGACAAGACGCCGCGGTCCGGAGCAGGAGGCGGCGCTGAAGGAGCTGCATCCGTAAGAGGTGGCGGAGATCCTGGCCTTGCCGGTGGCGGCGGGATTGGCGGGGCTTTTGAATGGGTGGGGCGAGGGCGCGAGACGCACCCACCTCGGTGGGGATTGCGCAATCCGCAGGGAGCTGGCAGGCTGCGTGCAACCTGCGAAACCTGAACCCATGTCCCGCTTCCGACACTCCATCTGCCGGGTCCTGCTGGCCGCCACTGGCGCGCTGGCCGGCGCGGATTTCCCCGAGGTCTACGACAGCGAGAAATCGACGGCCGTCCCGCAATTGCCCGCGGCGGCGGCGGCGGCCGCGATGAAATTGCCGCCAGGATTCCGGGCCACCGTTTTTGCCGAAGAGCCCGACGTGCGGAACCCGATCGCGATGGTGTGGGATCACCGGGGGCGGATGTGGGTGGCGGAGAATTACACCTTCGCCGAAGGTCGCCGGCGCTTCGATCTCGAGCTGCGGGACCGCGTGGTGATTTTCGAGGACGCGGATCACGACGGCCGCGCGGAGCGGCGGACGGTCTTCACCGATGAGGTGCAAATGCTGACCTCGGTGGAAATCGGCCGCGGCGGAGTCTGGTTGCTGTGCCCGCCCCAACTGCTTTTCGTGCCGGATGCCGATGGCGACGACGTGCCGGACGGGCCGCCGCAGGTGCGGCTGGACGGCTTCGAGGTGGCGAACGGCAGCCATCACAACTTCGCCAATGGCTTGCGCTGGGGTCCTGACGGCTGGCTTTACGGCCGCTGCGGTCATTCCTGCCCCGGCCGGATCGGGGTTCCCGGCAGCCCGGACGCGCGGCGGGTCCCGATCAAGGGCGGCATCTGGCGTTTTCATCCGGACCGGCAGGCCTTCGAAGTGCTGAGCCACGGGACCACCAATCCGTGGGGACACGATTGGGACCGGCATGGCGAGGGATTCTTCATCAACACCGTGAACGGCCATCTCTGGCACCTGATCGCGGGCGCCCAGTACAAGGAATCCTCCGGGCACAGCCCGAATCCGGCGATCTACGAGCGGCTGGACACGCATGCCGACCACTGGCACTTCGACACCGGCGCGGGGTGGCAGGAATCCCGCGACGGCAAGGCGAACGACTTCGGCGGCGGCCACGCCCACGTCGGAATGATGATCTATCAGGCCGACCAATGGCCGGAGACTTATCGGAACCGGCTGTTCACCCTCAACCTCCACGGCCGCCGGGCCAATGTCGAGCGACTCGAGCGGAGCGGCAGCGGTTATCTCGGGCGTCACGAGCCGGATGTGTTTTTCATGCAGGACCCGTGGTTCCGCGGGCTGGAGATCAGCACCGGGCCGGACGGTTCCGCCTATGTGCTGGACTGGAGCGACACCGGGGAATGCCATGAAAGCACCGGCGTCCACCGGACCAGCGGCCGGATCTACCGGATCAGCCATGGCGAGCCGGAAAAACCCGCGCTCGGGATGCTTGCCGCGGTGACGCCGGAGTCGGTCGGATGGGCGCTGCGCCATCCGAATGGCTGGGTCGAACGCCAGCTGCGGGAGCGGCTTGCGGGGATCACCGATCCCGTCCAGGCCCGGCCGCTGGCGGACGGGTTGTTAGAACGCTTGCGGGTCGAGACCGACACCGTGACGCGGCTGCGCGCCCTGTGGGCGCTCCAGGCGCTGGGCGCCGGATCGCCGGCGCTGTCGCGGGGCTTGTTAGAAGACCGGGACGAGCATCTGCGGGTGTGGGCGATCCGCTTGCTCACGGATGAATGGCCGATCGACACGCTGATGGGGCCGTTGCCGGGCGATCGGGCGGCGGTGGATGCCGGCTTGCTCGTGGAGTTCACCCGGATGGCGGCGAACGATCCGTCCGGCCTGGTCCGGCTGGCCTTGGCCTCGACGCTGCAGCGGCTGCCGCTGTCGCAGCGGGCGGGACTCGCGGTCGCCCTGGCCGGCCGCGCCGAGGATGCCGCCGATCACAATCTGCCGGCCCTGGTGTGGTATGGCATCAGCCCGCTGGGCGCGGCGGATCCGCGGGCGCTGGTGGAGGTCGCCGCGGCCTGCCGCTGGCCCGCCACGCTGCGCTGGATCGCGCGCAACCTCGCCGAGCAAAGCGACCGCGAGCCGGCGCCGCTGGATGACCTCCTGCGGGCGATGATGAAGGCGGAGGCCTCGTTGTCGCGGGCCGTGTTGCAGGGCATGGCGGACGGCTTCGCGGGCCGGCGCCAGGCGGTCCCGCCGCCCGCCTGGGCGGAGTTCATCGCCCCCTTGTCCGGGGTCGAATCCCGCGCCGCCATGATCCGCGAGCTCTCCGTGGTCTTCGGCGACGGCCGGGCGCTCGAGTCCATCCGCCGGATGGTCGCGGACCCGAAGCTCGATCCCGCCAAACGCCGCGCCGCGCTGCGGTCGGTCATCGACGCCCGGCCGGACGATCTGCGGGCGCTTTGCGAAGGCTTGCTCGACACCCGCGGCTTGAACGCGCTGGCGGCGGCGGGGTTGGCCGGGTTCGACGACCGGGCGGTCGGGGAAGCCGTGGCACGGCGCTACCTGAAATTCGAAGCATCCGACCGCGCCGGCGTGTTGGAGCTGCTGTCGGCCCGCCCCTCGTGGGCGGCGATCCTGCTTCAGGAAGTGAAGGCCGGCCGCATCCCGCGCGCGGATCTGACGCCCTTTCATGCCCGCCAGATCCGCTCGTTGGGAGATGAGTCATTGACCCGCGAACTCGAAGCGGTCTGGGGCAAGATGCGCGAGTCGCCGCAAGATAAACAAATGGCGATGGCACAACTCAAGCGGGACCTCACGCCGCAGGTGCTCGCGCGGGCCGATCTCGGCAAGGGCCGGTCGCTATACCAGGCCCTGTGCACCGCCTGCCACACGCTCTACGGCGAAGGAGGGAAGCTGGGGCCGGACCTGACCGGCTCCGGCCGGGCGAACCTCGACTACCTGCTGGCCAGCGTGATCGACCCCTCGGCGCTGGTCGGGGCCGACTACCGGATGAGCCAGTTCCGGCTCGAGGACGGGCGGACGGTCAGCGGGATCGTCACCGCGCGCGACACGGGGGGGCTGACCTTGACGACGCTCGCCGGCGCGATGCCGATCAGCGCCGACGAGGTGGCCACGGAGGAAATTTCGGAGGTTTCCCTGATGCCGGAGGGCCTGCTGTCCGGGCTGGGCGCGGAACAGGTCCGCGATTTGATGGGCTATCTCATGGCCCCGGCGCAGGTGCCGCTGGCGGAGTGAGCCGGCGGCGGCCGGGCATGACGCGGATCGCGCGGGTCGTCATCGACAGGACGAATGCGGCAAAGGAACGTGGATTCACGGCAATGGTGGGATTCGAGGGCAGAATTGATTCCCGGCGGAAGTAATTGGAGATTCAACCCATGAGATTCTTCCTCACCCTTCTCGCGCTGCTGGGGTCTCTCCCCGGACTGTCTTCCGCCGCGCCCGGGCCCAACATCGTCTTCATTCTGGCCGACGACCTGGGCTACTCCGACCTCGGCTGCTACGGCGGCGAGATCGAGACCCCCCAGCTCGACGCGCTGGCGAAGAACGGCTTGCGCTTCACGCAGTGCTACAACACCACGCGCTGCTGGCCCACCCGGGCCGCGCTGCTGACGGGCTACTACGCGCAGCAGGTCCGCCGGGATGCGCTGCCGGAGCTGCGCGGCGGGGGCGCCGGCACCCGTCCGTCGTGGGCACCGCTGTTGCCGCATCTCCTCAAGCCGGCCGGCTACCGCAGCTATCACAGCGGCAAGTGGCACATCGACGGCAAGGTGCTCGCCGGAGGTTTCGACCGCTCGCTCGACATGAGGAACGGAGGCAATTTCTTCAGCTCGCGGGGAAATCACAGGGACGACGTTCCGGTGAAGCCGCCCGCGGACGAGAAAGGCTACTACCTGACGATCGACACGGCCGACCACGCCATCGAATGCCTCCGGGATCACGCCGCGAATTACGAGGGAAAGCCCTTTTTCCAATACATCGCCTTCCACGCGCCGCACTTCCCCCTGCACGCGTTGCCGGAGGACATCGCGCGCTACCGCGACCGTTACCTCGGCGGTTGGGACGCGATGCGGGAGGCGAGGTTCAAGCGCCAGCAATCGGCGGGCATCATCAACACCACGCTCTCCAAGCTCGAGCCCGCGGTGGGGCCGCCCTATGCCTTTCCCGATGACCTGGCAAAGCTCGGACCCGGGGAAGTGGACCGGCCGTTGCCGTGGATCGATCTCACCCCGGAGCAGCGGCGTTTCCATGCGACCAAGATGGCCATCCACGCCGCGATGGTCGACCGCATGGATCGCGAGATCGGCCGGATCATCGCCCAGCTCAAGGCGATGGGCGCGTATGAGAACACCCTCATCCTGTTCGGTTCGGACAACGGTGCCAGCGCCGAGATCATGGTGCGCGACGGGGGGCACGACCCGCAGGCCGAGCCGGGTAGCAAGGCGACCTATCTCTGCCTCGGCCCGGGCTTCTCGAGCGCCTGCAACACCCCGTTCCGCCGCCACAAGACCTGGCTGCACGAAGGCGGGATCAGCACGCCGCTGATCGCGCACTGGCCGGCGGGCATCGCCGCGAAGGGCGAACTGCGCCACGGCCCGGCGCATGTCATCGATTTCGTGCCGACGGCGCTCGAACTCGCCGGCCTTCCGCGGCCCGAGGTATGGAACGACGAGCCCGTCCCCGCGGCGCCGGGCAAGAGCCTGTTGCCCGCGTTTGCCAAGGATGGGACGATCGCCCGCGACTGCCTGTGGTGGATGCATGAAAAGCACCGGGCCGTGCGCGTCGGCGATTGGAAGGCGGTCGCCGATGCCGGCAAGCCGTGGGAGCTCTACGATTTGAAGAGCGACCGGGCGGAACAGCTCGACTTGGCCGCCGCGAAGCCGGAGAAAGTGAAAGAGCTCGAGCAGCTCTGGCAGCGGGAAGCCGACCGTTTCACCGAGCTCGCCCGGAAAACGGCCGGTGGTCCGCCCCGGTCCACGACCCCGCCGGGCAAAACAACCACCCCGCGCTGAAGACCTTTCACCCCGGCACCCGTATCCAATTCCCATGAAACTCCGCTTGCTTCCCCCGCTCCTGCTCCTCGCGCTGTCCCTCACGCTCCGCGCGGCCCCGCCGAACATCGTGCTGATCATCTCCGATGACCACGCGTGGACGGACTACGGGTTCATGGGGCACCCGAAGATCGAGACGCCGAACCTCGACAAGCTCGCCAGCCGCAGCGCGCTGTTTCCGCGCGGCTACGTGCCCACCGCGCTGTGCCGCCCGGCCCTGGCCTCCTTCGCCAACGGCCTTTACGCCCATCAGCACAAGATCACCGGCAACGACCCGGCCGTCCCGGCCAAGGGCAAGGCGCAGGAGAGTCCGGACTACCGGGCGCTGCGCGAGAAGCTGATCGGCAACTTTTATCAACATCCGCCACTGCCGCGGATGCTCGCGGAGAAAGGCTACCTCAGCCATCAGTCCGGCAAATGGTGGGAGGGGGCTCCGCGGCGCGCCGGATTCACCCACGGGATGACCCGCGGCTTCCCCGAACCCGGCGGCCGCCACGGCGACGACGGGCTCAAGATCGGCCGCGAAGGCATGGCCCCCGTGTTTGATTTCATCGATCACGCCACCGCCGAGAAGAAGCCGTTCCTGCTCTGGTACGCGCCCTTCATGCCGCACACCCCGCACACGCCGCCGGACCGGCTGTTCCGCAAATACAAGGCCAAGGGAACCCAGTCCGACCACGTGGCCCGCTATCAGGCGATGGTCGAGTGGTTCGACGAAACCTGCGGCCAGTTGATCGACCGCATCGAGGAAAAGGGCCTCACGTCGAACACTCTTTTTGTCTACGTCGCCGACAACGGCTGGATTCAGAACCCCGGGAACCCGGGCTACGCGCCGCGCTCGAAGCAATCGGCGAACGAAGGCGGCACCCGCCAGCCGATCCTGTTCAGCTGGCCGGGAGTTATCCAGGCCGGCGACCGCAAGGAGCAACTGTGTTCCAGCATCGACATCGTGCCGACCGTGCTCGCCGCCGCCGGTGCCGAAGTTCCCGCGGCCTTGCCCGGCCTGAATCTCCTGCCGGTCTTGAAAGCGGGTGCGCCCACCCCGCGGACGGAAGTCTACGGCGAGACCTTCGCCCACGACATCGCGAACCTCGACCAGCCGGAGGACTCGCTGATCTACCGCTGGGTGATCGACGGGAAATGGAAGCTGCTGCTGACCTACGACGGCAAGCTGGGCAGCCATGCCGCGAGCCATCCGCGGACCGAGAAGCGGCCCCAGCTCTTCGACCTGCTGGCCGACCCGCATGAAGACACCAACCTGGCCGCCGCGCATCCGGAGGTCGTCGAACGGCTTGCCGGCAAGTTGCAATCCTGGTGGCCCGTCACCAAGCGCCAGGTGCTGACGAAGTGGACCGACGCGCCCGGCGAATGGCGCTGAGCTTCGAAAAAATCCCGGGTCCATTCGCTTTATCGATCTTGTCATGAAAACCCCCGCCTTCCTCGCCTTCGCGATCTTCCTGCCGCTTGTCCTGCCACCGTCCACCCTCGCGGCGGAGCGACCGCCGAACGTGATCTTCTTCCTGGTCGACGACCTCGGGCAGCGCGATATCGGCTGCTACGGCAGCAGCTTCTACGAGACCCCGAACCTCGACCGCCTGGCGAAAGAAGGCGCGCTATTCACCGACGCCTACGCGGCCTGTCCGGTGTGCTCGCCGACCCGGGCCAGCCTGATGTCCGGGCAGTGGCCGCAGCGGACCGGAATCACCGACTACATCGGGGCGCCGATGAAGCCGGAGCAATGGAAGCGGAATACCAAGCTGCTGCCCGCGCCTTATGCCGACCGTCTCGCGCTCGACTCGCCCACCATCGCGAAGTCGCTGAAGGCGGCCGGCTACGCGACCTTCTTCGCGGGCAAGTGGCACCTCGGTCCGGAAGGCTGGTGGCCGGAGAACCAGGGTTTCGACATCAACATGGGCGGCAACCACGGCGGCGGGCCCTATGGCGGAGATAAGTATTTTTCGCCCTACGGCAATCCGCGGCTGAGCGACGGGCCACCCGGCGAACACTTGCCCGACCGGCTCGCCCGCGAGACCGCGAAATTCATGGAGTCGAACCAGGACAAGCCGTTCTTCGCCTACTTCTCGTTTTACTCGGTCCACACGCCGCTGATGGCGCGTGCGGACTTGAAGAAGAAGTATGAGGACAAGCGGGCGCGGCTCGGCTTGGAGGAAAAGTGGGGCCGCGAGGAGCCGCGGGATGTCCGCTTGAGCCAGGACCACGCGGTGTACGCCGGGATGGTCGAGGCGATGGACCTCGCGGTCGGCACGGTGCTGGCGAAGCTCGACGAACTGGGCCTGCGCGAGAACACGATCGTCATCTTCACCAGCGACAACGGCGGGCTCTCGACCAGCGAAGGCTGGCCCACCTCGAATCTCCCGCTGCGCGGCGGCAAGGGTTGGATCTACGAAGGCGGGATCCGCGAGCCGCTGCTGGTGCGCTGGCCGGCAGTGGTGAAGGCGGGCAGCGTCGTGAACACACCGGTGAGCAGCCCGGATTTCTTCCCGACCTTGCTCGAGGCCGCCGGCGAGAAGCCCGCGGCCGGACAGAAGCTGGACGGCGCCAGCCTGCTGCCGGTGCTCAAGGGCGGCAACTTGCCGGAGCGGGCTTTGTTCTGGCACTACCCGCACTACGGGAACCAGGGCGGGGCACCGGCCGCGGCGGTGCGGCGCGGCGATTACAAGCTGATCGAGTGGTACGAGGAAGACCGGGTGGAGCTGTTTAACGTGAGGGAAGATATCGGCGAACAAACCAACCTGGCCGCGGCGCAGCCGGAGCGGGTCGCACGGCTGCGCGAGGAATTGCAGGCGTGGCGGAAGGATGTCGGCGCGAAGCTGCCGACGCCGAATCCGGCCTACGATCCGGCGAAGCCCGACGGCCGCGGCGCGAAGCGGCCCGGGTCGGATCCGAAGGCAGGGAAGAATCGCCCGAAATGAGGCCGGCACCCAACGGAAAGCCGTCGGGGTCGGGTCGTCTCCAGAGCATCGGTCACCCCAGGGCCCGCTTCCACAGGGTGGCAGATCCCCTGGGTTTTTGGCAGATGACTAGGGCATGACTTTGCCGACGATGAGGAGCTGGCCGGCGTAGTAGGAGGTGCCCTTGGGCAAGCTTTTGATTTTGATGACGGCGGTGTGTTCGCCGGGGGCTTGTTCGGGGAGGTAGAAGAAGCGGGCGTAGGGTTGTTTTTTGTCGGTTTGAAGTCGTTTGAGGGTGACGGGGGGCTGTTGGTCGATGGTGACTTCCAGCTCCATGCCATCGCCCTGGGGGATCAATGTTTTCGCTTTTTCGCGCCTGGCGATTTCCACGCCGAGGTCGATGGAGGGGATGCCATAGGTATTGGCGATGGTCTCCATGATGTTGCCAAAACGCGGGGGCCTGCCAGCCTGCAAGTCCTTGAGCATGGGCTCGCTGATGGTGTGGATCAGGCAGAGGTCGGTGTGCGGATTGGCTTGCCAAATCTGGCGCACGATGCCTTCCACCGACTTCGCCTCGAAGCCGCCACCGCCATTCACGCGGTGCTCCATGAAAACCAGGTCGGGTTTCTGTTCCAGGACATCGCTGGCGACGCGGCAGGCACCGTAGTCGGAACCCGTGCCCGAGATGGCGGCGTCGATTTCGATGATCTCGGCCTTTGGATACTGCGCCTTGAACCAAGCGGTGGTCTTCACGCGCCAGCCTTCCGCCGCGGTGATGCTGCCACCGAGGTAGGCGATGCGCACGGGGCCGCCTGCTTTGAGTTTTGCAAAAAGATTGGGCAACCCGTCGCGCACACGGAGCTCTTCGGCGACGAGCGGGTCGTTGGTGGAGGGCTTGCTTTTTTCCGCGACAGGCGGCGCGGCGCTTTCCAAGTCATAGACCCGGACGTAGTCGATGAGACAGTGATCCGGTAGTTTCGCTTCCTTGATATCGCCAGCCCAGCCACCCACTTCGTTGGATAGAATGATTCAGCCAGAATGCGGACCAAAAGCCCGGCTGTTTCGGCATCCGCATGCGCGCCACCCACAGGCCGTGTTTGTGCTCGAACTTGCCCTTGGTGTTCACCGCGCCGGTGCCGTAGGTGCCATCGGCTTCCTTCGTCGCCAGCAATTCCAGGTTCCCCCGGCCGTCGAGCAGCGAGCATTTTCTCAGCCACATGCCGCCCTTGCGCACGTGATCGCCCTGGATGTTCCACTTCGCCGGATCGAGTTCCCTGCCGTCAAACTCATCGTTCCACACCATGCGCCACTGCTGTCCGGCGGGGAGCGGGGGGAGCGGGGGGAGCTCGGGTGTTTTGCTTTCATCGGCCATGGCCGAGAGATTGCTGGCGATGACGAGGACGCTGGAAATGAGGGATGGGTGTTTCATGGAGCGGAACGGTGAACACTATTGCTCCCGCTTCATCATCTTGAGCAGCGGCGCGGTGGCGGGATCGTCGCCGATGTAATCGAAGGTCTTGACGCGCGCGTGGCCCTCCATGTTCGACTGCCCGGCGAGGATGAAGACTTTCAGCCTCTCGCCTCCGCCGGGGCACCAAGCGGCAACAGAAGGAGAGCGGAGGCGAAGAGTCGGAGGAGCGATTGCATGGATGGTGGTTTTGTTCAGGCATCTCCGCCTCACTGGCGTTCCTGATGGAGCCGGTTGGCGATGCGTTTCAGGTATTCGTTGGCCTTCTTGTCGGCGCGGATGCGGGCAACCCACGCGTCCGGGATGGCATCGAGGGAGTCCGTCGCGTTGAGGGTGTTGAGGGTGAACTGGATCGCCTCCTCGTTGAGCGGCAGGGCGAGGACTTCGAGCAGGACTTCCTTGGCCTTGGCGGGCTGGCCGACGAGGTGCAGGGCGTGGGCGGCGGCGATGCGGTTGGCGGGTTCGTCGTCGCCGGTGGCCCGGATGACCAGGGCCTCCGCCGCCGGCGCGGCGGCGGCACCGAGGGCGAGGCAACCTTGGATCGCCCAATAGCGCTCGAGCGGATCGGCCGCGGCCAACGCGGTGATGAAGGCGGGGAGGTCCGCCGGGTTGTTGGCGGTGGCGAGGAAGGCGAGGTCGAGGATCGGCTGCTGGCGGAAATCCGGGCCATGGGCGAATTGATAAATGGTGCCGGAGCCCGCGAGCCGCTGGAACATCGGTTCCGGGATGACTCCGGTGTCGAAGGTCTCGGCCATGGTCCGCTGGAGCCGGTCACGCATTTTGGACAGACGCCCGGCATGCGCGGGATCGGCCGCGAGGTTCTTGATCTCCCACGGGTCTGTTAGAGTGTCGAACAGTTCCTCGGGCGCTTGCGGCGCTTCCCACAGCGCCTTGTGGATCCCGCCGAGCTTGCCGTCTTGCGAGGCCTTCTGCATGGCGGTCCACGAGGGCATGCCGAACTGGTAGTAGCTGTAGGGCGCGGCGGGCAGCTGGCGGGTGAAGCGGCGGATGTATTTCCAACGGCCGTCGGTGATCGCGCGGCGCATCCCGTAGATCTCGTCGAAACGGTCGGCGAAGAGGAACACCGCGGGGTCGGCCGGCGGCTCGCCGCGCTTGGCGCCGAGGAAGGCGCGGCCTTGCATGTAGGCCGGCTTCTCCTGTCCGACGAGCGAGAGCAGGGTCGGCGCGAGATCGACAAAGGACACCGGTTCGGCGACCGTCTGGCCGGGCTTGAAGGGGGCGAGGGCGCGGTACTTTTCCGGGATGCGGAGAATCAGCGGAATCCGGACGCCGGTGTCCTCGAGGTAGCGTTTGCCGCGCGGGGTGGGGCCGCCGTGGTCGGAATAGTAGAAGACGATGGTGTCCTCCGCGAGGCCGTCCTTTTCGAGTTGGTCGAGGATTTCCCCGACCCGGGTGTCCATCGCGGTCACGTTGTCATGATAGCGGGCGAAGTCGGAGCGGATCTCGGGCAGGTCGGGGAGGTAAGGCGGGACGGCGAGCTTGGCGGGATCGAGGCGGGTCGGACCCTGGTTTTTGTTCGGAAAGAGCGAGCTCTCGTGGGTTTGGGTCAGATTGAAGATGGCGAAGAAGGGCTTGCCGGCGGGGCGCTTGCGGTAGTGGGCCTTGCCCGAGCTTTCGTCCCAGATCGCGGTATCGTTGCCTTTGAAATTGTAGTCGGTCTTGGCGTTGTTGGTGCAGTAGTAGCCTTGCTGCCGCAGGTAGTGGACGTAGGGCTTGATGCTGGCCGGGATCGGGTGGCGGCTGCGCATGTGCTGGGTGCCCTGGGTCGGGGCGTAGACGCCGTTGAGGATGGTGGAGCGGGCGACGGCGCAGACGGCGGCGTTCGAGTAGGCGGCGGTGAAGCGCATGCCTTCGGCGGCGAGCGCGTCGAGGCGCGGGGTGCTCGCGTCCTTGTTGCCGTAGCAGCCGAGCCAGTGGGACGCGTTGTCCTCGCTGGTGATCCAGAGGATGTTGGGTTTCGCGAAGACGGCGGGCGCGAGGACGAGAAAGAGGGCGGTCAGGAGTCTCATGGCAGGCGGGTGGATCTTATTCGCGGTTGGCTTTCGGGCGCTTGGCGCGGTTCCCGGGCGGGTTCTTGCCCGAGTAAGCGGTCCATTCGCGGTTTTTGTACGAAGTGGCGACCGTGGCCACCGGCTTCTGTTCGGCGGCCGGTCCCTTGAGGACCTCGGCGCTCATCTGGTGCCAACGCTTGGACAGTCGCTCGACGACCGCGGGTTCGGTGGCGGCCAGATTGTGGAGCTCGGTCCGGTCGGTGGCGAGGTTGTAGAGTTCCCATGGGCCGCCTTTGAAACTGACGAGCTTCCAGTCGCCGTCGCGCAGGCCGCGGTCGGCGGAGAAGAGGAAGTGGATCGGCGGACGCTCCGCGAGTTTGCCGCCGCTGAAGATCGGCGCGAGGGAGACCCCGGCGAGCGGGGAGGGTTCGCGGCCGGGATAGGCATCGGGAATCTTCGCGCCGGCGATCTCGGCGAGGGTCGGCAGGATATCGACGAGGTGGGCGGGCGTGGCGTCGATGCGGCCGGGGTTCTTGATGCCGGCGGGCCAATGGGCGATGGCGGGCGTGGCGATGCCGCCTTCGAACTGGTTCTGCTTGTAGAAGCGGAAGGGCGTGTTGCGGGCCCAGGCCCAGCCGGTGCTGTCGGACCACCTGGTGGCGGCTTCGTAGGGCGGGCGGTCCTTGCCGATGGTGACCCGGTCGTAGGGGCAGGCGCCGTTGTCGGAGAAGAACAGGACGAGGGTGTTCTCGAGCTCGCCGTGGGTGGCGAGGTTTTCTAACAGGCGGCCGATCTCCTGGTCGACGCGGTCGATCAGCGCGGCGTAGGCGGCCATCCGGCGGGCTTCCCAATCGCGGAGTTCCGGAGACAACGAGTCCCAGGCCGGGACGTGGTCGGGACGCGGGGAGGCTTCGAGGTCGCGGCCGAAGAGCTTCAGTTCGTTCTGCTTTTTCGCGCGGGCGGCGTGGAGTTGGTCCCAGCCGCCGGTGTAGCGGCCGAGGTGCTTCTTGTAGTCTTGCTCGAGCGGTTGGAGCGGGGCGTGGGGCGCGTTGAAGGCGACGTAGAGGAACCACGGTTTCTTCGCCTCGCGGGCTTCGCCGAGGAAGGGGAGGGCGTGGTCGACATTGGCGACGGTGGTGTAGAACCCCTGTTCCGGGACGGGCCACGGCTTGTCGTTGAGGCGGAAGGTTTTGTCGCCGGTGAAATAGTTGGTGGAGCCGGACAGGTGGCCGAAGAAGCGCTGGAAGCCGAAGTCGGCGGGCTCCTTCGAAAGATGCCACTTGCCGGTCATCGCCGTGAAGTAGCCGGCCGGCGCGAGGACCTCGGGAAGGGTCACGGCACGCGCCATCGACTCATCGCCGGCCTGGCGGCACCAGCGGCCGGTGAGCAGGCTGACGCGGGACGAGTGGCACTTGGCCGTGTTGTAGAACTGCGAGAAGCGGAGACCTTTCGCGGCGAGGCGGTCGAGATTCGGGGTGGGAATCTCCGAACCATAGCAACCGAGATCCGAGAAGCCGAGGTCGTCGGTCAGGATGACCAGGAAGTTCGGCGGCTTCGGGGCGGCGGGAGAGCATGGGCAAAGCGCGGCGAGCAGGCAGCAAACGAGCGGGATCTTCATGGGTCGGCGGATTGGGGATCTCGGGGGGCGGAGAGGAGTCGGCGACTCTCACCTACGTCGAGTGGTGACGGGTTCTGCCGGGGAAAGCGAGCGGGCGTTGCGGCAGGTGATCCGAATCGCGGGCCGGATGCCGCGCCGGCGGCCCGGAATCCGAAGCGGGGGGGCGGCTTGCGGCGGGATGCCGCAGCCACTAGCCGGAAAAATCCACCTCGCCGAGGCGGATGTGGCCGCTTTCCAGGATCCGGCAGCGCAGACCGCCGCGGTCGTGCATCAATTTCTCGGTGCCGGCCTTGCCACAGGCCTCGTCCATCCAATGGCAGGGCGCGCATTTCTGGGTGCCCTCGAGCAAGGCGTCGCCAAGCCGGAAGACGCGGCCGACCAGGCGGTTGAGCTCGAGTCCGGAGACCACGAGGTTGCGACGGAAGGCCGAGGCGGGCAGGTCGGGGTTTTCTGAATGCTGGCGGATGTCGTCGATCACGTCGTGTTCGATCAGGGTCAACTGGCCCTTGTAGTCGTCCTTCCAATCGAAGAAGCGGTCGCCGGGGATGCCCTTGCCGGCGACCAGTTCCACCGCCTCGTGGGCGACCACCCCGTGTTCGCCCGCGGGCTGGCCGTGGTGGCCGAAGTAGTTGTGGCCGGGAGAGGTGAAGATCCCGTGGATGACGACGCGCGGCATGGGTCAGCGCGTTGACGCCGCCTCGTGCTGCTCTTCGGCGGCTTCGAGGGCGGCGCGTTCCTTGGCGATGACGCGGACGAACTTCTTGAGGCTGTTGTCCCAATCGGCGAGCAGGGCTTTGGCGTGCGGGCTGCCGGTTTTGTCGGCGTGGTCGCTGACCAGTTGCTTGAGCTCCTCGATGTCCTGGGCGCGCTGGACGGGGAGGGGCACGACCATTTCCGGGTTGATGCGGGAGTAGAAGCGGCCGTCGACATCGTAGACGTAGGCGGTGCCGCCGGACATGCCCGCGCCGAAGTTCTTGCCGGTCTTGCCGAGGATGACGACGTTGCCGTTGGTCATGTATTCGCAGCCGTGGTCGCCCACGCCTTCGACCACCGCGGTGGCGCCGGAGTTGCGGACGGCGAAGCGTTCGCCGGCGCGGCCGTTGCCGTAAAGGGCGCCGCCGGTGGCCCCGTAGAGCGAGGTGTTGCCGAGGATGGTGTTGGTGGCCGGGTTGAACTTTGCGTCGGGGGAAACCCTCACCACGATCTCGCCGGCGGCCATGCCCTTGCCGGTGTAATCGTTGGCCTCGCCGGTGAGCTCGATCTTCACGCCGGACACCAGGAAGGTGCCGAGCGACTGGCCGGCGGAACCGCGGAGTTTGAGGGTCACGGCGGTGTGGCCGTTGAAACCGCGATCGCCGTGGAGTTCGGCGATGCGCCCGGACAGCCGGGTGCCGATGTTGCGGTCGGTGTTGACCACGTCGTAGCTCAGCTCGACGGGCTCGCGATCCGGCAGCGCCTTGATGGCTTGCGTGATGGAGTCAGGGGTCGAGAGCGGGCCGTATTCCGGGGTCTCGGCGGAGATTTCACCGGTACCGAGGGCGCTGGCGAGATCGCGCAGGATCCGCAGATCGAGCGGGGTCTTGGAAATCCCGTCGTTGCGTTCCTGGGTGCAGGTCCGGGCGAGCGATTCGGGAGTCACGCCGTGATGCCGGGCGAGCTCGGGGATCACGTCCTTGAGCACCGCGCCGAGGTCGATGAGATTGGCCTTCGGGTGGCCGGGCACTTCGCGCTGGCGGAGGAATTCCGGGCGGCCGATCAGTTCGTCGAGGGTGCGGACGCCGAGCTTGGCCATGATCTCGCGGGCCTCGTGGGCGACGCCGTTGAGGAAGTTGATGACCATTTCAGGGGTGCCCTTGAACTTCGCGCGGAACTTCGGATCGGTGGTGGCGATGCCGACCGGGCAATTGTTCAGGTGGCATTTGCGGACATAGACGCAGCCCATGGCGATCATCGAGATGGTGCCGAAGTTGTATTCCTCGGCGCCGAGGATGGCGGCGATCACGATGTCCTTGCCGTTGCGCAGGCCGCCGTCGGTGCGGAGGATGACCCGGTTGCGGAGATTGTTGATCAGCAGCGTTTGCTGGGCCTCGGACAGGCCGAGCTCCCACGGCGAGCCGGCGTGTTTGGTCGAGGACAGCGGCGACGCGCCGGTGCCGCCGTCATGGCCGGAGATCAGGATCGTGTCGGCGCTGGCCTTGGCGACCCCGGCGGCGACGGTGCCGACTCCGGTCTCGGCGACCAGCTTGACCGTGACCCGGGCGCGCGGATTGACCTCCTTGAGGTCGTGGATCAGCTGGGCGAGGTCTTCGATACTATAGATATCGTGGTGAGGCGGCGGCGAGATCAGTTGGACGCCGGGCTGGGTGTGGCGCAGGCGGGCGATCAGGGCGTTGACCTTCTGGCCGGGCAGTTGGCCGCCTTCGCCGGGCTTGGCACCCTGGGCCATCTTGATCTCGAGCTCGTCGGCATTGACCAGGTAGTGGGCCGAGACCCCGAAGCGGCCGGACGCGACCTGCTTGATCCACGAGCGGGCATGGTCGCCGTTGGCGTAGGGCTTGAAGCGGACGGAATCCTCGCCGCCCTCGCCGGAGTCGGACTTGCCGCCGATGCGGTTCATCGCGATGGCGAGCGTCTCGTGGGCCTCCGGCGACAACGCGCCGAGCGACATCGCGGCGGTGGTAAAGCGGCGGCGGATGCTGTCCTGCGCCTCGACTTCCTCCAGCGGGATCGGGCCGGAAGCGGCGGGGACGAACTCGAGCAGGTCCTTGATGGCCACCGGGCCGGTATCGAGCTGGACCTTGACGTAGTCGTCATAGTCCTCGGCCTTGCCGCTCTTGACGAAGGTGTGGAAGTTCTTGATGACGTCGGTGCTCCAGGCATGGCGCTCGCCGGACTTGCGGTAGCGGTTGTAACCGGGGTCGCCAAGGTTGAGGGTTTCTCCGGCGGGGACCTCGGTCTCGAAGGCGGCGCGGTGGCGGATCAGCGATTCCTCCGCGATTTCCTCGAAGCCGATGCCGCCGATCTTCGACTGCACGCCGTGGAAGGCGAATTCGATCACTTCCTTGCCGACGCCGATGGCTTCGAAAATCTGCGCACCCTGGTAGGAGTTGAGCACCGAGATGCCCATCTTGGACATGATCTTGAGGACGCCCTTTTCGAGGGCCTTGCCGTAGTTCGCCATCGCCTTCTCGATGCTGATGCCGTCGAACTTGCCCTTGCCGCCATCGGCTACGACGAGCTGGCGCACGGTGGCGAAACCGAGATACGGGCAGACCGCGGTGGCACCGACGCCGAACAGGCAGGAGACCTGGTGGGTGTCGCGGACCTCGCCGGACTCGATCACCAGCGAGCAGCGCAAGCGCTTGCGGGTGCGGATCAGGTGGTGGTGGATGCTGCCGGTTGCCAGCATGGTCGGGATCGTGGCGCGATCCCGCGAGGTGGCGCGATCCGACAGGATCACGATGTTCGCGCCGGCATCGACCGCGGCCACGGCCTCCGCGCAGAGTTCATCGAGACGGGCCTTCATTCCGGCGGTTCCCGTGCTGGCGTCCCAGGTCAGGTCGAGGACCTGGGACGGAAATCCCTCCTCCTCGAGATGTTTGATGCGGTCGAGCTGGTGTTCGAACAGGATGGCCGAATCGAGATTGATGATGCGGCAGTGCTCGGGGGTTTCGTCGAGCCAGTTGCGTTCGGGGCCGAGACCCGCGCCGACGGTCATCACCGCCCACTCGCGGATCGGGTCGATCGGCGGATTGGTGACCTGCGCGAAACGCTGCTTGAAATAGGTGTAGAGCAAGCGGGGGTAGGTCGATAGGACGGCCAGCGGGATGTCGTCGCCCATCGAGAACACGGCTTCCTGGGCACCCTTGAGCATGGGCGGGAAGACCATGTCGAGTTCCTCCAGCGAGATGCCGTGCGCCACCTGCTGGCGGGACAGGTCGAGGGCGGTGAAATCCATCGGCGGCTTGAGCGCCTCCGGCGAGACGAAGCGGCGGAGTTCGAGGCGGTTCTCGTCGATCCACTGGCGGTAGGGCTTCTGCTTGGCGAGGGCTTCCTTGATCTCGCGGTCGTTGCGGACCGTGCCGGTCGAGGTGTCGACCGTGAACATCTGGCCGGGCCCCAGGCGACCCTTGCGGATGACCTTGCTGTCATCGATGACCACCGCGCCGGCTTCCGAACCGATGTAAACGAGGCCGTCCTCGGTGATCTTGTAGCGGGAGGGCCGCAGGCCGTTGCGGTCGAGCGACGCGCACAGCTTGGTGCCGTCGGTATAGACCAGTCCCGCCGGGCCGTCCCAGGGTTCGGAGAAGGAGCGGATGTATTGGTAGAAGGCCCGCAGGTCGTCGGAGATGTCCTCGTCGTTGCGGTAGGCCGGCGGCACCAGCATGCACATCGCGTGTTCCAGCGACCGGCCGGAAAGAACCAGCACTTCGAGCGCGTGGTCGAGGGAGGCGGAATCCGACTCGTGCTCGTTGACCAGATCGCGGAGCAGCTCGACGTCCTTACCCCAGATCGGCGACTCGAAGTAGTCCTCGCGCGACGAGAGCCAGTTGCGGTTGCCTTCCACGGTGTTGATCTCGCCGTTGTGGCACATCATCCGGAACGGCTGGCCGAGCGGCCAGGCGGGGAAGGTGTTGGTCGAGAAGCGCTGGTGGTAGAGCGAGATCGCGGTCTGGAAATCCGAGTCCTGGAGGTCGAGGTAGAAGGCGCGCAGGGCGGCCGGCATCGCGAGACCCTTGTAGGAAATCAGGCGGCTCGAGAACGTCGGCATGTAGAAGCCGTTCAGCCCCTTCGTCTGGCGCTCGATCGCGCGGCGGCAGAGGAACAACTGGCGTTCGAAATGGTCGCCGTCCCAGCCGGCGGGCTTCTTGAGCAGCAGGTGCTCGATGTGCGGGCGGGTCGCAAGCGCCAGCTTGCCGAGGGCGTCGGGGTCGACCGGGACCTCGCGCCAGCCGATGATGGCGATGCCGCGCCGGGTCACGGTCTCCTCGGCCAGCGACTTGAGTTGCTTTTGTCCGGCGGCATCGTCCGCCGGCAGGAAGAACACCGCCACCGCGAGATCGCTTTCATTTTCCAAGGGAGTGCCGAGCTTCGCCGCGGCTTTGAGGAAAATCGGGTAGGGGATCTGCGAAAGGATGCCCGATCCGTCGCCCGTCTTCATGTCGGCGTCGACGGCGCCGCGGTGGGTCATGTTGCAGACCGAGCAGAGGGCGAAATCGAGGATCTGGTAGGACCGTTTGCCGTGGATCTGGGCGATGGCGCCCATGCCGCAGTTGTCGCGCTCGGCTGAGAGGCGGTGAAGGGATCCGGGGACCAGCGGCGTGCTCGGGTGGTAGTAGGGATTCATCGCGGGAATTGGCAGAAATTGCCGTGCCCGTGGTTCCGCCCTATGGATTGGCGCGGAGGAAAACCCGCGGGGCGGGGAACTAACGGCAGCTTCCGGATAGTGCCAAGCAGGAATTGTGCCCTCGTCGGGCGGCGGCGCTCATGAAGCGGCTTCCAGCAAGCCTTCGTCCGCCGGAGGGGCGGGGGCGAGCAGTTGCAAGTCGACCAGAAAGCGGTCCGCCGCCGCCACGCTCAGTCCGTAGTGGAGGTCGGAGACGTTGAGATTGAAAAACGAATGGTCGGCATTCTCGAAATCCACGACCTCGATCCGGTTCCGTCGCCAGCGCATCGATTTGTGGAATTTCTCGACATTCGCGAAGGGGGTGACGCGGTCCCGTTTGCCGTGGAAGAGGATCATCGGCGGGGCCTTCCGCCGCACCGCCTTGAGGGGGCTCATGCGCTTGGCGGTGGCGTGGTCGGGGAAGCGCTGGAGCAGCGGGTGGACCATCGGGTCGAGCAGGCTGCTGAACAGGAGCAGCGCGGCCGGCGAATAAGCCGGCGGCTTTTCTTCCTTCTGCATCTTCGGCAGGGTGAGCGCCAGCGCGAGGAAGGCACCGCCGGCCGCACCGGCCATGACGACCTTGGCTGGATCGATGCCGAAGTGCGGTTCGTAGCCCGACAGCCAGCTCAGGAAGGCCCGCAGGTCTTCCAGTGCCTCGACCGGGCCGGTGCGATGGACGGATCCGACGCGGGTCTCCAGCGTCACCGTGACCGCGCCGCGCTGGGCGAAATGCAGGCAGTAGGGGACGAACTGGGTGGCCATCGGAGCCTCCCAGAATCCGCCGTGCATGAAGATCACCAAGGGCCGCCGGTCCCCGGCCTCGAAGTCCGGCGGCGCGAAAAAGTGCGCCTGAAGCGGACCTTGCGGGGTCTCGGAGTAGGTGAAGGTGGTGGCCGACTTGAGCATCTCCCGCTGTCGTTCCTGGCCGAGCAGCGGGGTTTTTTGGAGCAGACTCATCGAGGGGGGGC
>CAMCYK010000080.1 GCA_945883695.1 Akkermansia muciniphila | reverse complement strand
TCTTGCCGCTGCCGGCGAGGGCGCGCTGGATGATCTTGCCGACCTCGGTCGAGCCGGTGAAGGCGATCTTGGCGGCAAGCGGATGATTGACCACGGCGGCTCCGGTCTCGCCGGCACCGGTGACGATGTTGACCACGCCCGGCGGCAGGCCGGCTTGTTCGAGGATCGTGGCGAACTTCAGCGCGGTGATCGAGGTGGTCTCGGCGGGCTTGAGAACTACGGTGTTTCCCGTAGCCAGCGCCGGAGCGATCTTCCACGCGAGCATCAGCAGCGGGAAATTCCACGGGATGACCTGGCCGATCACGCCGAGCGGCTGCAGCGTGCGGCCGGGGGCGACGAACCCGAGTTTGTCCGCCCAGCCGGCGTGGTAGAAGAAGTGCGCGGCGGCCATCGGCAGGTCGAAGTCGCGCGACTCCTTGATCGGCTTGCCGCCGTCGAGGGTCTCCGCCACGGCGAACTCCCGGGCGCGGTCCTGGAGCAGGCGGGCGATGCGGAACAGATATTTGCCGCGTTCCTTGCCCGGCAGCTTCGACCACGCGGGAAAGGCCTTGGCGGCGGCGGTGTAGGCGGCGTCGACATCGGCGGCGTTGGCGAGGGCGATCTCGCTGAGCTTGGCTCCGTCGCGCGGGGCGATGGAGTCGAAGTATTTCTTCGACTTCGGCGCGGTGAACTTGCCGTCGATGAACAGCCCGTAGCGCGGCGCGATGAAGGGCTCGGCCGACTCCGGGGCGGGGTCGAATTCCCAGAGGTCGCCGAACAGCAGTTCGCGCGGGCGGGCGGGGGATTTTTTGGCGGGCATGGTGGAGAAACGGAAATAGGTCCTATAGGTCGAATAGGACCTATTTAGTAACCCGAGGAGTCGTCGCTAAAGGTGTAAGGTGCCTGGTAAGCCCCGGTGCGCTGGGCTTCCAACTGGCGGAGCAGGTCGTTGAGGAGGGAGGAGGCGCCGAAGCGATAGCGGGCGTTGTTCAGCCAGGCGTCGCCGAGGGTCTCCTTCACGGCGACGAGGAACTGGAGCGCCTGCTTGGCGGTGCGGATGCCGCCGGCGGGCTTCATGGCGATCTCCGTGCCGGTGGCGAGGTAGAAGTCGCGGATCGCCTCGATCATCACCTGGTTGTTGCCGAGGGTGGCGTTGGCGCTGGTCTTGCCGGTGGAGGTCTTGATGAAATCGCCGGGGCGCAGGACCCGCATCGCGAGGAAGGAGGCGGCGCGGATGTGGTCGTAGGTTTCGAGTTCGCTGGTTTCGAGGATGACCTTGAGCGTGGCGTCGCCGCAGGCATCGCGGACTTGCACGATCTCATCCTGCACCCGCGCCAGTTCGCCTTCGAGGAAGGCGCCGCGGTTGATCACCATGTCGATCTCGTCCGCGCCGTCGGCGACCGCCTGGCGGACTTCGGCGAGGCGGGTCTTGAGCGGGGCCTGGCCGGAGGGGAAGGCGGCGGCGACGCTGGCGATCTTCACGCCCTTGCCCTTCACGTGTTTGGCGGCGTGTTTGACCATCGAGGGATAGACGCAGACCGCGGCGACCTTCGGGATGTCGCCTTCGTGGGGAACGAGCGCCTTCTGACAAAGCGAGGCGACCTTGCCGGGGGTGTCCTTGCCTTCGAGCGTGGTCAGGTCGACCATCGTCACCGCGAGCCGCAGGCCGAAGAGCTTCGACCGCTTTTTGATCGAGCGGGTGGTGAACTTGGCGACCCGTTCCTCGATGCCAACGGCATCGACGGGTCCGATCTCATCCAGAAGGCGACGCAAGGCCGGGGCGGTCATCGGGGGGGAGCATCGAGGATCGGACGGCGGACGTCGAACATGGAATGCGGTCTATAAGAAAGGTCGAGGCGGGTTCGCTGGAAACCTTCAGCCGATTCCGATCTTGGAACTCCGGCCGATCCGCTTAAATGGGGCTGCGCCATGACCTGCGACGAAGCACTTCAGAAGTTCGGCTTGCCCGCGTCGCCGGAATCGCGAGACAGGATACGACAGCTTCTCGCCGACGAGATCGAACTCGAGAAGCGCGGGGAGGGCGGTGAGGAAATGCTCCGGGTGCTTTGTTTGCAGCTCTTCAGTCTGGGTTCCATTGAGGACGCGCTTCTGATCTGGGAGGCCAAGCAATCAAGTTTCGATGCGTGCTGCGGCCTTGATATCCAGTTTCTTTGTGGAGCGGGGTTGGAGGTAACCAAAGAGTATCTTGCGAGGTCTGGCGACCCCGCCGCTCCGGCGGCATTGGAGCATTTGATCGGGTCTGAAGAGAGCCGGGATTTTGAGGGGTGGATACCACAGAAGAGCATCGAGCGCTATCGCAGTTACTATGGGATTTGAGGTCTTGCAGGCTGTCGTTGGATTCGGCGGCGGGTCGGATCGCTTTCGATCTTGTCAGGCCGGCCGGAACGCTCCTTGGTTGTTGCGCCCGAGTCCAGTCCAAGGAAGTCTTCCGATCTGGAGTTGCGGGCAGGAAAGAGCTCCTTCATCCCAAAGCCCGTCCGTGAAAACCCGCCATCTGTCGTACTTCAAAAGAAATCTCGCGATTGCCGTTCTGGCGACCGCCTCATGTGCCTCCGGCCTGTTCGCGGAAGAACAGAGGAAAGCCGGTGCCGCCTTGCCGTTCAAAACCCATCCGCAGGTTTTCGGAATGATCCAGAGCTGGGTTTCCGACCCGGAGTCCCCCGTGACGACGGAGATCAACCTCGATGCGGTGGAGTCGAACCGGAACCAGTTTTCCAGAGACGAGATCAAGCTGGAGGACGGATGGACTGTTTTCAGGGAGACCGGGGAAGCAGGCTTCAAGCGTTACCGCGTGATCGAAGCCAAAGGCGATCATTTCAAGGTCGAGTATCAGGACAACGGTGGAGGAACCTTGACCACTTCTTCCGTCATCGGGTTCACCTTGCTGAAACGGGAGATCCGCAAGGACGGTAAGCCCGTCGAGGTTCGTGTGCTTCAGGTGGATTCCTTCGATTCGAAGTAACAGCGCCAGGAGCGCGGAGCGGTCGGTTCCGAGCCCTTTTCGAATCAGTCCGGATCACAAACTCACCCGCTGGATCCTCCCCGGCGAGCGGGCGAGGAAGCGGCGGGCGAGGTCTTCGAACTGGTCGGAGAGGTCGGTCAGGTGGATCTGGAGGCTGCCGGGCGCGGACTTTTCGGCGAGGAGACCGAGCTCGGTGAGCTGGCTGCGGACGTGCTCGGCGCAGGTGGTGGCGGAGTCGACGAGGCGGACGCCTTCGGGGAGGAAATCCTTCAGCACCGGGATCAGCAGCGGGTAGTGGGTGCAGGCCAGCATCAGGGTGTCGATCCCGCGGTCGAGCATCGGGTCGAGGTAGGTGTGCAGGGCGGCGCGGGTGGCGGGGTGGTCGAGCCAATCTTCCTCGACCAGAGGGACCAGCAGCGGGGCGGGGGTGGCGTGGAGGATCAGGCCTGTGCTGCGCAACGCGAGCTCGTGCTGGTAGGCGTGGGAGCCGACGGTGCCGCGGGTGGCGATGATCCCGATGCGCTGGGCGGCGGGGTCGGAGAGGACGGCTTCGACGCCGGGCTCGATCACGCCGATGATCGGGATGCGGTAATGCTCCTGGAGGGAAGGGAGGGCGTGGGCGGTGGCGGTGTTGCAGGCGACGACGATCATTTTCACCTCCCGGCCGAGCAGGAAGCGGACGTCCTCGTGGGCGAACTGGCGGATGGTTTCCGGGCTTTTCGAGCCGTAGGGCAAGCGGGCGGTGTCGCCGAGGTAGACGATGTCCTCGGCGGGCAGGAGTTGTTGGACGGCGCGGACGACGGTCAGGCCGCCGACGCCGGAATCGAAGAAGCCCAAGGGGGCGTTGCGCATGGGCGGGAGGAAAGCGGGGAACGCGGGGGCGGGGAAGGAAGATTGTTGATTGGCGATTGTTGATTTTTGATTTTTTGAGGGATGGGCGGCTTCGGAGCATTCGGCTTTGCATGGGGGCGGTGCGGGGCTAAGCAAGGGGCGTGAATTCGAAGATCGAGGTGGCGATCGTGGGTGGCGGGCCGGCGGGCTGCACTTTGGCGGCCTTGTTGGCGCAGCGGGGGATCCGGACGGTGGTGTTCGACGACGACAAGCGGCCCGACTTGCTGGTTGGGGAGTCGCTGCTGCCGACGGTGGTGGGCTTGATGCGGCGGCTGGGGATCGAGGAGCGGGTCGCGGCCTTTTCGCAGCACAAGCCGGGCGTCGGGTTCCTGGCGCGCGATGGCAGCCGGCTCGACTTCTTGTTCCCGCAGCGGGCGATCAAGGGGATGCCGAATTACGCCTACAACATCCCGCGGCCGGAGTATGACAATTTGCTGCGGACCCGGGCGGAGGAGCTCGGGGTGACCTTCGTGAAACGGCGGGCGGAGCTCGAGACCGGCGGCGAGGGTCGGGAAGTCCAGTTGACCGCGGCTTGCCTGGCGTCCGTGCCGGAGCTTGGCGGGACGCACCCGAAGCTGCTGGTGGATTCGACCGGCCGGGCGCGGGTCTTTTCCAAGCTGTTAGGCATCGGGGCGGCGCGTGGCAAGCGGAACGACGTCGCGTATTTCGCGCACTTCGAGGATTTCGATAGCGAGGCGCAGCGGGAGGGTCAGGTGGTGATCACCACCCTCCAGCATGGCTGGAGCTGGCGGATCCCGCTGCCGGAACGGCTGTCGGTCGGGGTGGTGGTGGACAAGTCGGCGGTGAAGGATCGCGGCGAGACGGCCGAGGAGCGGCTGGAAGCGACGATCGACGCGGAGCCGGCTCTGGCGGCCGCGGGGAAAGGCCGCCGCCGGGTCACCCCGGTGATGACCTACACCAACTACCAGCTGATTTCCGAGCGCGGGCACGGACCGGGCTGGGTGTCGATGGGGGATGCTTTCGGCTTCGTCGATCCGATGCTGTCGCCGGGCCTGTTCATGGCGATGCACTCCGCGGAATTGTTAGATGACAGGGTGTTTGCCGGAGGTGCCGGGATCCTTGACCAGCCGGTCCGCCTGGCTAAAGCCTTCGACCGGATTTTCACCGAACTCCGCGACTGGCATGAAGCCTGGGGAGAGGTGATCGAGTACTTCTACGATGGCCGGATGTACGCGCTGCACGCCGCGGGCGAACAGCTGTGTGAGAAATACGGCGAGCGTGCGCTGCCGAGGCTGATGCAGAAGCACCTGACGTCGCAGATCACCCGGCTGCTGTCCGGCGTCGCGACGCGAAGCCGCTACGGGCGGAACCTGCTGAGGTTCGCGGTCACGCACCTGGTATGGGATGTCGCCCCGGCCGAGGACTACGCGATCCGGGCCTGAGCGGCGGGATCGAGCTCGATCACGTGGTATTGCAGCGCCCACTCGCGCATGTAACGGACGTGGGTGGGGTCGATGCGGTAAACGATGAGTTCCGGGTTGTCGGGAGTGCCGAGGTAGGAGCGGAGCAGCGGGTTTTTCTCCCAGATCGCGGCCAGCACGGAGGCGTCGGCTTCGATCGCGGCGGTGCCGGTGATGCGGACCTGGTGGTGATCGGTGTCGAGATAACAGAGTTCGACCTTCGGATTGGCGGCGATCTCGCCGGTCTTGTGGTAGGAGCGGAGGTTGGCGATCCAGACGGTGAAGCCGTCGGTCTTCACCGGCGACACCGGGCGCAGGCGCGGTTGGCCGGCGTCGTCGGAGGCAAGCATCGGGAACTTGGCGGACTTCATCGTGGCCAAGGCCAGTCCGGTGAGTTCGGCGGGATCGACGGGTTCGGGGAGGGGCTTTGCCATGACGCGTGAGTTTCGTCGTCCGCCGGGGAATGCCAAACAGGAATTCGGGGGATACGAGGGACCGCGGGCGGCGATTGCTTGAATTCAGGAGCGCCAGCGCTTGGTGAGGTCGCCGTAGGCATCGATGCGGCGGTCGCGGAAGAAGGGCCAGATGCGGCGGAAGTCCTCGACGGCGCTGAAGTCGAGGTCGTGATAGAGGATTTCCTCCTGATCGGTGGACGCCTTGGCGACGAGTTCGCCGTAGGGATTGGCGACGAAGGACCGGCCCCAGAATTCGGTAGACCCTTCGGTGCCCACCCGGTTGACGGCGGCGAGGTAGCAGCCGTTGGCGACGGCGTGACCGCGTTGGACGGTTTCCCAGGCGCAGTGCTGGGCGTCGCCGAGTGCCGGTTTTTCCTCCGGGAGCCAGCCGATGGCGGTGGGATAGACGAGGACCTGCGCGCCGCCGAGGGCCATCAGGCGGGCGGCCTCGGGATACCACTGGTCCCAGCAAATCAGGACGCCGATCTGGCCGAAGCGGGTGTTCCAGACCGGCCAGCCGGTGTCGCCGGGGGTGAAATAGAATTTTTCCTCGAAAGCCGGGTCCTGCGGGATATGGCTCTTGCGGTAGAAGCCGAGGAGGAAACCGTCGGCATCGTGGATGGCGGCGGTGTTGTGGTAGAGGCCGGCGCCGCGGTGCTCGAACAGCGAGGAGATGAGGACAATACCAAGCTCCCGGGCGAGCTGGCCGAGCCGGTCGGTGAGTGGTCCGGGCAAGGGATCGGCGAGGTCGAAGAGCGCGGGGTCCTCGATGGTGCAGAAGTAGGGGGTGAGGAAGAGTTCCTGGGTCACCACGATGTTGGCTCCGCTCCTCGCGGCTTCGCGGACCAGGAGTTCATGATGTTCGAAAGCTTCCGTCTTGGGGGCGAAAGCGCGTGATTGGAGCAGGGCGAGTCGGGGCATGGTGACGGCGGGGGGGGATTCAAACCGGAAGTCCGACGGCTGAAAAGCGGGATTCATCCGCGCTGATGGTTTGGCAGGCGCGGGATGGCCGGCGGGCGACCCTCTGCTGCGCGCGCCAAAGCAAGGGGTTCGCCCGGCACCCGGAGAATCCCTCGGTTCCGCCCGGAATTGCATGAAGCGTGCCGTCGAGCACGCGGTCCCAAGTGTTTGCGCCCGCTCAGTGAAGGCGGGACAGGGCGGCCGCGATGGCGGTCGCCACCTCCGTGGAGTTGGCGGGCAGGGCCGAATGATCGAGGGTGGTTCCCTTGTGGTCGATTGCGGTGATGGTGCCGGAAGTGAAATCGACCACGACCTTGGGACCGGGAATCACGCCGACGGCCACCATTCCCTCAACCGCATGAAGGGCCGAAGGTTCGAAGATGCCGGACGCTTTGACGGAGGCCAGGACTTCCGGATTATTCCCCACGAAAAGGACGCGGGTTTCACCGTCCGCCGCACTGGAACGGCTACCGCGGAAGGAGTCCGCCGAGTAGTTGGAAGCCACGCCCAGCACGAGCACGGCTGCGGCCACCGCGCCAAATGCCGGAGTGCCGAAGAATCCGCGAACTTTCTCAAGCCAGGAAACCGGCATGGGTTGCGGGTCCGCGCCTGCGGTCGCGAAGCGGTCGGCGAGGTCGCGCGCCAACCCGGCGGGGATCGCGGGTGCTAGTTCCCGATGCATGATCAAGCTGCGCGTCAAAAGATCGCGGGTCGCGCGCAGATTCTCAGGAAGTTCGAGGTCCATGGTTCTAGCGTTACAATCGCAGGGTTAGCAGTCTGATTTTCAAAAAACTAAGTTTCCCCGGATTTTCTTCAATGCCTCCTCAATCATCTCCGCAATGGCCCTGCGGCGGGTCGATGCGGAGGCCTTGGCTTTGATCCCCAGTTTGGCACACAGGCGGTCGTCCTGGATGAGATCTTGCACGGTGGCGGTCTGGGCGACGTAAAGCGAGTAGATCAGCTGCCACTCGACCTCGCTGAGAGCTTCGAGGCATTCGGAGTAGATTTTATCGAAACTGATGGTGCCGGCGGTCCCGTCCTCGAACTGGAGCGGCCGGTCGGGATCCCCGGCCAGCGCGTCGAAGCTCTCCCCGGTGTTCGGCTTATTCTTCAAGGCGCTGCGGCGCCGGAACCAGTCGATCGCCCGGAACTGGACAATCCGGGCGTGCAAGGGGATCAGTTCTTCGAAGACGGTGGGATCGAGAATCGGTGCGGATCGGCTGCCTTCGCGCTCGCGCACCAACTCGACAAGGGTATCGCTGAAAACGTCTTCCGCGTCGGCACCCTTGATGCCTTTTCGGCTCAGGGTCGCCAGGGCCAGGGGACGAAGGACCTCGGGCAGGCGGTTCCATTCGGAATCCTGGAAGCCCCGTTCGGGATCCGCCCGCTGCAGGCGGTCGAGATCGAGATTCTGCTTGTACCGGTGATCGTCCGGATCATGGTGAAGCTGTGGGTCCGACCGTTTCCGGCGTTCCCCCGCCACCAGACCCCGCGTGGTTTCGGAGGCTTCCTCGATGACCCGGGCGGTGAATTCGGCTTCAGGCGGAAGGTCCTCGAAGTCGAGGGCGATGTTCCGCATCACCCGTTCGGCGATCTCCGCTGCCCGCTCTTCCGGGATCAACACGCCTTCGACCGGCCGTCGGGCGCGGTGCCAGCAGGCTTCCCAGCACTTTTCCAAGTGCTTCTGTGAGAGTTCGGGGGACATCAGGTCAGCTGGTAGGTAGCGAATGCTAAAAAACAATGCTTTGCAAGCTTCTAGACAACCCGTAATTTAAAAAAGGTCACGTCAGTCGCCTCGTCCCACAGAGCGTCTTACCATGAAATACTCCCTCGTCACCCTTGCCGGCTTGCTTCCGGCGTTGTTCGTCGCGCCAATCCAGGCCCAAGGAACCGGCGCGCCCGTGCTGACGACCCCCGGCACTGCCACCTGGTCGACCGAACTCACCGCTGGCGGCAGCCGGACAATCTTCACCATCACCGGCAATACCGTGCTCGACTGGGGCCAGTTCAATCTGGCTGGCGGGAACGAGCTGGTCTTCGACTTCGTGGGCGGCGAAAGCGTCGCCAACCTGTTGGGGAGCAACGGGACGAATATCATCGCGGGCAATGTCTCCTCGAACGGGAACATCGCGTTTTACTCGCCCGGGGCGGATCTGCTGGTGGCGGGCAACGTGATCGGGAAGTCGGTGACCTTGGCGACGCTGCGACCGGACCCGGCGGCCGGATCCGGTGGTGTCTTCACGCTGCAAGGTGGGGCGGGTGCCGGGGGACATCTACGGCTGACCGGAAGCGTGCAAGCGACCGGGGGTGACGTCATTCTCGCCGGAGCCTCGACTCAAGTCTTCAACGGGGCGAGGGTTACTGCAACTGGAGCCGTCTTGATGGCCGCCGGGACGAAGGTGACGGTGGATTCCAACCGCGACGGGGCAAAGCTCCGGGCGGAAGGCGGAGACGGATTCGTTCTCCACGTGGGGGAAACTCGGGCCGCCCGGATTGAGGTCGCGGCGAGCAGGGAGATCCAGAACGGCGGGCGTCTCGACGTCGGCTCGAAGTCGCAGCGGATCTTCCTCGAGATTGGCGACGGTGGGAAAATCTCGCAGACCCGATCCGCCATTGTGATTGGGGATTTGACGACAAACGGGAAGATTGATCGCGACGTTGCAATTACGGCGCATGATGAAGGCGACGCGGCCGTCGTGCTGAGCGAATCCTCCCTGCGCATCCCGCCCGTCAAGCGTCCCGACGGGTCCAAAGCCACGAAGGCCAGAACGATCGTCATCAGCGCTCCCACGTCGGCCAGCGCCGATGGCGGGCGGGACCGACAGCAGCAAAGCTCGCAAGTCGCCAAGCAGGACAAGTCGAAGCCGATTTTCCGCAGCAGCTCGTTCTTCGGCATGCGGGGCGGAAAGAACGTGGAAAAGCGCTAGGCGGCCGGTTTGCCGCGCGAGCAGCGCGCCGCGAAGTAGGCGAGGAGAGGCAGTGAGATGGCGATCCAACGCCAGCGAAATCCGCTGCTCAAGGGCGGAGCAACGATCTCCCCGCCCCCCGCGAGCGCGAAGTTCTGGCTGAGGATGAAAGGACCGTAGCGCAGGACCGCGATTTCGAATTCGCGGTCGTTGGTCGCCGTGGCGAGGAATTCGCGCTGGGTCTGCCAGAGGGCCTGGGCCGGGCGGTCGGACGCGAGGGCCAGTTGGTAGAACCGCTCCATGAAGAAGGGAGTCGATGGGTCTGAAACCTGCCACAGGGCTACAAGCACCTCGCGTGCTCCAGCCAGGGCGAAGCCCCGCCGCAAACCGAGCATGCCCTCCCCTGAAACCACGGTTCCCGCGCCCGACTCGCAGGAGGAAAGGGTGACCAAGCGGGTTCCCCGGAGCGGGAGCTTGGCGACTTCGCCGGGAAACATCAGGTCGTCGTGGTCATCTAGCAGCGGGCTCTCCGGACCGCGCAGCGCCGCGCGGTGGAGCAGCAAACCGCCGGCAAGAAGGAGCCCCGCGTTCTCGTCGAAATCCACCACGGCCCCGCTTGTCGTTGCCGTCGGCAGGAAGAAGGCGTGGCAGCCGAGATGGAGCACCCCTGGAGACTCTTTTAACCCGGCGAGGGCGGTCTCGTTCACGGCCGCGTCCAGATGGAACTCGGATCCCCGCGGGGCCAAGCGCTTGATGCGTTTGATTTCTTCCGTGGTACCGGGCATCGGCGCAAGTCCGGCCAGCAGTTTCATCAGCGGATCCTCTCCCGGAGCACCTTTGCGTTTCGGGAAATCCGAGACGCCCATTCCCACCCACTTGCCCGCGTCGAGCCGTTGGACGGGAGGCGGATTGAGAAGGTCGCGGGCACTGGAAACCGTGGTGACTTGAAGGTGGTGGCGGCAAAGCGAGCGCAGATCCCGGTCGAGCAAGGCCGGCAGTGGCAGAAAATGAAGGGCTCCGTCGGGGGAGAAAGCGACATGTTCCGTCCCTTCCGGAAGCTCACGCGCCACGGGCTCCCAAAAGCCGGCATGCAAGGCGCGCAGGATTCCCCTCAGTGTCAGGGGCGGCGGCCGGGTGGTGTCGCCCGCCAGCATGCCGGCGCGCCACGAAAGGCGATTGCGGAAGGCCTCGAGCCAACGGTCGAGCTCCGCGGCGTTTCCGAGCGGCACCCATTTCGGCGGTCCCTCCGGTAGCAGGACGATGGCGCCGTAGCGAGCCTCGGCCTCGCTGTCGGCCGAAATATAGCGACAGGTATCGACCAATGCCATTCCCGGCAGCAGGGTGGCTTGCACCTCTTCCCACCCGACGGTCGGCGGCCGGGTTGATTTGCCGTCCGCGAGCATCGCCTCCAGCAGGCGGGCCTTGCTCGCGATGAGGACGTCGGCGATCCGCGAGGCGTCTCCGGTGGCGCAGGGAAGGGACACCAGATCCAGGAGTTGCAGGAAGTTGAGCCGCTCTTGCTCGCTGCCATCCCGGATCAGGTCGTCGAGCAATTCGACTCCGATGTCGGTGGCGCGTTCAATCTCGTCCAGAGCGTCCGGATCGCCGGCGAGGAGCGCGTTTCTCGCCTGGTTGCGTGCGGTTTCGGCGACCCGCAGGTGGAGGCGGGGCAAATGCCGGGCCTGCAGGTCGGCGGCCCGCCGCAGGCTTTGGTCCGCATCCTGGTGGCGGCCGGTGGCCAGGTCGGCGCAACCCAGGTTGTTGAGGGGAACGATCAACGCAGGGTGACCATGGCCGAGCGATTGTTCGAGCAGTTCGAGCGACTCGGCGAAGGCATGACGAGCCTGGGTCGGGTTGCCCAGTTTGAGATCGAGGGCTCCCAGATTGTTGAGATAGGGGGCGGCCCGGAACATCGACGCGGGATCGCGATAAAGTTTCCGCGCCTGGTTGGCGGACTCCTCGATGCCAATTCGCGCTTCTTCGATTTTGCCAAGGCGCAACTCCGAGAGGGCCAACTGGCTGCGGAGCGAGAGCCGCAACTCGGGATTTGCCAAGGGTAGGGCGAGTGCTTCCCGGAATGCCGCCGCGGCCCGTGAATTGCTGCCGAGGGTGTGAAGGTAGCGTCCGAGATAGCCGAGCCGTCTCGCCCGGGCGACGGTGTCGCCGGTCGGCGTCTTGGCCAGCGTCGATTGGATCAGAGCTCCCGCTTCACGGTAATTGCCCTGAACGAGCAGGTTGAGCGCCAGGTGATCCCTGGCCAACGAAAGCAACTCCTCGCGTTGGTCCGGCGGCAGCGCTTGCCGCAATTCGATGACCTTCCGCAGGTGGGATTGCGCCGCGACGTACTTCCCCAGATCTTGCGCGGTGAGGGCAAGAGCTTCCAAAGCATCCGCCAAAATGGCATGGTCCCCATCCTCAAGCAGGGACGTGGCACGTTCGAGGTGAGGCAGGGCTTCCTCTCCCCTGCCGAGCTGGCGCTCGACAATTCCCAAGGCGAGCAGGGTGGAGGCCAGCTCCTTCGCGTCATCCGGGTCCCTGCTTTCCTCCCAGGCTTCCTGCCAATCGGCCGCCAGCGCCTCCAGCAGTTGTTCGGCGGTGACGAGATCGTTGGCATCGAGCGCCTCCTCGAGTTCGTCCGCGTTGGCCACGGCCAAGCCGCCGGCAAGCGCGAAGATCAGGAGGTGGCGACGGCGGAAGGAACACGGCATGGCGGCTTGCGGGAGAATGGACCCCGGTGGCGGTAGAGGCCGGCCCACGACCTCCCGCGGCCATGCCTATCCGCCATTTTCCCCCGTCATGCAAGCTCGCCCCGCTCCGCCATCCGGGTCACTCCGCGCTCAACTGGGGCGACACTTCGATCCGCAGGAACCCGCTCGGGCCGGCCTGCGGGATGTCGAAAGAAACGGGAATGATCCCATCCACCGCGGTGCCGGTGGTCAGCGTGCCCTCGGATTCCTTCCACGAGCTGAGATCGGTCGACACCTGGACTCTCCAGGCGGTCCCGTTGGACAGGAAGTGGGGATCGGCGGCGTCGAAGAGCGCGGCGGCCACGCCGAACGAAAGGCGGAAATGGCCCGCCACGGTTTCAATCTGGACGGGTTTCGCGCGGCTTTCCGGATCGGTCGGGTCGCTTCCGAAAAACGACTCGAGCAGGTCCTCGGTTCCGTCGTTGTCGCGGTCCGACACACCCGCTCCCTGGCCGGCGGCCCGCAGCGCGGCGAAGGCGGGGGACGCGATCTCACCGGTCAAAGCCTGCTCCACTTGCGCCGGGGTGAGCTGGGGATTGAGGGAGAGTTCGATCAGCGCGGCGGCGGTTGCCAAGCCCGCGGCGGGACTGGTTCCGGTCATCAACTCGTAGGCACCGGACTTGGGAGTGAGGAATCTCAAGGTGCGGATGGCTTCGCCCGGGGCGTAGAGATCCACCGGCTCGCCGAAATTTGACATGGGGAGGCGCAGGCCGTTCTGGCCGTTGGCACCCACGCAGATAATTCCAGGATCCAAGCCGTAGATTGCCGGGATGTAACCGGCGGAGACATCCGCCCCGAGGTTTCCCGCCGAGACAACCACTGTCATGCCCGCTGCAACCGCGGAGTTAATATTAGATTTCAATATGTAACTCTCGGCGGCATTGATCGTGCTGCTCGAAATACATATCACCGCCGGCATCGGGCTGGTGGAAGTGAGGTGGTCGGCATGCGCCATGCCGACCGCGCTCGCGATAAAGCTGATGTCGGAGTTGGTGCCTTCTCCCTTGGGATAGACATCATAGTTCACCACTTCGATCGGGGTGCCGAGGGCGGCACCGGTTTCAGGTCCGGCGATGATCGAGAGCATCCGGGTCCCGTGCTTGAACGACCTCGAACTGCCGCTCGGAAGCCGGACCGTGGGCTTCAAGGTGAGCTTGGGATTCTGGCTGAACCACGTCAGGCCGTGTTTCACGGCCGTGTCGATCAGGTAAAGTCTTACCGGCTGGGCGGTCTGCGGGTAAAAGTAAAGGATCGGCGGACCGCTGCCCTCGGTCAAGGGACCGAGGGTCCATTCGTTCGGCGACATCGGGATTCCCGCCTCCGCGAGTTCGAAGCGCGCGGACCACGCGGCGGGCGTGACGTCCGCCATCAAGGGTGCGGAAAGTAAAATGCCCAACAGATGAAAACGTAAGTTTGTCGCGAAGTGGATCATGGTGATGGATCGCTTTTGCAATGGAGTGATCTGATACCGGCGATGCTTTGTCCAGCATTTGAATTTATTGCAAAAGACCACCTTGATGATCTTGCGAATTTGATGATTCAGTTATCTTCAAAGCTGGTTATTTTAAAAATAAAAATATTTTTACTTTCTGGTTATAAAAACTTCATGAGCCTCTTTAGCTTTGCCTTAAATGGCAAGAATGTTTAAGGGATTTACAGGTCGCAGCGGGATTGGATCGTCCGAGTTCCGGTGCGGGAGCCCATCCGAAAAAATGCGCCTGTTCCTTGCCCTTTGTCTTTATTTGCCCGCCGCCGTTCGCGGGCAATCACTCCCCGGCGTCGAGCCGCGCGTCCCGGAAGCGCCGGTCACCGAGTCGCTGCCGCCGGTGCGCGCTTCGGAGCCGGCGGGCGAGCGGGGGAATCTGCTCGTCGCGCGACTGGAGCGGATCGTCCTGATGTCGCCGACCGGCGGGGCCGAGCGGGAGCTCGCGACCGGCTTGGCGGCTTCGGCGGACCTGCGGGTGCCGTCGCCGCGGACGCTGGCAGTGCGCTTGCGGCGCTGGCTGGACCGGCCGCTGGCCGGCGGGGACTTGGCGGAGTTGGCGGATGCCCTGCTGATTCATTACGACGGCGAGGGATTTCCGGTGGTCGCGCTCGAGGTGCCGGAGCAGGACCTGGCGGGCGGAACCCTGCGACTGACGATCGAGATCGGCCGCTATGGCGAGGTGGGCCTTTCGCGGCCGAAGCACGGGGATCCGGAGGTCTTGCGAAAGGGTCAGGTCTTGCGAAAGGGTCTGTCCCTCAGGCCCGGCGACCTGGTGCGGCGCGGGGAGCTCGACGAACAGGTGGCGTGGTATGGCCGCACGATCTTCCGCCGGCCACGGGTCTTCGTGTCGCCGGGGCTGGAGCCCGCCACCGCGGACCTGCTGATCGGCTTCGAGGAGATCCGGCCGTGGCGGGTCAACACCGGCTTCGAGAACAGCGGGCCCGACCTGCTCGGGCGCGACCGGTTCCTGCTGGGCGTGGCGGGGCTGACCCCCGGCGAGCATTTGCTGGCTTGGCAAAGCGTGGTCGGCACGCCGGCCTCGTCGCTGTTTGCCAACGCCGTGCGCTGGGAAATCCCGTTCCACGGCAGCCACCGCTTGCTTCAGCTCGACGCGGCCTATGCCACGGTCGAATCCCGCTACGCGTCCGGTGGCGTGCCGATTGAAAGCGAGGGCTCCTCGTGGGCGCTGACGGCCTTTTACAAGATGCCGCTGCCGGCGGCCGGTGCCTGGTGCCAGCAGGTCGGCGGCGGATTCGAACTGAAGGGCACCGACCAGTTCCTGCTCTTCGGCGACGGGTCGCTCTCGCCGGGCGAAGTGGTGTTTATCCACGGCAAGCTCGGCCATGAATTGGGTCGGACCTGGGAGAACGGCGCGGCTTCATTCGAAACCAGCGTGCTGGCCGCGCCCGGTGGGATGAGCTCCAACAACAGTGATGAGGCCTTCCGGGCTTATGATCCGGTGGCGTCGTCCAATTACCTGATCGGCCGGCTGGCGGGCCGGGGCTGGTGGTCGCCCGGTGCCGACTGGCAGCTGCATCTCCGCGGGGCGGCCCAAATGGCGGACTCCCGCTTGCTGCCGGCCGAGCAACTTGCCGCCGGCGGCTACCAGACGGTGCGCGGAGCCTCCGAGCGGGAAGTCTCCGCGGATGCCGGGTGGCAAGCGACCTTGGAGGTCCACTCGCCCTTGATCGTGCCGATCGACGGCGGCGGCTTCCGGATTCTCGCCTTCCTCGACCATGCCGGCGTGGAAAACCGCGGCGGCACCTCGTCATCGTTAACCGGGGCCGGACTCGGCCTGAGGATGCGGATCGCGGAACAGGTCGACCTCCGGCTGGATCATGGCTGGCGGATTGATGACGACGAGAACCGCTGCCATTTCGGGTTCAATGTTTCTTTTTGAGAATGCCTGAAAGCTTGATTCACAGAGCATCGGGGTTCCCTGATCATCGGGTTTTAAAAATTTTCCGCAAAGTTTGGAAATCGGTTGGAGCTGATTTCGATTGCTTCAGTAATGACGAGCTTCCTCCACTTCCAAAGCTCCCCGACCGGCGCGCGAGTTCCGGGGGGTGCCTGCGGGACGGACGGGGATGGGGGACGGTTGAAGCTCGTCGTGGCACCGCGCGGTAGCGAAAGCGCCCCGGTGCCGACACTTTTCCAGATTTCGGCCCGCACGACGGGGGGTACGGTCGCGATGACGAATCCAGTGACTTGGAACAGGGCCGGGTGGCCTTTTCCGAGCGCTGGCAAGTCCCGCGCCGTCTGTCAGCGGGCCGGTCGGTCGGCCGGACTTACAAGGTCGGGGCGACGCGCTCCGCCGCGTCGAGGAAGCTCGGGAAACGCGGGTCCCAGCCGGTGGCGCGGAGCTTGGCATTGCTGACCCGCTTGTGGGTCCAGCCGCGCTTGCGGTCGGGATCGCGCGGGCCGGTGGGGGGGAGCGGCCGCTGGAACGTTTGAGCGAGGCTTTGGTAGGTCTCGAACTGGCTCAAGGGTCGCGTGTCGGAGAGGTTGAATAGAAGCGGATTGGCGATTGATGATGGATGATTGCCGATTGAAGGATTTCGATGGGCAAGATGGAGGATCGCGGCGGCGGCGTCGTCGCGGTGGATCTGGTTGATGAAGCGGCGGCCGTCCTCCTCGACGACGGCCTCGCCGCTCAGGAATTTTTTCAGGATCACGCTGCGGCCGGGCCCGTAAATGCCGGAGAGACGGGTGATGATGCCGCCGCGGGCAAGGACGAGATCTTCGGTCTCGCGCAGGATCATTCCAGTCTCGCGATCGGGTTCGGCCGGGCTTTCCTCGGTCACCTCGGAGCCATCGGTCTGGGCGTAGACCGAGGTGCTGGAGGTGAAGAGCAGCGGGATGCCCGGGAAGGTGTCGAGCAGGTGGCGGCAGCCGTCGAGGTAGACCGCCCGGTAGGCCGCGGGGCCGCCGCGGCCGGAGGAAGCGCAGTGGACGATGAAGTCGGGGCTGACATCGAGGGCGGCGACCTCGGCGGCGGAGGTAAGGTCGCAGGTCTCTTCCCGCAGGGTTCCGGCGGTGGCTGGGGCGGTGTCGTCCGCGTGGGAGGCTTGTGGTAAGATGCCGCAGCCACGCTCGGAAGCCGGCGGGCCGCCGGCGCTTCTGGAGAGGGCGGTGACGTCCCAGCCGGCGGCGAGGAAATCGCGGGAGATCGCTTGGCCAAGGTAGCCGTGGCCGCAGAGGAGTAGGACTGGCATGGGATTCAGCCGATGGGCTTGATGTAGTAATTGCGCGAAGTGCCTTCGATGTCGTGGTGGAAATGGAATGCGTCGGGGCAGCCGCGCTCGAGGGCGTCGAGGACTTCGGGAAGTTCCTCGTGGGTCACGATGGTGCGGACGAGGTGTACCGGCTCGCTGCTGTAGCCGCCGGTGCCGTGCTGGATGGTGTAGGTGCGATGGGGCGCGGCGCTGGTGATGGCGCGGCCGATCACCGCGGGGTCCCGGCCGAAGGCGGTGATCATCACCAGTTTGAACTTGCGGAAGAAGTTGTTGAGGGTTTCGGCGCTGATGAAGATGTAGATGCTGGTGTACATCAGCGTGTTGAGCACCGGTTCGATGGCCTCGTTTTTCAAGTAGTCGAGGGAAAGGCCGAAAACGGTGGAAACGGCGGCGGCGATCACCGCGATCGACCCGACCGGCTTGAGGTATTTCATCGCGAAGTAGGCGCCGAGGATATCCTCGTCGCCGGTGGAACCGCGGTTGCGCAAGGCGAGGGCCTTGGCGAGTCCGGCGAGGATGCCGCCGAACAGGACGAGGATGATGCGCTCGTTCGAGGACTCCGGGCGGGCGAACTCAAGGTTCGGCAGGGCGGGGAGGGTGACGATGACGGTGACCACCGTGAGCAGCGTGCGGAAGGCGAAGGTGCGGCCGATCTTGCCCCAGGCGAAGCCGATGAGCAGGGCCTGGAAGACCGCGTAGAGGATGAGGAAGAGCGAACTGCTGTCGTGGTAGTAGGCGAGCGCGGCGGCGATGCCTTCGGTGCCGGTGAGGATCACCTTCGCGGGGAAAATGAAGAATTTCAGCGCGACGGCATAGAGCAGGCCGGCGGCGATGGTGCCGAGGAGCTCGAGGACGGGGTGTCGGGTCTGCAGCCAACTGATGAACTTCATCGGGGTGGCGATAGCGGCGGCCGGAGACCGGGGCAAGGTCGGGATGTGCGGAAAAGCAAAAGGAGCCGCGGGGGCGGCTCCTTCGCGATCATCCCGACCCGGGGACCGGCATGATCCAGGGGAATCAGCGGGGGATCTCGTTCAACGTGTACCAGGCCTCCGGATGCCAGAGTCCGCCGCCGCTGGCGGATTTGACGCCTTTTGCGACCAGGTGGTGGACATGACCTCGCACGAGCCCGTCCACGGTGAGGCGGACTTTCTTCTTGTCGGGCGACACCACGGCCGCGGTGATTTTCGGCGTGGCTTGGTCGACCTCGGGCGAACCGTAGGCGGCCTGATAGATGTAGGTCCAGGCGTCCATCGCGTAGGACTCCGGATTGCCGGCGGTGGCGGGATCGACGGGTTCGGTGAAGGTCAGCTCGAAGCCTTCCTTGAGCGCCGACATGGTGTGGATCTCGAAGGGGGTCTTGCCGTTCCAGCGGACGCGTTCGAAGGTGAACGGCTTGCTACCCTTCGAGGCCCAGCCGCGGTTGGTGCCGCCGACGAAGATCGTGCCATCGTCCGCCTGGCGGAGCGGCACGATGCCGGCTTCGAAGCCGTTGAGGAAATGGAAGACGGCGCCCTGGTAGAGGCCGTTGACTTTTTCGAGGCAGACACGCTGGACCTCGGAGGCGGTCTGTTCTCCGACATAGAGTTGCTTTTCCCAGGGACCGAACTTGCCGCCGGTGGTGTCGGCGACGATGCCGGTGGGTGAATTGCCGACCTTGGCGTGGGGCAGGATCACGGCGGGTGGCACGAACTCCTTGATGCGCGCGCGTTCGGTGACGATACGCGACTTGTCGTTCGGCTCGACCGGCCGCGGACCCATGTTTTTGGCGAGGTCGTAGAAGCGGTTGCCGGACGGGTTGCCCTGGAAGGAGCCCGGCTTGAGCCACTTGAGGGATGACGAGCCGTTCCAAGGACCCTGGTTGTCCGTGTAGAAGACATCGCCTTCCGCGTTGAATCCGATGCCGCCGGGCGAGCGGATGCCGGAGCAGGTCGGGATCATCTCGCCTTGCGGGGTGATGCGGACGCACCAGCCGCGCCAGGGCACCTCGGCGGTGAAGGAGCCGGTCAGGCAGAGCACCGCCCAGATATCGCCGTTTTTGTCGAGATCCGAGCCGAAGATATACTCGTGGTAGTCGCCCTTGATGCTCCAGTCGGAGTTGACCGTTTCGAAGGTATCGGCACGACCGTCGCCATCGCTGTCCTTGAGCCGGGTGACTTCCGGGCGCTGGGTCAGGTAGAGCCAGCCGTCCTTCCAGAACATGCCGAAGGGTTCGTGCAGGCCTTCGGCGAATTTCTGCCAGGTGACCTTGGACAGGTCGGCCTCGTAGGCGCCGCTGCAGATCCAAAGGTCGCCGCGGCGCGAGGTCACGCCGATCTTGCGGTCGGGCATCAGGGCGATCGAGCCGAGTTCCATGACCTCGCCGGGTGGCAGCGGGATTTCCTCGCGGAGGTAGTAGTCGGATTGCTGCTGGGCTTGGGCGGCGGAAAAAATCAAACCGCAGAGAAGCGCGGAGGAACGCAGATGGAACATGGAAGTGGTTTTGGCTTGGAACTTGGAACGTCTCACTTGGAACTTCACTTCCAGCGGTAGGTGAGGGTGGCCGTTTGGCCCGGGGTGAGCTTGATGAAGGTCTTGCCGTCGCGGGACTCCAGGGTGCTGCCTTCGGCGTGGAGCTGGAGGGTGTCGCCGAGGTCGAAGTCCTGATCGCCGGTTATCTTCAGCGGGAGCAGGTCGGACAGCAGGAGCTCGAGCGGGCCGCCCTGGCCGTTGACGGTCAGGGTGCGCAGGAAGGAGGGGGAGCCTTCGGAGCCGGCGGGCTTCCACGAGTCGAGGACGAATTGCTTGCCGAGCTGGACTGAGAAGGTGGGGTTGCCGGCGGGGTCGAGCTTGTAGCCGCGGAAGCGGGCGCTGTCGGCCAGGGCTGGGGATCCGGAGAGCTTGACGACCTGATCGCCGGCGGGCGGCTGGTTGCCCTGGCCGCGGTCGATCCAATGACGCGACCCGTCGATGAAGTCACCGGTCCAGATGAGTTCGGGTGCCAGGTTGTCGGCGCTGTAGGCGAGATTCACCCCGCCGGGGAAACCGATGCCGATCGCCCGCGGCGTGGTGTCGGCGATGAAATTGCGGTAGACCACGGCGCGCTCGGCGCCGGCCTTGACCATCAGCGAGGGGCGCTCGGCTGGAATCGGGCTGTCGGAAAGGTTCCGCCAGCCGGGGATTCCCGGGCCTTTCATCGCGAGGGAGATCGCTTCCTGGCCGCGGAACTCGACATACTCGATGCGGATCGGGTGGGGGCCGGCGGCGAGCTGGATCTGTCCCTGTTTGGCGCGGGACCCGTCGTGCGGGCCGATGCCGCGGACTTCGGCGACCGTTTTCCCGTTGACGATGACCCGGGCGCAATCGTCGGCGTCGAGACGGAAGATGAATTTGCCGGACTTCGGCGCCGTGATTTCCCCTTCCCATACCAGCCCGACCAATTCGTTGCGATCGGCGTCGCTGAGGCTGATCAAGCCATCGTGTTCTTCCTCGACATTGATCGGCGTGAGCTTGCTGAAATCGGGCAGGTCCTGCCATTCTCCCGGGTAGATCCGCGAGATCAGGTTGGCGATGGGCGGCGCGACGGCCGGCAGCGGGTGAAGTTTGAGGATTTCCGGGGCGGTCCACGGCGTCTTGCGGTCGGCGGTGGCGGCGCGGGCGGCCTTGACCATGCCGGGGGTCACGGCAGGGGAGCCGTTGTCCCACGAGGCGCGGACGTGGGTCAGGATCGCGGCGAGGTGGTCGTCGGGAATCACCGATCCCTGCGGCGGCATTTCGAGATTGTAAGTGCGGCCGGCGACTTCGACCGGGCCGGTGAGCCCGTGCAGCACGAGCTTGATCGTGCGCTGCGGATCTCCTTGGACCCACGGACTGCCGGCGAGTGGAGGGAATTGGCCACCGGTTGCCCCTTTGCCGTCCGCTGCGTGGCAGGCCGAGCAGTGGGTCGTGTAGAGCTGGCTGCCGTCCTGGGCGGGCATGGGGGTGGTCAGGAGCAGGGCGAGGAGGATGGAGCGGTGCATGAGTTCGGTTCCCGGAAACGTATCCAGAGGCCCGGAGCTTTCCGGAAGCTGCGGAAATCGTGGCATCGCTCCGGTGTCCGGCCAGCCGAAAAACGTTCGCGTCGCGCTGGAGCGCGCTCCCTCGAAGCTGACGTGGCACAATTCTGCAAATTGTGACGGGGTGTGGCGGGCCCCACCGAGGGGCATCGTAGCCACTCCGGCGCGGCGACCCGACCACCCGCGCGACTTGCAAAGTCGCGCTACTCCACCATCTCCAGCGACCGGTGGAGCCCCAGCCGCCCTATATCCGCACCCTTCGGGAACTTCCTCGCGAATAGCGCCCCGGAATGCAGCAAGCCCTCCAAGCGCTCCAGCGGAAGTTCCGGCCATTCGTTTGGGCTGCCGGCGTCTTTCTCCCACCAGGTCAGGGTGACATCCCAAAAATCCCCCAGTCCTCCGGTAGTTCGACGATCCCGATCAAGGCCTGGAAGCTCGGGTGAAACACCACATCATCCTCCATCAGCAACAGCGACCGAGCCCCCCGCCGCCACGCCTCCCGAACCGCCAGCCGCTGGGTCTGCGGCAACCCCACTTCGCTTAAGCTACTAGGGGCGGGGATGCCGCAGCCACGGTTCGAGGATACGAGTCAGCGCAGCCTCCTGCCTTTACCCCCGCGGGCTCTGGTCGAACTCCAGCCGCCTTCGCTCGCTCTTCATCTGGCTTCTCGTATTTGGCCTCTGGTTTATTGCATCTCCCGTCCACCGCCGCAAAGCGCTCCGCCATAACCCCGGCCTCCTCCAGCCGTGCCTCCGTCTCGTTCCTCCCGTCCTCCCGGCGGCCAAGGTTGATCCAAAAGCGCAAGGGAAAGGCATGTTCGAACTTCATGATCCAGTCCTTTGCCGCATCCCACGGGCCGCGGCAAGCTTGCAGCGACGGGATAGGTCGCCTTCTGACGGGCCGATTGATGATTTCCTCAACTTTCTTCCCTAACAATGGAAAATCTCCTTGCCGTCCGGACCCGCGCCTCGTATTCCCCTGCGTGAATCTGAAATCTCTCCTATGAACAATCCTTTCCTCCTGCCCCCCCCCCGGCCGTTTAAATCAGCCGTTTGACGGCGAAACCGAGGGGGGCGGCGGCGCGATGAGTTCGATGACGCGGAGGAAGTTTTTGAAGCGGAGTGGGGGTGCGACAGTCGCAACTTTGGTAGCTTGGAATTTGGCTTCAACACAGGCAAACGCTCAAATTGAAGAGAATGGCGGCTCAAGCGGAAGCGAATATTTCCTTATTTGTACCAAAGCCCCATCTCTCTTTCTCAATCAGGCCTATAGTCAGATTACGAACGCTGATAAAATGCATATGCCCGATGGAACCTCGGCGTGGTTGACTCACACGGTGGAGTCACACGGAACCGAGCTGACAATGATGCTCCTTGGAGTCAGTAAGGGTTGGGTAGGAAAGTCGGCACAGTGCCAAATAAGCGCTGTAGCGGAAACAGCCGGCCAATTGGCGATGGGCGCAACGGAGTGGATCGGAGCTAAGAATGTCGTTTCACTGGACGAATCTGGACCTGCTCCAACCGTAGTGTGGACACCGGTAGATGATGCAGATGTTGATGTTGAGACTGTAAATGGAAGGTGGGTTAATGTATACGTTCGAATTGCGACAGGGGTTGTCATTTCAATATATTCAGAGTGGGAAGAAGAGGTTGTTAATAATCCATCTCCAGAAGATGACTATAAATGGAATGGCGTTCAAAATATTTACCCACTGGAAGGTCTGTCTTGGGAATTTAAAATTATCAAAAAATGATAAAACTCTGGCAAGTTGTGGCTACTGTGGCAGGGTTTGTGGGCGTCGCGCTCTTACCTTCGTGTGAGCGCAAAGGCAACAGCAAGGGCGACCCGATTCACTCCACTGCGGAACGGAAAACCAAAAACCAAGGGAAATCGGGACCGAATACCGAGTCCATTACTAACAAGTACTTCGGCGTCTCTACGCCGGAAATCCTCAGTCAGATAGGGAAGAGCGAAACACTTGGTGGCTCAGTTGAACTCCTAAACATGGCCAGCCACAATGTCAGAAGTGAAGCTGATGTTCTGGCGATTATTGAGATGCTCGATTCGATCGATGCCAGTGAAGGAAATCGTTCTTCTGTCCTGATTGCGGCGTTTGGATCGCTGTCGAAACGTGGTTTCACCTCAGAGGCACTTGGATTAATTGAGCAGAAGTTTGGGGTTGGAAACTTGCGCCAAACCGTTTTGCTGGCGGTGTTTGCAAACTCGAAACTCCCTGTTTCGAATCTGATTGGACTTGCAGATTCGCTAGACCAGGAGGTTGAAAGGAATATTGCTTTTGGAGGAATCTCGCACGCGGTGAGCTTGAATATTTCCAATCTTTACCCGGCAGAACAGGAATTATTCAAGTCATCGTCACTTGCGCGCGATGCGCTTGGATCTGGAATAGCGCAAGCGCTCGCACGACCTGGCCACTCGAACAATTTCAAAGATGCTGAAGCCATTGTCCGCCAATTTACGCACGATAAAAGTTTTGTTTCCGGATTCTCCAAATATGCAACTGCTGACTCTTTGGAAATATTATGGCCGGATTTTCTCGAAAGTCCCGATAAGTGGAGTGAGGAATCAAGGCAGGAGTTTTTGCGTGCTAATAGCAGGATGCAGCCGCAAGAAACGGTGCGAAAACTTGCCGGTTGGGAAGATGCGAATGCAATTGATGTCCGCACTGCAACGAAGCGATGGTTGGAATCCGAACCAAGCAGAGCAACCTCTGAACTACTAACCTTAGAATTCGCGAATCCCTTGGCGAGAGATAATGCGATTTTAGAAGTTGTGAAATATGCTATGAACTATGACGAAATCGATTCGGCGCAAGGGTGGCTCTTGAGGATTGATAATGACGAGATTAGACGTGAAGCAGCAAAAATCGTCGGCAAATAGCTGTTCCCTCAGTGCTCGACAGGCTGCATCTCACATTTCCGCGTGAGATTTGGCTCCTCTGACATCCACGCTGCGGCCGTCTCGTCGGCCAAGTCCGCTTTCCCGTGGCGATCCATCTACTCCATAGCGCGTGCATCATAGAGAGCCGGAATCATTCGCCGCTGGGTCGAGGCCAAGGCATACCGCCACGCCGTTTCGCAGCCACCAAAAGTGGCTGCGGCATTTTGCAGCAAGCCCTCTGAATAGGCCGCCGCCTTTCTCGCGGGAGCTTCAACCACACGCTATCGCCAGCGACCGGTGAAGTCCCAATTTCCCGATATCCGCCCCTTTCGGGAACTTCCGCGCGAACAGCGCGCCGGAATGCAGCAGGCCTTCCAGCCGTTCCAGCGGCAGTTCCGGCCATTCGTTCGGACTTCCGGCGTCCTTCTCCCACCAGGTCCAGGTGACGTCCTTCTTCACCACCTCGCCTTCCAGCGG